>JBNKMQ010000001.1:0-2903 GCA_050293225.1 Sedimenticolaceae bacterium
TCGAATGATCTCATGAACAGATTTTTTACTTCCAGATGTGGTTTATCGTGGGGCAGATGCGGGTTGGCGCACCACAATCAAGATCAGGATAACTCCGCCCAGCGTACCCGCCAGATGAGCGGGCGGAAAAGGCGGCCATGATATGTGGGTGATCAGCGAGGTTTCGAAAAACAGTTCCAGGGTCAATTTGCTCAGACAGACAAGGGCAGCGACGATGACCCAGGCTGAGCGGGTCTCCCGCCAATAGTGAAACAGCGCGAGCACCAGCAGTGTATTGAGTACCCCGGAGAGACCGCAGTATCTGGTGACCTGGGCCCAGTCGGACAAGAGCAGGATATCAACGCTCGCGATACCTGCGAGTATTCCCGTAAACCACAGGCGTCCTGAATGTTGTTCGAGATAGCTCCCGAGAACCGCCAGGGCCGCAACATTCCAGAACCAGTGTTGCCAGTCGGAGTGGATCAGATGACCGCTCAGCAAGCGCCACCACTCTCCGGATAAGAGAGGGGAGAGCTCAAAGTAGAATCGACCATGGAGTTGAGGCATGGCCATGATGAGTGTGGCAAGCAGGATGGCGCCAAGCGTCAATATGGGAAATTTCATCATCCAACTCCTCTCAGCGGACCCCGGACCAGGCATATGCCTGGCCGTTGATCGGGGCGGTTCTCAATCAGCCTTGCGTCGATGCTGGCCGGCCTTCAATATCGGATAGAGAAGCAGCAGCAGCCAAGGCCCCAGGGCTCCACCACCGCTGTGTCGTGACGAGGGGTAGGCGCGAGGTTTGTCGTACATCGGTTGTTGTGTGTCGACTCTGTTGTCGACCACGGGCGTTGCACTTCGCTGCTGCCGTGCTGCCTGTTCCGTGGCGACCCTGGCCTGATTGCGGCGCTCGATCCCATAGTGCTGGAACTGTTCCTCCCGCACTACCATCATCGATGTGTAATCGGTGACCAGACCGTACTCCTTGGCCAGATCGACGATCGCCTGACGACTGTCGGCGTCTTCCCCAAGGTAGTCCATCTGGTTTTGCAGGTCCTCGATGGTGGCGAATGCCCAGAGCCGCTCGATCTCGGGATTGCGCGTGCTTTGGCTCGGGAATTCGAACCGCGAAGAGTACTCTTTGGGCTTGCCCGAAACCTTGCCGCCAAGGGTGACATCAGCCATGCCGTCACCCCAATAGTGACCGAACAGAATCAACTGCCGGCCCCGGTAGAGAGAACCGATTCTTGCAGGTGTCAGATCTTTTACTTTCACCCCGCGTATCCTGAGGTCGATATCGTGCAGTGCTTCATGGGTGAGTTTGTCGGTGACCAACAGCAACTCACCGACAATGTCGTCGCTATTGGAGACGTTTATGGAAAAACCATTGGAGATTTTGGTCATCCCCTCGAGCAACGGGCGGTTGGCGCTGTTGCCCATGACGAAACTGAAGAGTCTGACGTCATACTGTTCCAGCAGTTCGAGAAACTCCTTTTTCTCAGTGATACCGACATTGGCGACACCATCGGTGACCAGAATGATGGCGCTGGAACGATCGGAATCGAGACCCTTGATGCCATGCTCCAGACCGGCATAGAGATTGGTGCTGCCGGACGGACCGGTGTTCTCGAGCCTGTCAAGCATGCGTCGGGCGTTTTCCGCCGTTGCCTGCAGGTAACCCGAGGTGAGCTCCTTTGCATGGTCATTGAACAGCACGATCTTGAAGCGGTCGTTTGCGGAGAGATTCGCCAGCCCCCTGCGGACACCTTCGACCAGGCTCTGATACTTGCCTTTCATGGAACCCGAGAGGTCGAGCACGAATACCCAGTCGCGACCTTCGTTGATGGCGGCCAGGTCATCACCCGGGGTTAGCGTGAGCATGAAGGTGCCGCGATCTTTACCAGGCTCTTTGTGGGTGAGCATATCCACAGAGCCGGGCAGGCCCTGTTGATGCCGCCAGTAGACCACTATGTCCTTATCGAGTTTATGAATGGCGGTGGATGGAGTCCGTGTCTGCTCCTGTTCCCCACCGGCCTGGCCGTTGTGCAGAGAAACGGACCACTCCTGAGGTGAGCCGGCGACTGCTGATGCCTGTGGATGCCGGGGTAGCCGCATGTCATCGATGGGGTAGGATGAGCGCAGCTTCAGATCGAAACTGAACGCTTCGGTGACCACATCGTTGTAGCTCCAGAAGGCGAGTCGCTGCTCATCCACGCCTCCCTCCTCGAGCGGGTAGACGTAGCGTCCGATTCCACTGTCCACATGCGCGGGCTGGATGTAGACCAGACGGATTCTCACGTCCTGCCTGGATTTGACCGGGGAGACATAACTGTCGAATGTGCGGTAACTCTCCTGTTCGGTCAGCGCGGCTTCCCTGCCTTGCTCCCGTTCCTGCTGATAGACCTCTCTTGCCCGTTGCTTCTCCAAGACCTCGCCGGTAACCGGCTTGCCGTCAATCCAGTAGGTGAACTCTCCCACGGAAGCCTTTTCCGGCACCGGGAATGAGTAGATGGCTTCGAGCTCAGTGTCGTTGGGGTTGTGGAAAACCTGTTCTACCGAGGTGACCGCGTAGCCATCCTCGATGGTGACCTCGACATGGTGCTGCCTGATTTCCAGTTGAGGGAGGTTTGCCGACTTGGGGGTCATCAGGCCTGCCGCAAATGCGCCCTGGGTGGCCAGCAGCGAGATACCGGCAACCAGGAATTTAACCTGCTTCGTTAAACTGTACATGATAAAGCTCCATTCGTTGTGTGTGATCTCTCCGTGATGGAGATATGACAACGGTAGTAATGGGGCTTGTATAATTAAACTATTTTGTGAAAAGCTCTATTAATTTAATCCTTTAGTATCTAATATTAATACCAAATCCGGTTTCTTTAAAGCTTTCGCGTATCTACTCACTCTCTGGTGGCAGCGTCCCGCGC
>JBNKMQ010000002.1:0-8758 GCA_050293225.1 Sedimenticolaceae bacterium
CAAAGATTCTTAACTCAATATAGTGACTCTCTAAATCAACCTGCGATTGCTTCTGACTCAACCATCGATCACCTGCTGGATCTATCAAGTCGAACAATACCTGCACAGGAAGAATAACATAGTAATATAGTCAGGTATTGCAATATGCAAGCCCAATACCCAAGCTAAAAACAGGGGATAAAAACACCAGATAGTGTAGAAGAATTAATAAGTTATAGAATCAGACAGTTACTCTGGACGCAGGCTGTCTGTGGCGGCTATTTCCGTTTTCACTAAAGGGATATATCGTTCTCGTAAGCCAGCTTCCTAAGCACCCGAAACCCGATCATGTACAAACCTGACACCCTCAGAGATAAGCCTCTCATATTGAAACTTCCGTTTACCTTCAACGCTGATACCCAGAGACTCCATGGTCTCAAACAGCTCATCAATAAACGAATCAGAGAGGTGGTGCCAGTCGGTGGCTAAATCGATCTTCCTCTCTTTCGCCAACTGAAAGGCGAGGGAACCGATTATCTGCAGCAGCTCCCGTTCGCGCTCAACCTGGACTGCATTGGAAGCTGACCCTGCCTCATCCGCTTTGGGTGACAGACCAAACCGATCGCAGATCTTTACCAGATCCGACTCTCTCAGATAGATATTCTCGGGATAGTACAGATCATGCTTGGATGCATCATCACCGGCCACGCCAATGGTCAGCTCATCGTCAAATACGAGGAACTTCTCCAGCAGTGACTTGTTGTAGTCGCCATTGATCGACATAAAGCCATTGATCAGGGCGCTGTTACAGCCCACTGTCATACCGTTTCTCAGGTCTTTAAGATCGGAGGGGTAGAGACGAAGGTAGCCGTTTACATGAACCCTGTCGTAGGACTTCTCCTCCATCTCGACCGAAGCAAACCCTGTGTACATCAAATAGAGCTCATCGGTCTCATTCAGTACACGCTCGTCCCCAACGTAACGACAGGCCTCACTCCAACTGAGGAATCTCTCATTTTTAACCATCTCAGACATGTGATCTCATCCCATTCAATCAGCCTGGATACTGCTAATACGACTCCGTCGGCTCACTTTGCCATTCTAATCGGGTTATCACACAGAAAAAATAGGTGAAACCACGTAATCTCTTAAATTAACCTTTTGACCTCGTTCCCCTGACAGATCCTCAGCACTCTACGAGATTGACCGCCAGACCACCCCGGGATGTCTCTTTATACTTTGTCTGCATATCCGCCCCGGTCTCACGCATGGTCTTGATCACCTTGTCCAGGGAGACGAAGTGCGATCCGTCCCCGCGCAGGGCCATGCGGGCCGCATTGATCGCCTTCACCGCACCCATGGCGTTACGTTCGATACAGGGCACCTGCACTAGGCCGCCAACAGGGTCGCAGGTCAATCCCAGGTTGTGCTCCATTCCGATCTCAGCGGCATTCTCCACCTGTTTGGGTGTACCGCCCAACACTTCGGTGAGTGCCCCCGCTGCCATGGAACAGGCGGAACCGACCTCACCCTGACAGCCCACTTCGGCACCGGAGATGGAGGCGTTCTCCTTGTAGAGAATACCGATGGCGCCGGCACAGAGGAGAAAACGCACCAGGCCGTCTTCGCTGGCACCGGGAGAGTAGCGCCAGTAGTAGTGCATTACTGCGGGGATGATTCCTGCGGCCCCATTGGTCGGTGCGGTCACTACCCGGCCGCCGCCGGCGTTCTCCTCATTCACCGCAAGCGCGAAGAGGTTGACCCAGTCCATGGTACCCAGAGGAACATTGTTCAGTTCAGCCTCACTCCTGAGTTGCCGCAATAGTCTGGGTGCGCGACGTTTGACCTTGAGCCCTCCAGGCAGCAGCCCCTCGGTCTCACAACCCTGCTCGACACAGGTCTGCATGACACGCCATATCTCCAGCAGCCCATCCCTGATCTCGCCTTCGCTTCGCCAGGCCTTCTCGTTCTCCAGCATCAGTTGACTGATGGAGAGGCCATGCTCTTCGCATTGAGCCAACAGCTCTTCGCCGCTCCTGAAGGGGTATTTGAGGGGAGTCTGATCTTCCACCAGGATCGGCTCACCCCGCTCATCCTCCTGCACTACGAACCCACCACCCACTGAGTAGAAGCGACGGGACAGCAGAGGCTCACCACTGCCATTCAGTGCTTCAAACAACATGCCGTTGGCGTGGAAATCGAGCTGCTGATTACGATGAAAAAGCAGATCCCGATCCGGTTCAAACTCAAGCAGGCAGTCAGCAAGCAGCCTGATCTTATGGCACGCCTCTATCTCATTGATCCGATCCGGCACCGATGCCACATCGACGCTTTCGGGACTCTCCCCCATCAAGCCGAGCATCAGCGCCTTATCGGTACCATGCCCTTTACCCGTGGCGCCCAGTGAACCAAAGAGTTCAATCCTGACTCTTGCCACTTGCGCAAGGCTGTCTGATTCCGCGAGCTGGCGGGCAAAGCGGGCAGCCGCCAGCATGGGACCCACCGTATGGGAACTGGAAGGCCCAATGCCTATCTTAAACAGATCGAATACACTGATGGCCATGCCTGGCTCCTATCTGCAAAGCAACTCCCTGACACTCTCTCACACTGGCGCTAGCTCTTTTACCCACAGTGTGCAGTGTTTCAATCGCTCAGTAAATTCCCGGCGTCAATAGCTGAGCGACGCGGTGATCCCCTCATCTTTGAACTGGCGACTCATCTGCAGAAACCTTTGCAGGTAGGCCAACTCCGCATCCTCATCCCGAAAGGCGCCAAGCAGTTCAGAGTGGAGCCCCGCTTCACCCAGGTGGAGCCACCTAAGCGGTAATCGAGCACAGGCCAGCTTGGCCAGCCAGAGAGGAAGCGTACAGGCCCCACGGCGATTCGCTACCAGCTGCAACATGATCTCGATGGATTCGATCGGCTTCAGCGCCATGGGCTGGATATTGGCGGGCCAGAGAAAGCCTGTCAGCAGATCGAGACGTTCAGGGGGGACCGGGAATGTGATCAATGCCCTCTCCCGCAGATCTTCCGGCAGCACATGGGATCCTGTTGCCAAGGGATCAGACTCCGCCACCAGCAGCACCAGCTCATACTTAAACAGGCTCTCGAAGACAATGCCCGCCTGGTCGAATCTGTCCGGCGTCACCAGCAGATCGACATGGCGCTTCTGCAACCCCTCGAGCCCGCTGAACTGAAACTGGTGGACGATATCCACATCCACCCCGGGCTCCGCACCCAGATAGTTGGCGATGATGCCTGTCAGCCACTCATAGCAGGGGTAGCACTCCACACCGATACGCAGCTGTCCCTCTCTCCCCTCCGCCATCGCCTTGAGTTTGATCTCCGTCTGCTCCACCTGGGGGAGTATCGCTTCGGCACTATCCAGCAGAGCCCTCCCCGCCCGGGTCAGTCGCAGACGTCTTCCCTCCTTCTGCCAGATCTTGATCCCCAGCCGCTTCTCCAGATAGCGAATCTGATGGGAGAGGGCCGATTGGGTCAGACAAAGGGCGCTTGAGGCCGCAGTCAATGTGCCGTGACGGGAGAGGGCCGCGACAATTTTGAGATGGGCCAGCTCAATCATCTATTAGTTATCCTCATTAATCAGGCGATTTATATCATTATTATTTCATAACTCAAAAAAATAAAATTCGCAGCATCACTCAATCAACAGGAAACGAAGATGGCCAGGACACACACTTTGGGATTCCCCCGCATCGGCACCAATCGAGAGCTGAAGTTCGCCCTGGAGGCCTATTGGAGGGGCAGTACTGAAGAGGCCGAGCTAAAGCAGACTGCAACAGCCCTGCGTCTTGAGCATTTGGCTTTTCAAAACCGGCTCGATTGGCAGACGGTTGGCGATTTCTCCCTCTACGACCATGTCCTCGACACCAGTTTCCTGCTGGGCAATCTGCCACCCCGCTTCCAACAGGCAGCGGAGATCAGCCCTCTGGACAACTACTTCCGCGTCGCTCGGGGCCGCTCCCGCCTGGACACACCACCGGAGAGTGCCGGTGAGATGACCAAGTGGTTCGACACCAACTACCACTACATCGTGCCGGAGTTCCATCGCGACACCCATTTCAGTCTCAACCCCGATGCCCTTCTTGCGCAGATCGAAGAGGCCAAGCAGGCGGGACACAATGTGAAACCGGTAGTGTTGGGGCCCGTCACCTATCTCTGGCTCGGCAAACAGAAGGATGACGGTCACCGGCTTGATCTTTTGGATCGTCTGCTGCCGCTCTACAGTGAACTCTTTACTCGACTCGCTGATGCCGGCTGCGAGTGGCTGCAGATCGATGAACCCATCCTGGTCACAGAACTGGAGAGCGACTGGCAGCACGCCCTGCGCAAAAGCTATTTCCACTTTCAACGCAATCCGCTGAAGCTGATGCTGACCACCTACTTTGGTGAGCTGGCAGAGAATCTTCAGCTCGCCTGTGAGCTGCCGGTCGCCGGCATCCATATCGATACCAGCGGTCAGCGGGAGGAGACCAGCAAACTGATCGACTGGCTGACGGTGCATAAACACCTCTCCCTGGGCATCATCAATGGACGGAATATCTGGCGATCAGACCTGAACGATCTGCTCGACTGGCTGGAACCCATTCAACAACGTCTCGGCGATCGACTCTGGCTGGCACCCTCCTGCTCTCTGCTCCATCTGCCGGTGGATCTCGATGCGGAAGTCTCACTCGACCCGGAAATCAGATCCTGGCTCAGCTTCGCCCGACAAAAGCTGGACGAACTGGAGACCATCGCCAAAGCCCTGACCGAAGGTCGTGAAAGTGTCGCCGACGAGTTGGCACAAAATCGCAAAGCGGTCGAAAGCAAACGCCACTCCACCCGTGTAAACAAGCCAGAAGTGCAGGAACGTCTGGTTCAGGTGACAACGTCTATGGGCCAACGCCAGAGCGATTTCACCCGCCGACACCCACTACAGCAAGAGAGACTCTCCCTGCCCGACTTTCCCACCACCACCATCGGCTCTTTTCCCCAGACCCGTCTGATTCGCCAGACACGTAAACGTTATCGTACTGGCGATATCTCAAGCCAGGAGTACCAGGCTGCCATGCGCCGTGAGATTCGCCACTGTATCGATCAACAGGGACTGATCGGCCTGGATGTGTTGGTACACGGCGAACCGGAGCGCAACGACATGGTCGAGTACTTTGCCGAACATCTCGACGGTTATCTCTTTACCCAGTTTGGCTGGGTACAGTCCTATGGATCCCGCTGCGTTAAGCCACCTGTCATCTATGGCGATATCACAAGACCGGCGGCGATCACTCTCGACTGGATCGGCTATGCCCAATCCCTGACCGACAAGCCGGTAAAAGGGATGCTCACCGGTCCGGTGACCATGCTCAACTGGTCATTCGTACGGGACGACCAGCCCGAGTCAATCACCTGTCGACAATTGGCTCTCGCCCTACGGGATGAAGTGCTTGAGCTGGAACAGGCGGGCACTCAGGTTATTCAGATCGACGAGGCAGCCCTGCGTGAAGGCCTGCCCCTGAGACGCCGCGAGTGGCAAAACTATCTCGACTGGGCAGTGGACGCGTTTCGGCTGATGGCCAATGGCGTGCAGGATAGAACCCAGATCCACACCCATATGTGCTATTCGGAATTCAATGACATCATCGAATCCATCGCCGCCATGGATGCGGATGTCATCACCATTGAGACATCCCGCTCAGACATGGAGCTGCTGGATGTTTTCGATGCGTTCGACTATCCCAATGCAATCGGCCCCGGTGTCTATGACATCCACACGCCGAATATCCCTGAAACCGAAGAGATGGTTACTTTGATGCGGCAGGCGATGAAGCGGATTCCTTCGCAACGCCTCTGGATCAATCCCGATTGCGGATTGAAGACCCGTCAGTGGGAGGAGGTGGTACCTTCCCTCACCCGGATGGTTGAAGCCTCCAAGATATTGCGGGCAGAGATAGCGATCCCCAACAAGACCTCTCTCACCGCCTGAGAGAGCAATCTACTTTACAGGGAGGGGCACAATGGTAACTGAGTACCATTGTGCCAGGGTAAATGTAACGGATCCGTCTGAACTCAGGCCGATTGCCAGTATTGAACATCTGAGACCGACTCTACTTCCGGTGGCAACTGTTCATTGTAGAACTCAACAAATTCTTTATCACTACCGATCACATGGTCAATCTGCCAAAGCTTCAGTGCCCTCAGTGTCTGCATAGTGAACTGCCGCTCACCATCTTTGATCTCGCGAATCAGATCCTGCAGCTCCGCCAGCAGCATGACATGCTCCCGATGGTGTTCTGTCAGATCAGGATAGTCGCAGTCCCGCATCACCATTTCCTCATCATGGAAGTGTTCGCGGGTCATTTCGACAAGATCAAGGAGATGCCGACAAGCCTTGGAGTTACATCCCAGCCTAGTTCCCTCATGTTGCATGAGATCGTGGATCAAGTTCAATTGGTTAGCTAGCGCTAAGTGCTGTTCATCCAAGACATGCAGACCTAAAAGCCAATCATCTCGCCAACTGAGAAAGGGCTTCATCTGTCAATCTCCCTATGAGCAAATTAATCGCTAAGACTCAGGCGGAAGCGCTGTCTCCACAAGATAACGGTAGATGGACTATCGATCAGTCGAGAAAGGAGATCTCTCAGCGCACTTCGGCCGACTTAGCCAAACTCGAAATACTGAGTGTTAAGACTTCGTGAAAATGGCCTCCATTCACAAGTCTTTCCTGACGAGTTGGTAATTATAGATCAATACTAAATTGACTGAATGTTGATTGGGGACCCGTAGACCAAAATAGGAAAAAAACCTTAAAAATCGTGCTCTGGTTCACTATTTTTACTCACTGCGAATAATGAACATAAACAAAATATAGATATCTGAGAATAGGTGAGCGTCGAAACATGATGAGATTTCCTCTCTGCTATAGTTATTCGAAAATCAGTCGATTCGTAGATTATGCTTCAACCGCCCAGACAAATAAGATTTCCTTATACTCCACTGCTGTGGTTTCTCGCGCTGTTCATTCCATTCGTTATCTCTGGGTGCAGCTCCGCTCCGACGACAACGGGTGCCTCTCAGCAGCCCAGCCAACAATACTCCCAATCCGGCGACTCACCAGAAAGCCATCCGGCAGTGGAGATTGCCCTGGCGCAACTCAAAAGACCCTATCGCTATGGCGGGATCTCACCAAAGGGATTCGACTGCAGCGGACTGGTCTACTACGCATACACCCGCAGCGGCATCGAGATCCCCCGCACCTCGACGGATCAATACCGCCAGTCCCTGCCCGTCAGAAGTGAGCGCATCCAGCCGGGAGATCTGCTCTTCTTTCGCATCGAGAGAAAAAGTCCTTCCCATGTGGGGCTCTATGTAGGCGAAGGAAAATTCATCCACGCCTCAACCAGCCAAAAGCGGGTCACGCTCTCCCACCTGGAGAGCCCCTATTGGCGAAAACGATTAATTGGTGCAGGACGCTACTGAACAAGCCCCTGCTACGTCTGGCCCGACCCATATACATCAGTTAGACTAGTGTCTGTACACACAAATCCGTCTGCGCTGCCCTTACCGGGCTCCCACTTCACCCCTGTCATGAGGAATCCAACGTGTTCCGTAAAGAGCTGAAAGTCCTGGACTGTACCATTCGAGATGGTGGACTGATCAACAACTTCCAATTCACCGACGACTTTGTCAAAGCCGTCTATGCCGCCGCCTGCGATGCCAGCGTCGATGTCATAGAGCTGGGCAAGAAACTGACAGAGAGCGATGAGTACACCCGGGACAAATATGGCAAGTGGAACTTCTGCGATGACGACGATCTGAAGATGATCATCGACTCCCACGAGTGCGAAAACCGCCCTCTGGTCGCCGTGATGTTCGATATCGGCCGGGTCGATATCGACAGCCTCAAGCCCAGAGATCAGAGCCCCTTCGATATGGCCCGGGTCGCCTGCTACGTGCCTGACATCGACAAAGGTCTCGATCTGGTCAAGCGCTCCAAGGATCTGGGCTATGAGACCACCATCAACATCATGGCCTGCTCCGCCGCCATCCGCACCGATCTGATCGAAGCCCTGAACCAGGTTGAAGAGACCCCGGAGCTCGACTACCTCTACCTGGTCGACAGCTATGGCGCCTTCTACTCCGAACAGGTGACCGACTATCTCAAGCTGTATAAGAAGCACGCCCCCAGCAAGGAGCTCGGCTTTCACGCCCACAACAACCAGCAGCTCGCCTTCTCCAACACCCAGCAGGCGATCATCGACGGCGTCAATCTGCTCGATGCGACGGTCAACGGCATCGGCCGCGGCGCCGGTAACTGCAACCTGGAGCTGTTGCTCAACTTCCTCAAGAACCCCAAGTTCGATGTCAGGCCGATCTACAAGGTGATTCAGGAGCAGTTTATCCCCCTGCGCAAAGAGATCGAGTGGGGCTTCAATGACATCTACGGTATCGGCGGCCACTTCAACCAACATCCGCGGGCAGCCATGAAGGTTCGCGGTGATGATGAGCTGAAAGACCTCTGCTACAACTTCTACCTCGAGTCCTCCCGTCTCGACGACGGCACCATCTCCGGACTGTCAGATATTTGGGCCGGGACTATCCAGGCCCAATCCTCAACAACACTCCTCTTCGAGCTGCTCCAATAGTGCCATTGCCGCTTCATCATTCCAGGTCTCGAACAGGTCTCTGACCTGATTGATGTTGGAGTGGATAAGAAAGAGGTCATCAGGTTTGGGAGCCGATTTGGGGGAACGCTTCTGCATGAAGTAGTCCCAAAAGA
>JBNKMQ010000003.1:0-13808 GCA_050293225.1 Sedimenticolaceae bacterium
TATTCAGGAGAAGCTGACGATGAAGGTCACCCTGCTTGGTCTTGGTCTCATGGGGCAGCCCATGGCATTACGTCTGCAACAGTGCGGGCATGAGGTCGTGGTCTGGAATCGTTCCGGCGAGCCCCTGCAGAAAGCGGCTGAAGCGGGTTTGACGGTGGAGGCCGATTTGGTCGCGGCTATCGATGCAGGGGAGATGATCATTCTCACCCTGAGCGATGCGGAGGCGATCGATACCGTCCTTTTCGGTGATCAGGCCCCCTCCTCCCTGCAAGGTAAAACCGTATTACAGATGGGCACCATTGCGCCCAACGAGAGCCGTGAGATTGGTGTCCGGATAGGAGAGCGGGGTGGAGAGTATCTGGAAGCGCCGGTGTTGGGCAGTCTACCCGAGGCGAGAAGCGGTCAGCTGATCATCATGGCGGCGGGACCTGAGCCGGTCTACCAGCACTGTCTGTTGATGCTCAGATGTCTGGGTAAAGAGGTCGAATATATTGGCAGCCTTGGCCAGGGAGCCGCTACCAAACTGGCGATGAATCAGCTGATCGCCGCTTTGACCGCCGGCTTCTCACACAGCCTCGGCCTGATTCGGGCGGAAGGGGTCGAGGTGGAGCTGTTTATGAAGCTGTTGCGGGAGAGCGCACTCTACGCCCCCACCTTCGACAAGAAACTGCAGAAATTTATCGACCACGACTACAGCAATCCCAACTTCCCCCTCAAGCACCTGATCAAGGATACGGGTTTGTTCAAACAGGTGGCGGAGGATGCGGGTATCAACGCTACGATTATCGAGGCGATGCTGAAGGTCTTTCTCACGGGTAGAGAGGCGGGCTATGGAGAGGATGACTACTCCTCACTCTACGAGGCAATCAATCCCGGTTTTGATGTCGAGACAGATATTGGCTGTTAGTGATCTGGGCGGGACATAAAGCCCCGCCCCCTTTTCCTTTAGCTGACAAGCACCGCGACAACGATGCCCAGTATCAGAATAGCGATGGAGCCGATGATTGCATTGTCACTGCCTAACATTTGTTACCTCCTCATGAGAAGATGGTTAGTGTTGCGACCCAATTGCGGTATTGCGCTTGCAACCGCGAATGGTTTCCTAATCTTTGACATGGAGTCACGGCCTGAGTTTTCAAGATGGTTTCTGGATTTGTATGCAATTTACAGGGTTTTCATCCCCTGTTGCAGAGACTCATCCGAGTTTGTAGCGGAGGATTGAATGAAGCTTAACGACCCCTTTGGCCGGCTCGAGTCCCGACATCAACGGGGTTACGAGAGCATGCGAGAGAGTTTGCTCAAGGCGGGAATAGAGACCTCTGAAGCCGCCCAGCAAGTGATCCGCCAGGCCTGGCGTCGGGGGTTTACCTTCATCGGCGCTGTCGTGCTGGCGATGTTGCTGTTGAGCCTGTTGATTCCCAAGGCGTTACCCCTGACCTTGGGCATCTCTCTTTTTATCCTTGTCTGGGTATTGAGCTCCACCATCAACGGGCAGCGCTATGTGAAACGTTATATCGAGGAAGAGCTCAAGAGGGCCAAGAGCGATTGAGCGCCTTGTCTGTCTCATAACGACGCATCAAGAGAACAAATTCCTGTAGCGCCTGAATGCCGCTGTTTTCCGCCTCTTTGCACCAGATTTTTAGCGCCTCGAGGCGAGACTCCAAGCTCGCGCCCTGACCCTCCCACACATCCTGTAGTTGTAACCTCAACTGATAGACTGTCTGTATAGCGCTACTCAGGTCGAGGATCTCATGCAGACGCGCTCTGTCTTTTTCGTTCAGCAGGTGCTGATCCCTTCTCGCCAATTGCTTGGCTTTTCGATAGAGGCGTCTCCAGGAGCGCTTTGCACTGGCATGGATCTCGGATCGTAATACCGGTAGCAGCACCTTGTGCCGATAGTCACTGAGGAGTTGCAGACGAAGGGTTGAGAGGGATTGGGCCGCTCCCAGATCGAGTTGAGGTCGTGCAGGAATCAAATGGGGAACAGGGGCTGTTTGATTGATCTTCGCAAGCCGAAGAAGGCTGAACAGCCGAATATAACCCCAGCCGATGTCGACTTCCCAAGGACGGATGGAGAGCTTGGCGGAGTGGGCATAGGTGTGGTGATTGTTGTGTAACTCCTCACCGCCGATGAAGATTCCCCAGGGCAGGATATTGCTGGAGGCGTTGGCGATCTCGAAGTTGCGATAACCCCAGAAGTGTCCGATGCCGTTGATCACACCGGCGGCCCAGAAGGGGATCCAGATCATCTGAATCGCCCAGATGGCGATGCCGATAGGCCCGAAGAGGAGAAACTGAACGATCAGCAACAGGCTGACACCGTGATAGTGGTAAGGGGTATAGATCTTCCGCTCAAGCCAGTCGTCCGGGGTGCCTTTGCCGTAGCGCTGGAGAGTCTCCGGTTTGGCGGCTTCCTCCTGATAGAGTTCGGCGCCCTGCCAGAGGACCTTACGGATCCCTTTACACTGAGGGCTGTGAGGGTCCTCTTCGGTTTCACACTTGGCGTGGTGTTTGCGGTGGATCGCAACCCACTCCCGGGTCACCATGCCGGTGGTCAGCCAGAGCCAGAAACGAAAAAAGTGGCTCAACAGCGGATGCAGTTCCAGCGCCCGATGGGCCTGGTGGCGGTGCAGAAAGACGGTAACAGCAACGATGGTGATATGGGTCAGGCCCAGAGTCAGGGCGATAGCGCCCCAAAGAGATAGGTCGTACAGGCCGGTGATTGTCATCGGGCACCTTCAGCAAGTCTAGGGATTATCCGGTAGAGACGACTGCCTGATGCCTCCACTCACCCGAACAGGGCAATCTTTAGAGTGTAGTGGATGGGGGAAAGAGTGCTATGGGAGGGGAAGAAAATTTCTTGGGGTGGGAGTCTGGCTCCCACCCCTGTTGTGGTTAGCCAATCAAAACTGAAACAACAATACCTAAAATGAGTATGGCGATAGCGCCAATAATCGCATTATCACTTCCTAACATTGCAATGTCCTCCGGAAGACATGATTCCACTAACACGCAGTGGTTGAGCGAATCATTCGCTGATAACACTGCAAAAAGTAGGTTAATATTTTTTTTTGCACGGGGAACTGATATTTATCAATAAATCCTAAGCTAGCGAAAATAATTTCTATGATTGATCACAGTTTTATTGGGTTTCCGGGTTAAAGAGGGCAAAGAACGCTGGCGTTCGTTGATTTGTTCCTCTGATATTGCCCCAGGGGGGCCGATTCATGGTAAAAATGCTTCTCGAATAGATAGGGAACAATAGATTCCCACACATCTCGGGGTGAACCATGCGACTGCTGTTTAGTGAACTGCCCGGCCGGCACGAACGACATCTGATAAGAAAACAGGACAATCCACTCTTTCCACAAGCGCAGCGTCAGTTCACTCAGGCAGAGTTGACCGAGGCGCAACGACTCGACCATGAGGAGCTGGAGGCCTATATCCGTGATCTGCGTGGTCTGGTCGGTGAAGCCGTATCTCTCGGACCTCATGAACAGAGCGATGTGATTCTCGAACTGAAGGAGCGGCTGGATAAATCCTACGAACAGGCCTGTCGCCTGGCGGATGATCAGACGCCAAACAAAGAGGCGATAGTACGTCTGGTGGCGGTGATCATGCAGGCGGTCTGGAAGGGGGCCGGGAATGATACCCTCGCCCATCAGGAGCTGGAGCAGGAGGAGCAGGCCCGCCAACTCCACTACGAGCTGCTGGAGTATCCCCTGGTAGCGGATCTGCTGGATCCCGAATCACCTATCAAGCAGGATGAGTTGCTGCCGGTGCTATTGAGTGCCGAGAAGGAGGCCTTCGAGGCGGCTGTGACCCTGTTCGATCCCAGCCAGCTAGCGGCACTTTGTGATGAGGGCGATAGATTCATTCAGTCTCTGAGTGAAAACGAATTACAAATAGAAACCAAGGCGCGTTTAGCTCAGCTTCAGGCGTTGCTGGAGGCAGTGACAACGGGATAACTTGCTATCTTGTTATACCCTTTGTCACTTAGATCTTCTCTTTTCCGGTCTGTCAGGAAGCGAGCTCTCAAACCTATCTCATTCAGTCGCTTAAAGGAGGGTAGTTCCATCCGCCATGCCTTGTCCCGCTCCTTCGATTTTTTAAATATTGAATAAATTGTTCTTGCGCCGAACTTTCGGAAAGAGACCCATCGTGTTCGAGGGCTAGACAATCGACGAAAGGATTCTGAGAAGGAAGTTGATACCACGAGAGGCTGAGTCTCTATTTCTAGGATGCGGGAAAATCACAATTCAAGATATTGAGTCAAGTGGCTGAATCCTATACAAATGGAGATATGGCCTATACTGAGACGGAGTTAAAAGTGCCGTCCAGGCGCATTTGCCAGTGTGCAAAAGATAGCCAATACTTATACCCTATGAAAATTACGGTTTATGCTGGTCAGACCTAAAGAAAAGGACTGATCAGCTAAGGATGTAAATTGTAAGTGGGCTCGGAGATGTGGTGAGCTGAAATGGACTTTAGCCAGGTTCGAGGATTAGGACTCTCCTCATTAACAGGTCATCTACCTATGCTCGCTTTTCTGCCTCGTACTTGGAGAGAGAAGTGACGCCGGAAACACTCGTTGAAAATATCGACCGTCTTGTTTCACTGCCCGATGTCTGCATACGGGTGAATCAGATGGTGGACTCCCCCAACTACTCAGCTTCTCGCATGGCCGAGATCATCTCCCAGGATGTTGATATCTCTGCACGCTTGCTGCGGTTGGTCAATAGCGCACTCTTCGGGCTGCTCTCTAAGGTGGATACGGTCTCACGGGCCGTGGCGGTTGCAGGCAGCGATGAGGTTCGCAGCTTGGTAGTGGCGACGACAGCGGTCAAGACCTTCACCGGGATCCCCAATGAGTTGGTCAATATGGAGGACTTCTGGCGCCAATCGATCATGACCGGGGTGATGTCTCAAATCCTTGCCCAGCAGACCCAGACACTGCACAGCGAACGCCTATTTGTCATGGGTATGCTGCATGATGTCGGTCGTCTGGTGATCTATATGACGCAGCCGGACAAGGCTCGAGAGGTTCTACTGGTGACTGGTGGTGACGATTGGGTCTCTGCTGAGGCGGAAGAGGATCTCTTCGGATTCAACCATATGGATGTAGGTGCTGCCCTGATGCGTTCCTGGGGGATGCCGGAGGGGTTGGAGATGGCGGCGGCTTACCACCATCGTCCGAAAGAGGCGCCGGAGTATCGCCGTGATGTCGCCCTGGTACACATCGCTTGGGCCGTTGCCCGAGGCCAGCTGGCAGGCTTCAGCGTGGATGAGATGATGTGGGCCATAGATCCCTCGGTGTGGGAAGAGACCGGTTTGAGTGTTGAGACAGTCTCCTCCCTGGTCGAAGAGATGATGGCCAGGTCAGATGAGACCATCAGTCTGATGCTCTCTCCAGCAGCCAGGGTTGCTTCAAACTAAAAGCCTTACTCTTGAGAAGCGAAGTGGTAGGCGACCACTTCGGCGCAGTGACTCTCTCCTGAGGCATAGACCGGGGGTGCCCCCAGAGGTGAGATACAGCTGATCGTGATCAACTCGTCCTGCACTATGCCGACAAGACGGCTCACCCGCATGGGATTGGCGCTATAGCTGAGATCGATGATCGCCAAGCGGTGGTCTCCAAACTGCTCGAAACGTCCTTCCGCCTTCGCATGGCTGTTGCGCTCTGCTTCAGGGATATTGTTCCTCTCATAGGCGTCCATCAGTTTCTTCTCTGCGGCCTCCCGGGTCTCGTCGATCAGTCGCTGTAAATAGTGGCTGTCGAGAGTCGATGAGGTCAGGCCATCCGCAGGTGAGCGTTGGACCTTGACGTTGGCGTAGTCAGGTTCACTGCTGCAGCCGGACAAAAGCGCGAGAAAACAAAGCGGTAGAAGCCATCGGCGGCTGCCGGCTTGGCCAAATCTTGTAATGGTCATGTCTGTTTATATCTATTTGAGTATGTCTGATTCAAGTGACAGGCTATTCTAGCGGCTTTCCCTCTCCAGGTAATCCATCTAATGCCGAATAACTCAGCCGGTATTTCTCAATCCGGCGGAGATGGCATTGATGGAGCGCAGTAGCGGTGTCAACCACAACTCCCGGGTCTGGTCGTCGTCAGGACTCTCTCGATAGTGGCGGATCAGGCCGAGCTGGATATAGTTGAGGGGATCCAGATAGGCATCTCTCCGGCTCAGCGAAAGTTTCAAGACCGGGGTTTCATCCAACAGCTCATCGATCTGTGCAATCTCGAGTATCTGTTTGCAGGTAAGTTTGTACTCCTTTTCGATCTCGCGGAAAACCGACTTTCTCGTCTTCTTGTCGAGACAGAGGTCGGCATACTGTGCCGCGATGGTCATATCCGATTTGAACAGTGCCATCTGGGTGTTGCTGAGCAGAGTACGGAAGAAGGGCCACTCTTTATACATCTTCTGCAGCTGTTTAAGACGACCTTTGCCCTGCTTGCGCCAACTGGCCAGGGCGGTGCCGATACCGTACCAGCCCGGCAGATTCTGGCGTGATTGGCCCCAGCCAAAGACCCAGGCGATGGCCCGTACCGAGGATTTCGCCCGGCTGGCCTGATTGCGGTGGGAAGGGCGGGAACCGATATTCATCATGCCGATCTCATTCACCGGCGTGGCTTCATAGAAGTAGTCGAGAAAGCCCGGGGTCTCCTCGGTCAGTTTGCGGAACTGGACCTCACTCAGGTCGGCGATCTCCTGCATCGCCTCGGTGTACTTCTTGTTGTCCTTATCGATCTGTCTCACTACGCCCTGGCTCGCTTTGAGTAGGCCGCTGATGCCCATGGTCAGCTCATAGATGGCGGTCTCGCTGTTACTGTATTTATTCGAAAGCACCTCTCCCTGTTCGGTGATCTTTATCTCCCCTCTCACTGTATTGGCGGGTTGTGCGAGGATAGAGTCGTGGGAGGGGCCGCCTCCCCGGCCGACAGTACCGCCGCGTCCGTGAAAGAGTCTGCAGCGAATCCCTTTCGACTCTGCCAGGGCGATGATTCGTTTCTGGGTCCGATAGAGATTCCAGGCGGAGGCCATGATGCCCCCATCCTTGGCTGAATCTGAGTAACCCAGCATCACCTCCTGGCGCTGGTCAGCGGCTGAGAGCAGGGATTGATAGCAGGGGTTGGAGAAGAGCTCATCCAGAATCGATTCACAACGGCGCAGGTCGTCGATGGTCTCGAACAGAGGGGATATCTCCAATTGGCAGAACCACCCCTGTTCATTTCGACCCAGCAGTCCTGAGAGGCTGCCGAGAAAGGCGACCTCCATGATATGGCTGGCATGGTGAGTCATGGAGATGACGTATTGGCCGATGGCCTTCGGGCTGATGGTCCGTTTCGCCTCGGCAATGAGATTGAAGACCTCCAGTACCCCAAGGCTCTCCTTTGAGAGGGAGAGATTCTCAGAGGAGAGGTTTCCATCGCTGATGACAGTCTCAAGCTTTGCCAGCTTGTCGGCCTCTGGCAGATCCCCATAGTTGTCGCTCACCCCGGCCTTGGCCAGAATCTCGGCAACCGCAGTGGTATGTACAGTGGACTCCTGGCGGATGTCGAGACTGGTCAGGTAGAAACCGAAGGTTTCCGCCAGGTGGATCAGATCCCGCAAAGCACTGTTGGCAGCGTCACCGTCTCCGTGGTTATAGAGGGAAGTTGAGATCAGTTTGAGATCTCTAACAAAGGTCTGTTCACTAGCGTAAGCATCGGGGTCTCTTGGCGCTGTTGTGCCGGCAATAGCGGCATCCACATTGGCGAGGTTGAGACTTAGACGCTGCCGCATAATGTAGAGCTTGCGACGGTATGGTTCTTCTTCAAAACGCTTTGGATTGTCTCTCAGGAGGGACTGGCTGGTCTCGATGTCAGCATCCAGGCTCTCGCGGAAGGCCCAGCTGGGATTGCAGAAACGGTAAGAGAAGGTCAACTCCGAGATCAGGGCGTCAACCCGGCGCAGATACTCCCGAAGGATTGTCTGCTGTGACATGTTCAGCGCCAGACGGGTCACATCGGGAGTGACGAAAGGGTTGCCGTCCCGGTCGCCACCGATCCATGAGCCGAAGCGTAGAAAGGGGGGCAGTTGGATGCCGTGGTAATCCGCATGCTCTCCGTACAGACGCTGGATGCCGTCGTTGAGGCGACGAAACACCTGGGGAACCGCCTCAAACAGGCTGTTCTGGAAATAGTGCTGCCCAAGTCGGATCTCGTTACGGACCTCAGGCCTGACCGCCCTCACCTCTTCCGTCTTCCACAGGGTCTGGATCTGGGTCTTCAGCGCCTTGATGGTCTTTTCGCGTTGGTTGATGGTTCGTTTGGGGGCATCCAGGGCCTCGCTGGTAACAAAGATACGCCGTAGCAGATTCATGATCACCAGCCGCTTCGACTCGGTAGGGTGGGCGGTGAAGACCGGGATGTAGGCGCAATCGTCGAGGATATCCTGCAGTTGCTGCGGATCTAACCCCTGCTGCAGGAAACCGCGCAGGGTCTGGTCGAAGGATCCTTGCCAGAGTACACCTCCCTTACCGGCAATGCGTCGGCGCTGGCGGTGAAGAAAGGCCTCCTCTGCGATATTTACCAATACAAAATAGATACTGTAAGCGCGAACCACATCCCCCAGGGTTTCGGGTTGGAGTGAAGTGATCAGTCGGTTGAGTCGCGCACGCAATTTATCATCGGGCTTTTGCGCCAGCTTGATATAGCCTTTGCGCAGGCGCTCGACGATGGTAAAGGTCCGCTCACCAACCTGCTCCCGCAGGACCTCACCGAGGAGGATGCCGAAGAGTCTTACACGACTACGCAGCTCTTTATCGTGTTTCACACAGGCTTGGGTAAAACTGTCGGTCATGGATGAGTTCCTGTCGCGGGAGATAAGTTGTTCAAGACAAGCATATAACGGGGGCGGCGCACTAACACCCCGTTCGCTGTGCCAGTTTAGCTACATGGGTGGGTACGTGGGAAGTTTCTCAGTTTGAAACTATGATGAGTTAGAAACTTTGCTATCTTGTTCGGTCGAACTGAAAAGCAGCGGTTTGGGTTTTTCAATGCCATAGCCTTGGGCGTAGTCGACGCCGACCGCAACCAGCCAATCGATGAGTTCGACATCCTCGACGAACTCGGCGATGGTCTCGATACCCATCTGGTTGGAGATGTGGCAGATCGACTCCACCATGGCGGCGTCTACTGGATCGTTGAGCAGATCCCGCACGAAGCAGCCATCGATTTTGACATAGTCCACCGGCATGGTCTTGAGATAACTGAAGGAGGAGAGACCGCTACCGAAATCATCCAGGGCGAAGGTGACCTTGTGCTGTTTCAGTCGATGCATATAGTTCAGGGCCTGTTGCAGATTACCGATGGCAGCGGTCTCTGTGATCTCCAGCGTGATCATTTTGCCAAGATCCGGATTCTGGCTCAGTTCCCCCTCAAGCAACTCGAGGATATGACGATTGGCCAGGGAGGCGCCGGAGAGGTTGATGAAGAGATGGACATTTTGATGTTCCGGCAACGACAACCAGTCAAAGGCCTTGCGGATCACCCACTCATCCACCCGGTGCATGATATCGTAACGTTCAGCCGCAGGAATGAACTGGCCAGGCATGACCAGCTGATTGTTGTGGTCCCGAATACGTACCAGAACTTCTCGATAGTCCCGACTTGCCGGATCTCGCGAAAGGGCCTGTAGACGTTGTGAGTAGAGTACAAAGCGATCCTCGTTCAGCGCCTCCTTGACGTGAACCACCCATTTCATCTCGGAGCGACGTTCGAGCAGCAGTTGATCATCGGGTTGATAGACATGCACTCGGTTGCGCCCCTGATCCTTGGCGCTGTAGCAGGCCAGGTCTGCCAGACTGAGGGCATTGGGGTCGGGGAGGTTTTTGTCGATGACCACGACACCGAAACTGGCACCGATCTGAAAGTGATGGTTGTCCCAGGCGAAGGGAAATTCCGCCAGTTGCTCGCGCAGTTGTTCCGCCACCTTGAGGGCGTGACCCAAGTCGCAACCGATCATCAGCAGGGCGAACTCATCCCCACCCAGGCGGGCAAGGATGTCGGACTCACGGGTGTGGGCCTCTAACAGGGTCGCTACCTGTTTAAGCAGTTCATCTCCAGCCAGATGGCCGACGGTGTCGTTGACTACCTTGAATTGATCGAGATCGATATAGATCAGAACATGCTGACTCTCACCTTGCATGGCAGAGACAATGAGCTCATCCAGGCGAAGATCGAAGGCGGCCCGGCTCCAGAGCCCGGTCAGACTATCGTGTTCCGCCTGATACTCGATTTTGCGTTGCATCCTGCGTTGTGCGGTGACATCGTGAAATACCACAACGACACCATTGACCTCGCCAGACTCGGATAGGATGGGTGCTGCAGAGTCGGAGATGGCGATCTCAACACCTTCCCGATTGATTAACAGTGTGCTGGTGCCAAGGCCGACAACCTGTCGTTCGCGTATACAGCGTTGCATCAGGCTTTCGATCGGCTTGCGGGTTATCTCGTCGACGACTTGAAAGACCTCCGCCAGTTGTCGACCGATAGCCTCTCGGTTGTGCCAGGCTGTAATGATCTCGGCAACCTGGTTGATGAAGGTGATATTGCCTTCCGCATCGGTGGTGATTACACCATCTCCGATGGAGCGGAGGGTGACTATGGCGCGTTCGCGCTCTTCGTAGAGTGTTGCCTCCAGACGTTTCTGTTCAGTCACATCTACGTGGGTACCGACCATCCGTGTGGGATTTCCCTCGGCATCTCGGTGAGCGCTCCCCCGGGTCAGGATCCAGCGCCAGCTACCATCTTTATGACGCAGTCGATGGAGAAGTTCATAAGGCTGGTTTGGGTCATCCAGGTGCGCATTGAGATGGCTTAGAACCGTAGCGAGGTCATCGGGATGTATCAATTTCTCCCAGGTTTTGTATTGGCTGGCTATCTCATGCTCCTGATAACCCAGCATCTCTTTCCAACGCGGTGAAAAGTAAGCCTGATTTGTGCTCAGGTCCCAGTCCCATAGGCCGTCATGGGTCGCTTCCAGGGCATAACGCAGGCGCTCTTCGTTTTGGCGAATCTGGGTGTTTACGGACTCAACGTCATTTTCTCGCTCCACCAGGGTTTCAAGCATGCGATTCATCTTTATGGAGAGCTGGCCCAGTTCGTCTGGTCTGTCCAGGTGGTAATGGATGTCTCGCTCACCAGATTCAATCTTTGTGGCGCAAGCGGCAAGACGACGGATGTCTCTGGTCAGACCACGGCTCATGAGCCAGGCAAACATGATCCCAACCGCAATGGCGATACCTGTATAGAGCAACCCCTCATTCGTCACCACTTGGAGGCTGCTGGCAATACCTTCCCGGCTGATACCGACCCGGGCCCAGCCGATGTGGCGTTGGTTGACAGTGATTGGATGGGCGACATCAATGAGATGTTGATCGTCGACAAGTACTTGGGTCGTCTCAGGGGCCTGGATCAGACGCAGACTGACCGGATCACTGGCGTACCTGCCTACCTGGGTAGGGTCTGTGAACCCCAGAACCTGGCCGCGAAGATCGGTGAAGACGGCGTAGCGCAGAGCGGGAAAATGGTGTTGCGAGTGGATGACCTCTTCGATCCCGATAAAGTCTCTGGCCAGTACCCAGGAGGTACCGTTGGCCGCCAGGGTCTCAGCCAGTGAGATTGCCTGTTTGCGTGACTCATCGATGAGAAAGTCGCGCTGGCGGGTGACCAGATCATAGACGAAGAGGGTCATGAGTACAGCATGAACCAGGGCGATACCCAGCATCAGCTGTCTGCTGATGGATGCGGTCCAGAAGCGGTTGAGTAGCTTTAACATCGGCCCCTAGCCATCCGTGTCCAGGGGCCTTACCTGGCGATCGAAGTTATCGACAAAGGCGCGAACCACGTCGTAGGATTCATTGTTTGCGCTCTCGAAGCGGCTAAGCTCCATAAGTTCAAGAATCTCTTTTCCTCTCTTATGCGTGTGCAGGTTGAGCAACAGATCCTGTACCTGTTTGACAATCTTCTCAGGGACTTCGGGGAGAACGACCAAGCCGTTGTTGATCAGGGGTTCGGTCTGCCAGATCACCTGCAACGCCTGCTTCAACTCAGGCCGCTGTTTGGACAGGGCCAGCCAGGGAGGCGGCCAGGTTGCGGCGGCGGCGGTCTGTTTCAGATAGACGTTCATGATGGAGGACTCCTGGGATCCGACATAGCGGTTGTCCAGCTCGGTCATGACATCCACGCCATGGGACTGTAGGTAGTATTGCGGCATCATGGTGGCAGCCAGGGCGGTTGGCGCGGGATAGCTGACCGCGCTGCCTTTCAGGTCGGGGATCTCACGGATACCACTATCCTTTCTCACCAGAATGATGCCGCGGAAACTCTCATCGTCTCCCATCTTGGCAAAGACTTGATAGCCTTTGTCTACCGCATTGATGGTCTGGAAGGGATTGGGCAGGCTGAAGTGAAACTTCTTCGCGTAGAGCTTCTTATCGTAGGCGGCGTAATTGCGAGAGGCCTCCAGTTTGAAGCGCACCTCCGGGATCTTCTCACTGAGGTAATCTGTCAGTGGAGCGAAGACCTCGTAGAGTCGTTGTGGATTGTGCAGGGGGTGAACACCAAATAGGTAGACGGTCTCGCTAGCCTGTGGGCTGTCAGAAAACTGCGGTTGATAGTTGGGATCCTGGGGTCGAGAGCAGCCGCTTGCGAGCAGCACTAAGGCCATCGCAATAAAATATTGCTTGTTGAACTGTAGTCTCGACATCCTGTTTGATCGGGTCCCGTCTCTCTACCCTATTTGGTCTTATCGGCCCAGAATGTGAAATATTGAGATTCATCACAGCTTCAACATCGGGAAAAAGATTCATTCAAATCTATACCAGCACCATCTCAATGCCGTCTTTCAAGATTTGATCAAGAAAGCGTTGTTGCCAGTTTTCGCCTTGCAGACGACCGATCGCCTCCACCACCAGATATTCGGGCTTCAACCCGGTATCGTCGGTGTAGCGGCTCAGTCCCTGCTGACAGGCGGGGCAGGAGGTGAGCAGTTTGATCTCTGGTCGTTTGCCCTGGTTGTCTGACGTCAGCGCATCAATACCAAGATTCAGCTCCTCCTCTTTGCGGAAGCGAAGCTGGTTGGCGATATCGGGACGGCTGGTGCCGAGGGTGCCTGCTTCTCCGCAACAGCGATCACTAAGAAGCACCTGCTTGCCGGTAAGGGTGCTGGCAAGCTGTATAGGATTGTGCCGTTTTATCGGGCTGTGGCAGGGGTCGTGATAGAGGTACTCGGTGGCCTGAGTGCCGTCCAGCGCCACTCCTTTCTCCAGCATGTACTCATGGATGTCGAGTAGGCGGCAGCCTGGGAAGATTTTGCTGAACTCGTACTGCAGCAGCTGATCCATGCAGGTACCGCAGGAGACCAGCACCGTTTTGATATCCATGTAGTTAAGGGTGTTGGCGATGCGGTGGAAGAGCACCCGGTTCTCGGTGGTGATCTGGCGTCCCTTGGCATGCAGACCGGCAGCGGTCTGGGGATAGCCGCAGCAGAGATAGCCTGGGGGCAATACTGTCTCCGCTCCCAGCTCTGTCAGCATGGCAAGGGTGGACAGGCCGATCTCGCTGTAGAGCCGTTCTGATCCGCAACCGGGGAAGTAGAAGACGGCGTCGCTCTCTTCACTGACCTTGCGCGGATTGCGCAGGATGGGTACCGACTTGGTGTCCTGCAGATTGAGGGCGTCACGCAGGGTCTTGGCCGGTGGCGCCACCCGGATCGGCTTTTGCACCATCTCAACCATCAGCTGTTGCGGCTTGGGTGTGCCTG
>JBNKMQ010000004.1:0-4421 GCA_050293225.1 Sedimenticolaceae bacterium
CCCCACCCACGAGTCGATCCTGGCGCAACCGGCCAACACGGTGAAGGGGGAGATCAAGATCACCGAACAGGGCGAGGTATTGTCGAACAAATACAGCAACCGGGAGACCGCCATCTACGAGTTGACCATGGGTATCACCGGTCTGATGAAGGCGAGTCAGGGGGTGGTGCGCGATATCAAGGAAGACCATTTCGAATTCGTCTCGGCAATGCAGGAGATGGCGAAGCCCACTTCCGACGTCTGACCGAGAAGACGCCGGGCTTTCTTGACTATTTCTACGAATCGACCCCCGTCAGCGAAATTGGTCTGATGAACATCGGCTCAAGGCCCTCTCACCGCACCAAGGGTAACCGCTCCAAATCCTCCGTGCGGGCCATCGCCTGGGTCTTTGGCTGGGCACAGGCCCGTCAGACCCTGCCCGGTTGGTACGGTATCGGCTCAGCCCTGGCGGGCTGGCGCATGCAGGGCAAAGGACGGCTGAAACAACTGCAGAAGATGTATCGGGAATGGCCTTTCTTTCGCTCGCTGTTGAGTAACGCTCAGATGGGCCTCTTTAAGTCGGACATGGCGATCGCCGAACAGTATGCCAAGCTCTGCCACGATCCCGACACCCGCAAGGCGGTCTATGAAGAGATCCGCAAGGAGTACAACCGCACCCGTAAACAGATCCTGGAGATTACCGGACTTGATGATTTGCTGGACGAGACCCCGGTGCTGAAAACCTCCCTCAGCCGCCGCGACGCCTATCTCGATCCTCTCAACCACATCCAGCTCGGTCTGCTGCACCGCTATCGCGATCCCACCTTGAACGAAGAGTCGAGAGAACTCTGGCTGACCCCGCTGCTGCGTTCGATCAACGCCATCTCGGCGGGGTTGCGAAACACAGGATAAGGAATCAGGCTGGGCCTTAGTCATACAAATCAGCCCCCTCTTACCAGCTGAGTTACAGGCAAGAGGGGGCGAGTGTGCAGGTTGCCAACCAAGCTGTTCCTAATTACTCAAGACCGTCTCAGAGCCCTTGCAGTTCTCCTTCGATTACCGCCGGCGCTCCGCTCACCTGGGGTTTCTCGCTCCAGGAGAAATCGATACCGCCCGCAACGCTAGAAGGCAGAACCAGGCTAATACCCGCAACATCGAGGCCTGCCGTTGTGCAGTCGTTCAGCGACACCTCCTGCATGGTCTGCTCACTCTCCATCGGTAGTACCAGATAGGCGTGGCCGTTATCGAGCTCAACCCCACTCTTGAGGGTCAGACTGGAGACCCAGCGGCACTCCTCGGTCGCTTCATCGCAGGCCGAGTCCTGCTTTATCCAGGGGAAGCCCCAGAGGTCGCCCTGGCCACCATACTCCAGCATGAAAGGCGTACCCGCAGCTTGGTTGTCCCCATTGGGGTCGTCCCCCAGCGCATAGACATACTTGAACTGCATCGGCTTATCGAAGGACTGGGTCTGACCGGTATTGTTGTTAATCACCGCCACGGCGCGATTCCAGCTGTTCTGACCGGTCTCCCAACGGTAGGTTACATCGGCGTCAAAAACACTCCACCAGTCAGTCACCGCCGCACCCGCCATCTCACCAGTATTGATACCCCACTCGTACCAATCGCCTGCCGCCGAGGGAATGGCGAAATCGACCATCACCGGATTACCGTTACCGTCGGTCAGCACGAACTGGCCATCGACTACCAACAGGCTGTAGACATGCTGCTGGGTGTTGCTGTCACCATTCCAGAGGATATGGTACAGATCGGATTCCTGACTGATAGCCTCGACCGTCAGCCCACCCTTCAGGCAACGCTCGTAGCAATAGAGCTGACTGGGCAGGCCGGTTTCATCTGGTGAAACCATCTGCTCTTTGAACATGACCACAGCATCGGAGGCACCGACAGGCTTGAACACCACGCTGCCGCCTAGACTGTCTGCGAACAACCAACGCTGATCCCATTCATTCACCGGCGTGATCTCCACCGGGGTTATCGGAGTCAGTGTGGGGCTGCCATTACCGCTCCAGTTAAGGGCATCCGTCACCTTCAGACTGTAACTGCCACCACCATTGTCCACCACGCTGGCACGGTAGTCCGATTGTGAGCAGGGACCACTGCAGGTAGGATCATTGGGATCGCCCCACCAATTGAGGTCGACACCCACCACCTCCGCATAGGAGGAGCTCTCCTTTGTACGACGCCACAGCTTACCACCGGAGACCTTGACGGTGTACTGGGCGGGTGAACTACTACCGTAGTCCTCCCGGGTGATGGTCTGATCTGCCAGATCGACCAGGGACAACCCCTCTTCGGTCCACAGCCCCCAGTATCCAATATGGCCGAAATGGGTGCCGTTGCTATCATTAAAGACAAAGGGGAAACCTGAGTTCAACGCCACCCGCTGACCGGCACTCACCGCCTGCTGATTAAAGCTGCCGTCAACCGTATGGTAGAGATTGTAACGCCAGGTCTGCGTCGAATAGTCGCTGCGAGAGGTACAAGCCAGGCTATCCACACTGCCGTTACCATCTGTATCCTTGCCACGCAGGAAATGGTCTGCGTCATAGGCGACTGAGTAACCGTTCTCACGAACCTGTGTCCCGAAAGAGTCGCTATAGGACTCATACATATAGGTCTTCGCTTCGCCACTGGAACCTGTCGCGTCATCCATCACCACACGGGATTTTTCAATGCGTGAGAAGGGTAGGCCGGCGCCGCCGCCGGAGTTGAAATAGCTGAATTCCGGTTTGCCGGCTAGATTCTCCTCGGTCTGAAGCGTACCCTGCATCACTTCTTGATAGCTGCCGCCCGGACCGACCGGTGCCTCACCCACGAAGTTCATCACAAAAGAACCATAGGGCTTGCTGCTGCTAACCCCCTCGGTAATGGTCGTCGTCACCAGGATACGCTGTGCGTCCATGGGATCTGATGATGCGCTGTCATCCCCCGGCACCCAGATCTTAACGATCTGTGGGGAGTTGTTGTCGGCACGGCTCGAGACCACCGTCCATTTGCTGTAGTCGACACTCTGCGAACTGGTCGCCGTCGATTGTGCACCACCCGAACTCGCACCCGACTGGTTCTGCCCCTCCATACATTTGTCTTCATCGACCAATGCGATGTAGGGGCCCGCATTGACCATGTCGCTGGCGGCCGTCTGCTGAACGTAGCAGAGGATTTCATTGATGATACTGAGGGACTCCATCGAAGGGTCCCAGACCCAGGTCTCGGCCTCGGCGGCATCCAGATAGTAATCGGCCCCGGCGGGTATCGCATCGATTACCGTACTGTCGACCATCCTCGCCGCATAGTCGCTGCTGAGCGCCATTTCATCCAGACGATAGCCCTTGCCGGCATAACTTCTCGCACCCAAGGAATCGGCGCTCACCATGTTCATCTTGGCCGGCAGTTGTAGCCCAACAACCCCGCTGGAACTGTCTCCTGAAGCAGAGCCTCCGCCACCACCGCAACTGACGACAATCATCGCGGAACAACAAACCATCCCAACCATCGCTGTTTTGATTCGTGGATCCATTCTTCTTCCTCCCTACAACACATAAACATGAAATCGATTACCAGACAGACGCCTGACCTTTAGAGAGCTGTTGTCTCTGTGACCAGCGCATCGGCGCACAGGGCAACATTCTTAATCGTTAAAACCCTGAAGAATTTCGGCTGGCGGAATGAACGCCGAACATCAAGGTTGATCCGATACTGAATTTGGGGAGATAGATTGCCCTGATGATCTTCTCGGTTAGTCCATTGGCATTACAAACGCGTTTTCCAAGCAGATCCCAGAGCGTTAGATTCAGAATCACAGGGGGAAGGCGCTTCAAGAGTGAACAGACCAGCACCTGATCGAGGTTAAGTTTGTAATATTGTGCGCATAGGTGGGCAACCGGTTAAGCCGGGGCTCAACACAAGCCGGAAAATTGGCCTCAAGATCCCTTCATGTCATATGTAGCAACCGACTGTTAATCTTCTGGCTCAAGCTGCGGAACTATAAAATGGGTTATTCGCTATCGGGCCATAAGTCGCTTTTTTACCCGGAGCGCGCCTTCAAACACTTTTATAACGTGCCGTAAGATTAAGACTTTACCCCTTATACCAAGTAGAGAAGTAGATTCATCAAACAGGCCACTAATTCCTCCCGAACCAGGCCCTGAATAGATAACTCACCCACATCTACCCTGGCTTGGCACTCCACTACCGGTAGAATGGCGTTTTGATATCTTCTTACGAGGCTATTGCATGACCCGGATCAATTTCTCTCTAACACTCGTTTTGACTCTGCTGTTAAGCGGTTGCGGTTTCGAGCCGAACTCCTCCAATGTCAAGATCAGCGAACAGCCAGCCAAGGGTCTGACTGAATCCTCTTTTGATCAGCACGATCTGCAACAGCTGGTCGATGAGACCCGCCAGACAGCTGAGGAGCGGTT
>JBNKMQ010000005.1:0-5086 GCA_050293225.1 Sedimenticolaceae bacterium
TCGATCAATGACACCTATGGCCATGATGTGGGCGATGAGGTTTTGAAGCGCGTTGTAGATCTCATCATGTCGTCAATACGCAAGAGCGACACCCTGGCCCGCTGGGGTGGTGAAGAGTTCATGATCATCACTCCCTTGACCGACATCTTTGAACTTAAGACCATCGCCGAGTCTCTGCGAGCAAAACTCGAAAACCTCGACCACAAAACCGCAGGCCATGTCACTGCCAGCTTCGGCGGCAGTGTCTTAAAGCAACACGACACCTTCTCCTCCCTTGTCAAAAGGGTGGATTCAGCACTCTATGAGTCTAAACAAAACGGAAGAAATCGCTGCACTCTGATTGAATAGCATCGATCAATATAAGAGGGCAGACAGATCACTCTCCCCATCGCGGAAGAAGGTTATGTGGCACTTCCAACTGATCCAGAATACGCGCCACCATAAAATCGACAATTTCCTGCAGACTTTCCGGCTTGTTATAAAACCCCGGATTTGCCGGCATGATGACCGCTCCCATTCGTGAAAGCTTGAGCATATTCTCCAGATGTATTTCGGAAAACGGCGTCTCTCTCACAACCAGGATCAACTTACGCCTCTCTTTGAGCGCAACATCCGCAGCCCGTTCCATCAGGTCATTACTTGCGCCACAGGCGATGGAGGAGAGTGTGCCGGTGGTACAAGGACAGACAACCATCGCCCTCGGCGGATTGGAGCCGCTTGCCACCGGCGCCATCCACTGCTGCCGTCCATAGACATGTAACTGTCCCGGCGCAGCCTTGAAATAGTCTGTCAAAATCCGCTCTGCCTCCTGAGGCTGAGAGGGAAGATCCAGGTCGGACTCCATCTTGAGCACGATCTGACCTGCCTGGCTGATCATCAACTGAACCTCTTCGCCGGCAGACAGCAGCGATTCCAGCAAGCGTAGTGCATAGGCACTGCCGGAGGCACCGGTAATAGCGACAGCGATAGGTTCTCTTTTCTTATCCACTCTCACTCTCCAGGGCATCGAGCAGACGTTGATGCAGCGCCTCAAAGCCACCGTTACTCATCACCAGGACATGGTCTCCAGGCGCTTTGATCTCCAGGATCTTCTCTATCAGGGCGCCGGTATCGGTAAAACACTCAGTCCGCAATTTCAGGGGACCAAGATGCTCTGCCGGGTCCCAGCCCAAATCATCCGGCAGGTAGAGCATCACCTGATCCGCAGCTTGCAGGGAGTCCGCCAGCAGATGGGCATGCACACCCATTTTCATCGTGTTCGAACGGGGCTCCAGTACGGCGATAATCCTCTCATCCCCCACCTGTTTACGCAGACCATCCATCGTGGTTGTAATCGCCGTCGGGTGATGCGCGAAATCGTCGTAGACCTTGACGCCAGCAACCTCACCGCGCAACTCCATTCTTCTCTTTACGTTCTTGAAGCTGCCTAAGGCCTCGATGGACTGATCGATAGGTACACCCGCATGTCTTGCGGCGGCCACAGCCGCCAATGCGTTGGCCACATTGTGTCGCCCGATCAGATTCCATTCGAGACGGCCTCTCTTCTCGCCTTCACAGATCAGGTCGAAGGCATGGCCATCACGGCTTGCGCTCTCCGCATGCCATCCCGCCTCGATCGTCGGATCGAAATACTCCACCGGCGTCCAACAACCCATGTCGAGCACTTCGGTCAGGTTACCATCGTAGAGGGGTGCGATGATCAGCCCCTCTGACGGAACTGTCCTGACCAGGTGGTGGAACTGCCGCTGGATCATCGCCAGATCCTCAAAGATATCGGCATGATCGAACTCCAGATTGTTCAGCACCAGGGTACGGGGATGGTAGTGAACAAATTTGGAGCGCTTATCGAAGAACGCGGTATCGTACTCATCCGCCTCTACCACGAAGAAAGGAGAGTCTCCCAGTCTTGCAGAGAGGCCGAAATTCTCCGGCACACCACCGATGAGAAAACCCGGCTCCAGCCCAGCCGCCTGCAATATCCAGGCGAGCATGCTGGCAGTCGAGGTCTTTCCATGGGTACCGGCAACCGCCAATACCCAGCGATCCTGCAACACATGTCTCGCCAGCCACTCAGGGCCGGAGGTATAGGGCAACCCCCGATTCAGCACATATTCGACAGCAGGATTACCCCTCGACATGGCATTGCCGATGACCACCACATCCGGTGCGGGATCGAGATGATCCGCACTGTAGCCCTCCATCAGCTCTATACCCGCCTGCTCCAACTGGGTACTCATGGGGGGATAGACATTGGCATCGGATCCGCTGACCTGATGTCCCAGTGAGCGTGCCAAGAGGGCGATACCGCCCATGAAAGTTCCGCAAATACCCAAAATATGTAGATGCATCAGAGCGCCACCGGAAAGAAGAGAGCTGTCAGGTTCCAGGAGAGAACGGTATAGATCATCGCCGCCGCAATGCCCACGTTAAACGGCATTTCGAACGTATGTTTGAGAATGTGTCCCATCACCACAATATCCCAGAACATCAGTATCAGTACCAGCAGGCCCGACTCCGCTGACTGGGTATTCTGATTCCAGAACACCATCGGCAAGGCCAGCGTCCCCAACAACAGACCGCTCAACATTAGTGCCGTGGCGCTCTGATTGAAGCGAGCAAGCCGCTTGGTGTAGGTCAAGGTCAGATAGAGGGCGCCCAGCATCAGGCCGATCTGGAACAGACTCTCCATCAAGGCTCGACTAAATCCCAGTTGCAAACCGGTAACCAGCACTACCCCCACGGCAAAATTGAGCAGCAGGCTCAAATACAACAGGGTTTGCGAAGCGGGCAGGTCCTGGGGCCCGATTCTCAACAGACAAAGTTCAATTGCAGATGTCAGCAGCCGTTTCAAAATTGATCCAATTGTGGTTTCTTTGTTCTCATTATATGTTTGCAATCACGCACTGATCTACACTTTACCAGATAGATAATCCAAATAAGCCCTTGAGCTCGTCTATTCAAACACGCAATCTCTAAGGAGTCAGTGGTGCCATGCTGAAAACCCATTCAATTCGCAAGCGGGTAAAGAGCTTCAGCGCCTGTACAACCCTACTCATCACCTTAGTCGCCAGCTCTCACTCCAGCGCCGAGATTTTTACCTGGAAAGACGCTCAGGGTCGCACCCATTTCGGCGACAAACCTCCCGCCCATCTGGAAGCCAAACATCTTGAGCTGAAGATCAATACCATCAGCCGACCTGAAGTGACCACTCTGGACAGCGGCTTCGGCAGCCAGAAAAAGGTGGTCATCTACTCCACAGAGTGGTGTGGCGCCTGTCGCAAGGCGAAAGGTTACTTCAAACAGAAGTCAATTCCCTACAAAGAGTATGACGTGGAAAAAAGCAGCAAGGGACGCAGGGACTACAAGCGACTCAAAGGCAAGGGTGTGCCCATTATCCTGGTCGGCAAGCAACGCATGAATGGCTTCTCTCCGGGTCGCTTCGACTCCATCTATACCCCGCAGTCAAATGACTGATACGAAACCCTAGTGTGACGCCATTGACCGCTTCAGTGCCTAAAGAGCTAGGCTCAGGATCTACCACTATCATCGCGATAGCGGCAACCCTCCTCTGCGCCTGTGACGCCAGCCATGAGGAGAGCGCCCAGCGGGACAACCCACCGGCATGGAGCGACCAAGAGGAGGTCATTCATCAGCTGAAAGAGGTCATCCGCTATGAGGATCTGGAGGCATCTCTCAGACAAGAGCAGTTGGAAAAGCTCCATCTACCAACCGACAGCGCACCAGCCAACAAACTCTGATCAGCGATCTCTCTTATAACCGCAGGGAAATGCAGCAATCAACATCATCGCCAAGAGTGCCAGAATGAGTAAATTGCCGGTCTTGGCATAGAGGGTGATGCCGGACATTGGTCGAATCTCTCCCGTTAACACATCCCGTTCCAGTAGCGGAGAGACCTCTAACAACTCCCCCTTGGGTCCAACGATGGCGGAAATCCCGGTATTGGTTGCCCTCAGCAGATAGCGTCCTGTCTCCAATGCCCGCATACGTGCGATCTGAAGATGCTGATGGGGAGCCAGCGACTCACCGAACCAGGCATCATTACTGGCATTGATCAGATAGGCCGCCTCCGGCAAGGCCTCGATCATCTCGCTTCCGAAGGCATCTTCGTAGCAGATCGACATCCCGGCCAAGTGGGGACCGACCTTCATCAGGGGCTTGCCACTGCCAGCAGTAAAGTCAGACATGGGGATGGTAAACAGATCCACCAGCGGCCAGAAGAGAAACTTCAGCGGCAGGTATTCAGTGAAGGGAACCAGATGGCGCTTGTAGTAGCTGTCCCGCTCCTCGTTACCCAGTGCCACCATCGCATTGAAGTAGCGTTTTTTCTCTTCATCCATCTGTACCACACCGTAGACAAGATGGGTCTGCTGACTTTTTATCTCCTCTTCAAGGGGCTGCAGGAAGGCCTCATCCACCTGAAACTCAAACGCCGAAACTGCCGTCTCCGGCCAGACGATCAGATCCTTGTCATAGTGTTTTTGCGCCTCTGTAGCATAAAGAATCAGGCTTGGCGCCAGTTGTTCCGGGGCCCACTTCTCCGCCTGGGGAATATTCCCCTGCACCAGTGCGACGCTGATGGGATCTCCATCCAATTGGGTCCAGGCCAGAGAAGAGAGCAGCCAACCGGCTGACCAGACCAGGATCAAGACGAACAAGGGCAACCAGGGTGTCTCATCCTTCAGCAACAAAAGAACCAGTGCGCCGGCACTGATCACCAACGCAAGACTAACGCCCAATGTTCCCAGTAACGGAGCATAACCAGCGAGGGGGGCATCGATCTGGGAATAGCCCAGATGCAGCCATGGAAAACCCGTGAGAAACCATCCCCGCAACCATTCGAACAGCACCCAGAGAGCGGGAAAGACCAGCAGCATTGTCACCCGAGCGGACGCATGGAACCTGGCGACTGCCCATCCCAGGAAGCCATAATAGAGTGCGACAAAGACGACAAAGCCAATGGTTATCACCAGCGGGAACAACCAGCCAAGATCACCAAACTGGGCAATACTCACGTGCAACCAGGAGACCCCGCTCCCCATCAAGCCCAAACCGTAAGCAAAACCAA
>JBNKMQ010000006.1:0-2112 GCA_050293225.1 Sedimenticolaceae bacterium
TTCTCCTGTGGGTGGTCGGTAAAGGCTATGGTGGATTGGAGCATAAGAATTCCACCAGTTTGATGATTGGTCGCGATAGTCTCCCAAGCTCAACGGTACCTGAGACGACCCCTGGATATCGTCGCCTATTGGGTCTCTGCAGTCATGAATATTTTCACCTCTGGAACGTAAAACGCATTACCCCAGAGATTTTCCAGCGGGAAGGGACTGATGAGGAAGTCTACACACGTCAGCTCTGGATCTTCGAGGGGATCACCTCCTACTATGATGAGCTGATTCTGCTACGCAGTGGTGTCATTGAAATCAAGGACTATTTCGAGATGGTGGCTGAAGGGGTGACCCGGGTGATGCGCAGTAGCGGTCGGCATAAGCAGACCCTTGAAGAGTCTTCTTTCGATGCCTGGACCAAATTCTACAAGCAGGACGAAAACGCCCCCAACGCGATTGTCAGCTATTACGCAAAAGGCGCGCTGGTGGCCATGTTGCTAGACCTCAGTATTCGACTGCGCAGCGACAGCACCAAAACTCTGGATGATGTCATGCGGGCACTTTGGATAAGGTATGGTAAGTCGGGAGAAGGGCTGCCCGAAGGGGCTTTTGAATCGTTGGTTGAAGACATAACAGGTCTCGATTTCAAACTTGAATTTGATCGCTGGGTCCGATCCACGGACGAGGTTCCCTTGTCAGACACCTTGCTGGAGTTTGGCGTCGAACTCTATCTACTTCCTGCAAAAAACCTAACAGACCAGGGCGGGGTAATAGAGGAGAGACCCGAAGCGGCAGACGGCAAACCGGTTCTGGGCGCTCGATTTGAGCAACAGAGCGATGGTGTTTTGTTACAACAGGTGTTTGACGACGGGGCTGCTCAGGCCGCGGGCCTCTCGGCGGGAGATGTAATAGTCGCGCTAGACGGCCTGCGAATGGATGTCAAGGGGTTGGAGAGTTACCTGGCTAAATTTCCTGAGGACAGCTGTATTACCATTCACCTGTTCCGCCGTGATGAACTGATGGAATTCAAAGTCAGGCCGCTACCTGCGCAGCCGGATACGGCCAACTTCTATCTACCGTCAGATCTCGATGAAAAACAGCGCCGGTTACAAGCCGCTTGGTTGCAGAGTCATGCAAGCTGAGTTTGAGCTCATTCGAACTTTAGCAGACGGCGCCTTCCATTCGGGTGAGGTGCTGGGCCGACTGCTTGGTATCAGCCGCGCCGGTGTCTGGAAGCGACTACAGCCGCTGAAAGGGGACTTCGGTCTTGAGATCGATGCGGTCAAAGGTCGCGGTTATCGGTTAAGGGAGCCTCTTGATCTCCTTGATCGGCGTATGGTGCTCGAGCATATCCCTGAGTCAGAGCGCTTCGAGGTTGAAGGTCTCCATTTGCACCCTGTTCTGGATTCTACCAACAGTTGGTTGATGCAGCGGGGGGCCCTGGGTGAACCCTCCGGCTCGGTTTGCCTTGCAGAGTATCAACAGTCTGGTCGAGGTCGCCATGGTCGGCAGTGGGTCTCACCTTTCGGACGCAACGTCTATCTCTCCATGTTATGGCGCTTTGATATGCCGCCCATGCAGGTGGCCGGTCTTAGCCTTGCAGCTGCTATTGGTGTTCTGCGTACCTTGCAGACTGTTGGATGCAAGGGTGCTGGACTTAAATGGCCCAACGACATCCTGTGGCAACACAAGAAACTGGCCGGTCTCCTGCTGGAGGTGTCGGGTGAGGCCAGCGGGCCGTCGCAGGTGGTGATTGGTGTCGGTCTCAATACCTGGCTGGGTGAGGCGGGTGATGATATCGATCAGCCCTGGATTGATCTCAGTTCCATCCCTGAGGTGAAATCCCATAACCGCAGTCAACTGGCCGCCAGTTTGATCACTGAACTGCGTCAGGTAGCACGCAACTATCAGGTAGAAGGGCTGAGCGGTTTTCTCGATGAATGGCATAGCAATGACCTGATGCTGGGACAGCAGGTTGAAATTCGTAGTGCCAGTCAGTGGCATCGTGGTAAGCATCTTGGCATAGATACAAACGGTTCCCTGAAATTACAGATAGACGGGACAGAGCGACTGTTCCACGCTGGCGAAGTGAGTCTGCGACGGGGCGGGGTGTAGTGCTATGGA
>JBNKMQ010000007.1:0-11416 GCA_050293225.1 Sedimenticolaceae bacterium
ACCTGCGGATCATCAACAGACCCTGTTGGTCTTTGGTACGTTGCTGAATATCAAGGCCTATACCGATAAGCCCGATGCATTCAACCAAGGCGTGCGTTCTCTGGATGAAACCTTCCAGCAGATGCATCGGGAGTGGCATGCATGGAAAGGGGAGGGTGAGCTGGTTCGCCTCAACCGGGCCTTTGCCGAAGGCAGGGAGATGGCGGTGTCTGAATCCCTGGCCGATTTGCTGCGCCAATCGCAAGGCTATTCACAACAGAGCGACGGCATGTTCAATCCGGCCATCGGTCAGTTGATCGGTCTCTGGGGGTTTCATAGCGATGAACCGCCGGGTGGTCCGCCACCAGATCCCGAGATGATCAAGTCTCTGTTGCAAGCGGCCCCATCGATGCAGGATATCCATTTTGATGGCAACAAAGTCTCCTCCACCAACTCCATTGTCGAGATCGATCTGGGAGCCTTTGCCAAAGGCTATGCCCTCAATCTCGCGATCGACAAGCTCAAGACCTTTGGTATTGATAACGCCATTGTTAATGCGGGAGGGGATCTCTGTGTCTCCGGTCAGCATGGTGAGCGTCCCTGGGTGATCGGGATTCGTCATCCCATGGGTGAGGGAGTGATCGCATCGGTGGCGGTATCCAACGGTGAGTGTGTGCTGACGTCGGGTAACTATGAGCGCTATCGGGAGTATGAAGGTATTCGCTATGCCCATATCCTCGATCCCCGCACCGGTTATCCGGTGGAGCATGTCGCTTCCGCCACAGTGATCAGTAAAGATGGCGGCTTGGCAGATGCGGCTGCAACTGCCTTAAGTGTTGCCGGCCCCAGGGAATGGCAAAGTATCTCAAAACAGATGGGGCTGACCCAGGTGATGCTGGTGGATGAGAAGGGACGTGTCTACATCACCCCTGAGATGAAACAGCGGATAGAGTTTCAGCAGGAAGTTGATGAGGTGCTGGTGAGCGATCAGTGATCTGTAGATCTCAGAGGGGACACCTCTCTACAACATCGCCCACAGCTTGGGTGAGGCTGTCGAGATCCTCTTTCGAGATGATATAGGGCGGCATTAGATAGACCAGCTTGCCAAAGGGACGGACCCAGACGCCGGCTTCGACGAAGCAGGGCTGGATGGTGCTGATATCCACCAGCTTTTTCATCTCCACCACACCGATGGCACCGAGGGTCCTGACCTCCTCCACCTGGGGCAGTTCCCGGCAGGGCGCCAGGCCATCTTCCAGGCCCTTTTCGATCTCACTAATTCGCTCCTGCCAGGGAGAGTCGAGCAGCAGGTCGATACTGGCCAGGGCGGTGCTGCAAGCGAGAGGATTGGCCATGAAGGTGGGGCCGTGCATGAAAAGCCCCGGTTCGCCCTCGCTGATGGTGTGGCTGATCTCTTCAGTGGTCAGGGTTGCGGCCAGACTCATATAGCCACCGGTGAGGGACTTGCCGACACACATGATATCTGGGGTGACATCGGCATGTTCGCAGGCGAAGAGCTTACCGGTGCGGCCAAAGCCGGTGGCGATCTCGTCGTGGATCAGCAGCACGCCATACTTGTCACAGAGTCGTCTTACCTCCTGCAGGTAATCCACAGAGTAGAAACGCATGCCGCCGGCACCCTGCACGATGGGCTCGAGGATTACGGCGGCTATCTGTTCAGCATGGGCCTTGAGTAGCTCCTCCATCGACTTCGCCCCATTGCCATTGCAGGGGTGGCCGAAGTTGCAGGTCGGTGCTTCGGCGAAGAACTGCTGGGTCAGGGCGTCGGCAAAGAGGCTGTGCATGCCGGTCTCCGGGTCACACACCGACATGGCGCCGAAGGTGTCCCCGTGATAGCCCTTACGGATGGTGAGAAAGCGCTGCTTGCTCGGTACCTCCTGGTCGTGCCAGTACTGGATCGCCATCTTCATGGCGACCTCCACCGAGACGGAACCGGAGTCGCAGAAGAAGACCGACTGCAGGGGTTCAGGCGTCATCTCCACCAGTCTTTTCGCCAGCGCCACCGCCGGGGGGTGGGTCAGGCCGCCGAACATCACATGGGCCATCTGATCCAGTTGCTCCCTGATCGCCTGGTTCATCTGCGGGTGGTTGTAGCCGTGGATCGCACACCACCAGGAGGACATGCCATCAATCAGCTCCCGGCCGTCAGCCAGGCGCAGCCTGACGCCCTCTGCACCGACCACGGGATAGGTCGGCAGATCGGCGCCAATGGCGCTGTAGGGGTGCCAGACATGTTGCTTGTCGAAATTGATCCAATCGCTGTTTTCGCTCATCGGGTGACCGGTTAGTGATTCGGGAGGCAGAGATTAGCAGAAATTAACCGATAATGGTGTTGTGTTTTTTTTGCAGGATTTCTGTGTTAACTATGAGAGCTATGAAACAAGCTACACTGTCGTGTGGCAGATAATATCGAGGAGAGAGTGATGACAAAGCCAGTTGTGGCGGCGAAACAGCCCATTGCGGTCGATCTGTATGCGGGAAAAGAGTATTGGTGGTGCGCCTGCGGCCGCTCTTCCTCGCAGCCGTTTTGCGACGGTTCCCACCGGGGAACGGGTATTGAGCCGCTGGGTTTTAAAGCCGAGAAGGACGGCGAGCACTGGATCTGTCGCTGTAAACAGACCAAGACCCCGCCTTATTGCGACGGTAGCCATCAGCAGGTGGAAGATTAGCCGTCAGACCCCCTGGGGCGTTCAATCGGCGCCCTTAACCCGCCTGAGTTTGGCTTCACTGACTCCCTGATCGAGGCGCTCGATTCGATTCCGTCCCCTGGCCTTGGCCAGGTAGAGCGCCTTGTCGGCTGAGGCCAGCAGGTGTTTACCCAGATTCTCGTGGTTGGATTTGCCCACCATGGGCAGGGTCTCACTGACGCCGATGGAGACGGTGAGGTTGAGTTGTTTGTCGCCATCCAGCTCAATAGGCGTGCCGGCAACCTCAAGCCGGATGCGTTCTGCCAGTAGCAGGGCCTCGTTGATAGCGGTTTGGGGCAATAGCAGGGCGAACTCCTCTCCCCCGTAGCGGGTTGCGACGTCACTCGCCCTTAGCTGGGAGCGAATCCGATCAGCCAGTTCACGCAGGGCCTGGTCACCGGCCTGGTGGCCGTGAGTGTCATTGATCAGTTTGAAATGATCCGCATCGATGAAGAGACAGCTCAGGGGTTGGTTATATCGACTGGCGCGGGAGAACTCCTCATTCAGACGCCGATCCAGATAGCGGCGATTGTGCAGGCCGGTGAGGGGGTCGGTCAGACCGCTGATGAGCAGGCGCTCACGGTTGATGGCGTTCTCCAGGCAGACGCCGGAGATCTTCCCCAGTCGAGCGAGAAAATCCGTGGCAAGATCTCGTGTGAAGCGCAGTTTGTCCCGGCTGCCGAGATTGATGCTGCCCACCAGTCGATTGCGACACTGAATCGGCAGTATCGCCATGGTTTCCAGATGATCGATATCCTGGAAGAGATTGTCATGTTCAGGTCGCAGGACAGGACCCAGCCACGGGTTGCAGAGTTTACGGAATCGGGGATTGATCTCGCAGATATCATCGACAAATTTGAGATGGGCAAAGGCTGATTCATCAAATCCGTTGTTGGATAGAAGGAGCCGGATCTCATGATCGGGGTCATCCAGAATCAGTTGCAGACTGTCGACCTGGAAGGAGTGCAGCATCCCCTCGCTCATCACTTGCAACAGTTCAGCGAGTGTATTGGCGCTGAGTAGCTCCAGCTCCCTGGCGTGAAATCGCTCCAGGGTGGCTTGGCTGCGTTGCGCCTCGCTGCGAAGGTCTCGCAACAGGCGGTACAGCCGTCGATTCTCTTGTTCCAGATCCATTGTTTTTAAGTTCAGCCCTTGAAATCCTGATATCGGCCTCTTTGTCGGGTTCTTGAGTCGATTTTAAAATCATCCCATAATTTAATTCGTCAACCTGAAAAGGAGTTTAGGTGATGAATCAAATTTCCATTGGCCTCTCTCCCTTGGGCCTGCTTTTAGTCGTTATAACGCTTTGTTTTATTTGTGGAAGTGAACCCATGGCGGGAGACACCACACACTATCGCTGTGTTATTGATGGTGTTGTGGAGTTCCGTCAGACCGCCTGCCCACAAGGGAATGGCGATAAAATTCATATCACTGATCATAGCAGGGGAATCACCCCTTCGGAACCGGGTTTGCGTTTCAAAGAGATGACAGAGAAGCGTGCAACCCAATCGTCATCGCGGCGTAATAAAGACTATGGTGAAAGATGTTGGAAAAAACGGCGCCAGTTGGAACGGGTAGAGAGAAGGCTGCGAGCCGGCTATAAGGCTTCAGAGTATGAGCGCCTGCATCAACGTCAGGCGCGCTACGAAGACTATATCCGCGAATTCTGCCGATAGGAGCCCGGGAATCAGTTGGCATTACTCACTCGCCAGCGCTGGTAGTTGGGTTCTGTCTGATAGCCGCGACTGGTGATGTAGTTGATCACCTGCCGCAACCGGTAGAAACGTACCACCGAGTCGACACGGATGATCTCCTTGCCCATCTCATCAAAGAAGATGATTGAGGGTGTATAGAAGAGGCCCAGATCTTTGGCCCACTGTTTGGCTGTGGTTTTTTTACCTTCCGGGGTGATTACGGGATCGTCACTACCGATATCGAGCTGGACATTGTCGAAGCCGAGTATCAGTTTCTTTATCGCCGGATCTCGTAGCGGATCGCCATGCAGGACATCGCAGGCATGGCAGTTGCCCTGCTCGAAGAAGACCGCCAGGGGTCTCTGTCCAGGGAGCTGGCTACGATTCAGGATGTGGGGCGGGGGGATGAAAAACGCCTCTTCGTTCAGGTCACCGGGCTCGAAGGCGGTACCCGACTCACCCCGGGCCAGGTAGTCGGGAAAAGACTCCTTCAGGTAATGGTCGTCTGCGACATACTCCAGCGCAGCGCGGAACTGATAGGGGGGGTAGTAGCCGCGCAGCCTGAGAGCCTCCCTACCGGACTCATCATAAAAGATCAGTGAAGGGGTGAAGTTGGTCTTCTCCTGCAAGGAGAACTCTCTCTGGGTGGTACTTACGCCATCCATAGTTGTGAGCTCTTCAGGGCTCCAGATATCGATAGGAACGACATCGAAATGGCTGCGGGTGTAGGCGGTGATATCGCTCAGGCCGAAGTTGACCTCCAACAGCATCTTGCAATAGGCGCAACGCTTCTGACCGAAATAGACAATTATCCCCTGTTTCTCTTTATCTACCGCCTCTTGCAGGTCTTCAGGCAGATCGAGAAAGCTCTTCTTGAACCAGTGCGGATAGACGAGTATCTCTTCCAGGGGGAAGTCATCGAAGGCGAAGACATCTTCTTCCGATTCGATACCCTGGGCCAGGGTAGAGAGGGTCAGCAGCAAGAGCGCACACAAGCCGATGCCGCCTTTGCCTAGTCGTTCAATCATCTTGATGGCTCACCTTTGGATCAGGTTAGAGCCCGGAGCATTAATGGTCTTGTCTTGTTTTTCTTGGCACTGCATTGCCATTACATTAGACCGGATTCATTTTTTTAGTTCGGATTAGCATAACCGAGACGCCCCCAATCTTGCATGGGGGTTTACCCTAACTACACGGTCTCTTGCTAAGCGAGATAGGCGGACCAGTCCACAGAGCCATCACCAAAGACAAAGAAGTGGGGATTCAGCAGGGAGTCCTTGGTGTTATATCTCAGGGGTTGCATATCCAGGGTGGTTACCTGCCCGCCGGCCGCTTCAACCACCGCCTGTGCAGCCGCGGTGTCCCACTCTGAGGTAGGGCCGAGACGGGGGTAGAGGTCGGCCTTACCTTCCGCCACCAGACAGAGTTTGAGAGAGCTGCCCATGCTGACCAGGTCGTGCTCTCCCAGGTTATCCAGAAATTTGATCAGGGAGTCACCGGCGTGGGAGCGACTGCCGGCTACCATGACAGGTTCTCTCTTTTGGCTGACGACACGGATCGGTTTTGGCTCTTCTCCCTTCTCCTGCTTCCATGCGCCTGAACCGCTGACACCATAGTAGAGGCTATCCAACACCGGGGCGTAGACCACACCGAGGGTCGGCTGGTGATTCTCGATGAGTGCGATGTTTACCGTGAACTCTCCATTGCGCTTGACGAACTCCCGGGTGCCGTCGAGGGGATCGATCAACCAGTATCTCGACCACTGACTGCGAGTGTCGAAAGGGATCTTGGCCGACTCTTCTGACAACAGAGGAATCTCGGGTGTCAGTTTCTCTAATCTCGCAACGATCTCCTTGTGCGCGGCAAGATCGGCGGCGGTGAGCGGTGAGTTGTCCTCTTTTCTCTCCACATCGAAATCGGTGTTGTAGATCTCGAGTATGGCGTCGCCGGCATCTCTGGCCAGCTGAAGGAGGTCGTCAAGCGGCAGGGGTGTGTTCATTTAAAGTAATCTCTTGTCATATAGAGCGCGGCAATCGAGCGCGCTTCGGTCAAATCCGGTTGAGCCATCAGGTTGTCCCAGTCAGAGAGGCGCCAGGGAACCACTTCGATGGGTTCGGGTTCATCCCCCAGTTGTTTATCGGGAAAAAGATCACGCGCCAGGACGATATAGGTGTGGTGCTGGATGTAGGCGGGCGCCAAGGTCATGGTTCTGATCACCTCGAGGTTTTTTGAGCCATAGCCCACCTCTTCACGCATCTCACGGTCGGCGGCCTCAATTGGATCTTCTCCCGCCTCCATGCGGCCCTTGGGCAGGCCGAGCTGATAGTCATGGCTGCCAGCGGCGTATTCGCGGATCATTAACACAGTGTCGTCATCCAGCATGGGGATGACCAGGACAGAACCCCGTTCACCACCCAACAAGCGCTCGTAGTTACGCTGTTCGCCGTTGGAGAATTCAAGTTCCAGTGACTCGACCCGGAAGATGCGGGAACAGGTGAAGGATTTTCTGCCGAGTATCTTGGGTGGTTGTGACATAGATTAGAGATCTTCCTTTATTACGAATTCAAACTTGGTAAAGAGTCTGTTCTGGAACCAAGCGTCCCCCTGAATCTTACCCTGCTTTGGTTCATGCTTCAGCCGTTGCAGGGCTATCGGGAGTGACGCTTTTGAGTTTGAGGGGTTTTTGCGGATAGTCGATGGCAGACTCTCTGCCTCCGGACGTGGTTTTGCATTCGCTTGAATGTCTCGCAGCGCGGGTTCACCCTCGTTGACCGCCTCTATTTTGTCGAAGGGGCCTCATCGTGGCATGAATCCGTCGAGATATCGGCCAGTCTCTCAGATAGAATAGTGAACGTTAAATATAGCGATCCGGGAAGGCTTAAGCATGATTGACTGGAACCAGATAGATACGGTGCTGTTGGACTTGGACGGTACCCTGCTTGATCTCCACTTTGACAACCACTTTTGGCTGGAGTTTGTCCCCCAGCAGTTCGCCGACGCCCAGGGGATCTCACTGCAGGCGGCCAAGGCGGACCTCTACGCGCGCTACAAGAACCTCTCCGGTACCCTCGATTGGTACTGTGTCGACCACTGGAGCCGGGAGTTGCAGCTCGATATCGTCCTGCTGAAGGAGGAGGTGGACCATCTCATCGCCGTCCATCCCCATGTTATCGACTTTCTTGACCAGCTGATGTGTGCCGGCAAGCATCGCATACTGGTCACCAACGCCCACCAGAAGACTCTGGCCCTGAAGATGGAGAAGACCAAGCTGGCCGGATTCTTCGATCAGGTGATCTCCTCCCATCAGTTGGGTCTGCCGAAGGAAGACCCCGCCTTCTGGCCTCGGCTGCATAATCTCTACCCCTTCGATAAGGAGCGGACTCTGTTTGTAGACGACAGCACCCCGGTACTCGACTCTGCCAGGGAGTATGGTATCCAATGGCTGCTGGCGGTATTACAGCCCGACTCCAAGGGACCCGAGCGGGAGGCCGGTGACTATCAGGCGATCCGGGACTTTTCCGAGATTTCCAGCGGTTTGCGATGCACTATCTAAGGCATGATTAAGTCAGTTTGAGTAGGATTGATCAATGGATGCGCTAGTGGAAATATTCAAAGGACTGACCGGCGAATACGCCGTTATATTCGAGCGGATTGGGGCTGTCGACTTTGTCGTCATCCTGGTCAATCTCCTGCTGATGATCTTTGCCCGGCGTATATTGGAGCTGATCTATCACGATAACGTCAGCGTCAAGCGCAGCCTCAACCGGGTGCATGTCTTCCGGGCGCTGAATCTGCTGATCATTCTCTCCTTCGGTTACTACCATCTCTATCTGACGGCGGAAGATCGAGGTATCGGTCTGAAACTGGTGTCGGTCTTCGTGGTCATCTATCTGGGTTATCTGTTTGCCCACATCACCGGTTATATCGCCCGCCGAAAGTTCGGCAAAACCCGGGAGGTCAATGGGGTCAAGAAGAGTGTAGAGACCTACAACAGTCGACTGCTTACCCTCTTGTCCGGGATCTTCATCTCTATCATCGTTTTGATCTCAGTGGTGCAGATCCTCGGCTTCAGTGGATTGCTTGAGGCGGGTGGTGTGATCGGTTTCATCGGTGTCTTTCTCGCCTTGACCCACAATGCCTGGGCGCCGGATATCTTCAGTGGCCTGATCATCCTCAACAGCGGCATGGCGGAGGAGGGGGATGTGATCGAGATCAACGAGGGCAACTGCTATATCGGCGTGGTATACAAGACCAAGATGTTTCACACCGAGATCCTCAACATCGTCAACAACCACCGCATCATGTTGAAGAATGCGAAGTTCCGCGACTACACCATCCATAATCTGTCGAAGTTCGCCTCCGCCAAGGGGTTGCGGGAGAAGCTCAGTTTTAAGATTGGTTATGATGTTGACGTAGCCAGGGTCAGGGCGATGTTCGAAGAGGCCTATGAAGAGATCAAACAGAGCGCCAACGTCGGCATCGAGACACAGTACGAACTGGAAGTGCGGGTCAACGACACCGCCGACCACGCGGTGGAGTGGCTGGTCTTCTACTACACCAAGGACGTACGCAATCTGATCAGGACCCGCCAATATTTCAAAGAGGTGATCTGGTTGGCGGCGGAGCGACATAAGATCTCCCTCGCAACACCACTGACCCACAACCTGGTGAATCAGGAGGCCTGACCGCCTGCCGAATCGAGTCGCCTATCTGTAGCGACGCTCTCTGTTCACCCACATATGCACAAATATGCTGGCGATGTAGCCGGCGCGATGGCCGGCGTCCATTTGAGAGGACCCAAAAAGGTCTACTTACGCCTTAGAAAACCAGGTTCATCATGATCATCATCACCACCAGGAAGAGCACTGTCATGATGCCGCCAGCCTTCATGAAGTCGGGTACTCTGTAGCCCGCGGGACCCATGATCAACGCATTCACCTGATGGGTCGGGATCAGAAAAGAGTTGGAGGTGGCGATGGCTACCGTCAATGCAAAGACCGCCGGGTTGGCGCCGGCACCGATGGCGATGTTAACCGCCAGGGGTACCAATAAAACTGTTGCGCCGACGTTGGACATCACCAGGGTGAAGAAGGTGGCGAGGGCGGCAACCGACGCCTGGATCACCCATATCGGCATGTCGCCGACAACGAAGAGCACCTGGTTGGCGATCCATTTCGCGGTTCCGGTGGTCTCCACTGCAAGACCCAGAGGAATCAACGAGGCGAGTAGAAACACGGTTTTCCAACTGACCGCTTCATAGGCCTCTTCGATATTTAAGACGCCGGAGAGAACCATGCCCACCGCTCCGGTGAGCAGGGCCACTGAGAGACGGATGTCGGTAAACAGCACCATGAAGAGCGCAACACCGAAGAAGATCAGTGCGGGCAGGATTTTGTTAGGACGCAGTTTCTCCTCTCTTGGATACTCTGTCGTGACCACGACGAAGTCGCGATCATCCTCGATACGCTCCAGCGCGTTCCAGGCGGTGTGTACCACCAGGGTATCGCCGGCCTGCAGTTGCATGTTGCGGATATCTTCACCCTCACGCATGGTCTCGCCATTGCGATGTAGACCGATCAAGGCCAGGCCGTAGGTCTTGCGCATCCAGACATCCCTGGCGCTCTTGCCGATTAGCTTGGAGCCTGGTGGGATGACCACTTCGGCAATACCGGATTTGCTGCGCGAGAGAGATTCATTGAATGTGCGGAGTGATCTGCGCTTTTTGAGATCGTACTTCTCTACGAAGTGGTTGAGACAGTGGGGATCGGCCACGATGCCCAGCACCATGCCGGCACGAAACTCCACATCTCTGGCGATGGTGCCCGGACCTACGCGTACTGACTCACCGGAGTACTTACTGGCGATGATTCTGACGCCATAAGTGGATTCAACTTCGTCCAGCTTCATGCCGACCAGATCGCTGTTGTCGGTGACCACGACCTCGTTGATGGTGAGGTCGACATCATAGACCTCATGGAAATAGGCCATGGGATCTGTACCAACGGTGCTGCTTTCACTCTTGGTCTTCGGCAACACAAAGCGACCGGCAATGACGAAGTAGGCGATGCCGGTGATGATCAACGCGACACCGATGGGGGTGACCGAAAAGAGTCCCCAAGTCTTCATCTGCTGATCGACAGGCAGGGCCTGGTTTGAAGTCAGGATCAGATCATTCAGCAGAATCAGTGGACTGGAGCCGACCATCGTCATGGTGCCGCCGAGGATGGCGGTGAAACCCATCGGCATCAGCAACCGCGACATGGGCAGACCCGAGCGGGCGGAGATGCGGGAAACAACCGGAAGAAAGAGCGCGGCCGCTCCCACGTTCTGCATGAAGGATGAGATAAAGCCGACAGTGGCGGAGATGATCGGGATGATCCTCCCCTCGGTAGTACCGCCGATCTTCAATATGAAAGCAGCGACCTTGGTCATGATGCCGGTCTTGTCCAGGCCGGCGCCGATGATCATTACCGCGATGATGGAGATCACCGCATTGGAGGAGAAGCCATCGAAGAGATGCGTGTTATCCACCAAGCCTTGTTCCAGGCCAAGTACCGGAGCCAACAAGGTGGTGAGTCCCAGCAACACCATCACTGTGGTGGCGGCGACATCCACACCGACTATCTCAAAGGCGAAGAGATAGATGGTCAACATCAGGATGGCGCTGACCCAGGCGATCTCGACCGTGGGGACAACGGTGGCGAGAAAACCCGCCAGGGCAATAAAAATGATCGCAGCTATGACCTGTTTTTTACTGATGACGCCTGGAGTCGCTATGGTCTGTTCTTCATCTGCAAGTTTGTTCATTCTGTTACTCGTCGTTTTCTTTTGCTTTCCGTGGGGTTGGTATAGGCCCCGAATTTAATGGGTCTGCTCTGGCAGCGGTCAGTTTAGCGCCTGGGTTGCCGACTCAGGGCGTGCTTCAATCAGCACGATGGGAACCCGCATGCGCTTGCCCGGTTTTGTCGACATGACCTCCAGCAGCTTCTGCGCCAGCGGACATTCTCTTCCAGCGAACTGACAGCAGCTTTATCA
>JBNKMQ010000008.1:0-14442 GCA_050293225.1 Sedimenticolaceae bacterium
AGATGCTTGAAGGCGGGATGCAGCTGACGGAAGTTATCCAGATTTTCAAACACTGCTTTGACCAACTCATAGACCACATCCTCATCCACCTTGGCTGAGGTGACCAGGGTCGCCTTCACACCGAAGGTCGGCGTGTCTTCATCACTACCGCGATAGACGCCGCCGGGTATCGTGGCAGCAGCGTAGTAGGGATGAGCCTTGATCAAGGCCTCAACCGCCTCGCCATCCACCGGTACCAGATGGGCATCACAGGCGGTGGCCGCCTCTTTGATGGAGGCGTTGGGATGACCCACGGTGTAGATCATGGCGTCGATCTTGTTGTCACACAGGGCGCGGGCCTGCTCAGTGGCCTTCAACTCTGAAGCCAGTTTGAATGAGTCCTTGCTCCAACCCAGCTTCTGCATCAAGACCTCCATCGTCCCCCGCTGTCCCGAACCGGGATTGCCGATATTGACTCGCTTGCCTGCAAGATCCTTGAAGTTCTTAATGCCACTGTCGTCCCTCGCCATCACCGTGAAAGGCTCACTGTGTATGGAGAAGACTGCGCGAAGATCCTTGTTCGCCCCCTGCTCACTGAATTTGGAACTGCCCTGATAGGCGTGATACTGCCAGTCGGACTGGGCCACACCGAAATCGAGTTCGCCATTGGCGATGGTATTGAGATTGAAAATGGAACCGCCGGTGGACTCCACCGAGCAGCGGATACCGTGGGACTTCCGCTCCTTATTCAGCAGACGACAAACCGCACCACCCGTCGGATAGTAGACTCCAGTCAGCCCGCCGGTACCGATATTGATGAAGCGCTGTTCCGCACTGAGCACGACCAGCGGAAATAACAACAGTAGTGCTCCGATAGCTCTTTTCATCATCTCTCCTCGCAAAATATTTTTTATCCTTCAGTCGATGATATCAGACCCCAAGAGCCGATGCGGGTTTCCCTGAATCTCCTGGGACTATGTCAGAAACTGTTTCGCCGCCAGGGAGAAGGCCTCAGGTTGTTCCGCATAGAGCCAATGCCCTGCCCCGTTGAGCATACGCAGGCGGGCATGGGGGAAGTGTCTATCGATAATCCCCCGATAGTCGGGCAAGACATAGTCAGAGCGCTCGCCATAGAGAAACAGAACATCGCCGGCAAAGGCCAGATCATCCAGCGCAGGATAACCGGCCAACACCAATATCTGCTGTTGCAGCACTGATAGATTACAGCGCCATTGCCAGTCTCCTCTATCCTTTACCAGGTTTTGCAACAGATATTGCCGTACCAGCTTTTGCGGCACGTATTGAGCCAGATACTGATCAGCATCACCTCGGCTCGAGAGCTCCTCCAAGGGCATGGAGGACATCCCCTGTAGTATCTGCTCAAAGCGGTTGTGGTAGGCCACCGGCGCCATATCCGCCACCACCAGTTGGTCAACCCACTCAGGGTCATTCAGCGCCAGCCACATGGCGGCCTTACCGCCCATGCTGTGTCCCAGGATACTGGCCGATCCCAATCCCAGATGCGTGAGCAACCGTCTGAGGTCTGCGGCCATGGCAGGAAAATCCATCACATCACTGTGAGGTGAACGACCATGATTTCGTAGATCGGGCAGGATCAGGCGGAAATCATCCTTGAGATATTTCACCACTCCGGCCCAGTTACCGGAGTTGCCGAAGAGTCCATGCAGGAGCAGCAGTGTTGGCTTATCCTGTTCTCCCATTTCGCGATAGTGGAGCATCAGTTGCGACATACTCAATCCGCCTTTGTGTCGGGTGTGTTGGGACGATAGATCAACTCCGCTTCTTCCAATGCCATCAGGGTCTGCTCTATAGATTCGCGAACGGAATCTTGTGGCGACAAGATGCGGCAGATTTCATCACCGCTCATATCACTATTTGACAGATTGGATAGAGAGAGGATGGCATCCGCCCAAGGTTGTTTGATTTCAACGCTTCTCTGTCGCAGGCGACAGCAAGATGATCCGAGATCCTTCTCCGGGAGTTTCATTTGTGGATTGATACGAAAACGGGTCATGGCGATATCCATCTGTTCCAGTGCAGCACGACGGGGGCTTTTAATCTTTGCCGCTATGAAGGAGAGTTTTGCTCGATCGAAGAGTCTTTCCACCAAGGCATACCGCTGTTGCTCATTACAAGATTCAAGTGCCTTCTGTAATTCGGCATGCTGAACCATCTCATCCAGGCGCCAATCCGCCGGCTCCAACCAACGAACAAACCCTAGACCGGCATCCTCCAACAGCCGATTCAGAGAGTCGATATCGTAGCTATTCTCGTGTACATGCAGACAGCGATCGACAAACTCCACCTCATCGGTCTCTGCAGTCCCCTGCCAATAGGAGCCTTTGAACAGATCCTGTTCGGCAACTTCTGCCAGGGCCCTGGCCATCTGTTGATTTGCGTTGGCTGGCTGATCTATACCTAACATAGTCAGGGCCTCGCGAAAACGATCCAGCGGTTGTCGGCCATATCTGCCATCCAGCATGATGCCGATGACGCCCTCGTCAGAGAGTCTCCCATGCAGAGACTTCAGCCCTTTCAAGGGGTCGCTGAGATGGTGAATCACACCATAGCTGAGAATCAGGTCGTAGCCATCGTTAACACTAGGGATAGTGGCTGGATCAAGCAGATCGGCTTCGGCGAACTGTAGATTGGTTAAACCCAATTCAGAGGCCTTCTGTTGTGCCTCCTGAATCGCCACACGGTTGATATCGATGCCGGTAAAAACCACTTCCGGTTGCAGACCTGCAGCCGCGATAAGATTCAGGCCGCGGCCGCAGCCGGCCTCGAGTACCTGCAATCTTTCGTCGCTCTGTTGGGATCGCTCGATATTACTTAGCAGCAGCCGGGCGTGGTAGCCGTCGGTATCGACGGCCCCACCCGGCGGATAGGGATAGGCCTCATAGAACGCCCTGACTTTGGAAGTGACTTTATCCAAGGCTTTCGGGGCGGTTGAGACGGACTACTTTCTTTTTTTCGGCGGCAGCAGATCGGTGATAGTGCCCTCCGCCATCTCTGCTGCGAAACAGATGGTCTCGTTCAGCGTCGGATGGGGATGGATGGTGAGACCGATATCCTCTGCATCGGCACCCATCTCCAGGGCGAGTACTGTCTCACCGATCAGTTCACCGGCATTGGGGCCGACAATACCGGCTCCCAAGATCCTCTTACTCTTCGGATCGAACAGCAGCTTGGTCATACCCTCGTCACGCCCAATGCCCAGGGCACGTCCGCTGGCAGCCCAGGGGAAGACCCCCTTCTCAACCTCGATGCCCTGCTCCTTGGCCTGGGTCTCGGTGAGTCCCATCCAGGCGACCTCAGGATCGGTGTAGGCCACTGAAGGGATGGTCATGGGATCGAATCGGACCGGCATACCGGCAATTACCTCGGCGGCCACCTTCGCCTCGTGGGTCGCCTTGTGCGCCAGCATCGGCTGCCCCACCACGTCACCAATGGCAAAGATGTTGGGGACATTGGTACGCATCTGATCGTCCACCGGAATGAATCCCCGCTCATCGACGTTAACGCCAGCAGCCTCGGCATTGATCTTTCTACCGTTGGGAGTACGTCCAACCGCCACCAGAACCTTATCGTAGACCTGGGGTTTTTCCGGTGCCTGTTTGCCCTCGAAGCTGACCTTGAGCCCGCTCTTCTGCGCCTGTATGTCGGTCACCTTGGTGCCCAGCATGATATTCCGATAGCGTCCTTTGACCCGCTTCTGCAGGGGCCTGACCAGATCGGGATCGCAGCCCGGGATCAGGCCGTCCATCAGCTCCACCACGTCGATGCTGGAACCGAGGGTACTGTAGACCGTGGCCATCTCCAGGCCGATGATGCCGCCACCCACCACCAGCATCCGCTTGGGGATATCGCTCAACGCCAAAGCGCCGGTGGAGTCGATCAGACGGGGGTCGTCATGGGGGAAGCCGGGGATCTTCACCGGGCTGGAGCCACAGGCGATAATCGCGTCGGTAAAGGCGATGGAGATATTCCCATCGGCGGTCTTCACCCCCATCCGGTTGGGGGACTCGAAACGGGCCAGACCATAGACCACTTCGACTTTTCGCTGCTTGGCCAGCTGCGCCAGACCACCGGTCAGGCGTTTGACTACCTTGTCCTTGCCCGCCCGAAGCTTGTCCAGATCGATCTTGGGCTTGCCGAAACTGATACCCATCTCGGCCATCTCTTCGGCCTCATTGATCACATCCGCCGCATGCAGCAGGGCCTTGGAGGGGATGCAGCCTACATTCAGGCAGACGCCACCCAGGGCATTGTATTGCTCTATGAGGATGACCCGCTTACCCAGATCAGCGGCGCGGAAGGCTGCAGTGTAGCCACCCGGTCCTGCGCCGAGAACCACCAGATCGGTCTGCATGTCGGCACTCCCCTTCACCGCCTCGGAGACAGGCGCCTTACTCGATGCCGGTGGCTGTTCTGCGCTCTCGCTGACAGACAGCTCCAGCTTGAGGATGGGACCACCCTGGGAGATCTTGTCACCGGATTTAACCAATATCTCCTTCACCTCACCGGCGTGGGGAGAAGGAATATCCATGGTCGCCTTATCGCTCTCCAGAGTAATAATGGCATCTTCCGGCTCAATCTTGTCGCCTACCGAGACCAGAATCTCGATGATATCCACCTGCTCGAAGTCACCGATATCCGGAAGTTTCACCTCAACGATTTTGCTCATGCACTAACCTCAATCAATCTCCGGCCGCTGCCCGTTCCGGCCAATTGGTAAATAGTAGTATCTTTACTGTTCTTTTAGCGGTTTATAGCATTTCTGGGAGACAAAGCGTAGTCGATCACCCCTGAGTCGGGATAAATCACCAATAAAGGCGGGGATAGAGGGCTGTTTTGAATCAGAGGCTAAACGCTATTGCCCATCTCTTTGATTTCGCCATCAAGCCAGTGGGTCAAGGCCTTGGCGGGCATGGGTCGGCCAAAATGGAAGCCTTGCAAGAGATCGCAACCGGCAGTCAATAGAAAATCCACCTGCTCTTGCTTCTCCACCCCTTCCGCCACCAGACCCAGATTCAGGCTCTTGGCCATGGCAATGATGGTATTGACCAGGGAGACGCTCTCAGGATCTCCAGGAAGATCGCTCACGAAAGAGCGATCGATCTTCAACACATCCACCGGGAAGCGTTTCAGATAGCTTAATGAAGAGTATCCGGTACCGAAATCATCCACCGAGAGACTGATACCAAGCTTCTTGATCTCACCCAGCCAGCCAACCGTCTCCTCGGTATCCTGCATCAGCAGGCTCTCTGTGATCTCCAGCGTCACCGCCTCAGCAGGCAGACCTGACTCCTGTAAGATCTCTTGCATAAACACCGCATCAAATCCCAACTTGCGCTGACGACTGGAGAGATTGACCGCAATTTTAAGTTCATCATAACCATACTGACGCCATTCACTCAGTTGATTGCAGGCCTCTCTCATCACCCATCGACCTATACTCCCAATCAAACCGCTGTCTTCTGCGATTGGGATAAAGACATCAGGGCCTATCAGTCCTTTTTTAGGATGATTCCAACGTAGCAGCGCCTCAAGGCTTGAGACCTTACCGGTATCGGAGAATACAACGGGTTGGTAATAGACCTCCAGTTCCCCCCGCTCGATAGAGAGTCGCAGATCCTGCTCCAGCTGTTGCCGCTCTATGGTCTGCCGCTGCATGGATGCGGTGAAGAACTGGTAAGTATTGCGCCCATGGGCCTTGGCTTGGTACATCGCCATATCGGCATTTCTCAGCAGGGCATCTGCCGTTGCCGCATCTTCCGGATAGATGGTGATACCGATACTGGCACCGATGAAGATCTCTCGACCATAGAGTTTGAAGGACTCGGTTACCGCCTGAATGACCTTCGAAGCAATTGACACGGCAACATCTGGATCTTCGATATCCTGTAACAGGATAACAAACTCATCCCCACCGAACCGGGAAACGGTATCGGCCTCTCTGACACATTCACGAATTCTCACTGCAACCTGTTGCAGTAGCTCGTCGCCGACCACATGACCAAAGGTATCGTTAACGACCTTAAACTGATCGAGATCGACAAACAGCAGACCAAGATTCCACTTTTCCCGGTTGGCGGAGAGGATCGCCTGCGACAGGCGATCTGTGAGCAGAGATCGATTTGGCAGACCCGTCAAGGCATCGAAGTTGGCCTGATAACGAATCTTCTCCTCATCCTGCTTATGTTTAGTGATATCAGAAAAGACCGCCACATACTCCTTCACCATGCCATCATCATTCTTGATCGCAGCGATAGAGAGCCACTCAGGAAAGACGCTGCCATCCTTTCTGCGATTCCAGATCTCGCCACTCCAATAGCCATTTTGCAGCACGGAGGACCAGAGTTGCTCATAGAAAGTTTCTGTATGGCGTCCAGAACTGAGGATTTTGGGCGAGCGCCCAATGACCTCTTCAGATTCGTAACCGGTAATCCTACTAAAGGCAGGATTGACTGCTTTAATCAGGTTATCGGCGTCAGTGACGATAATGCCTTCAGAGGTGGTATCGAAGACCGTTGCGTTCATGCGCAACTGATCCTCTGCCCGTTTCTGGGCGGTGATATCCTCTTTCACGGCGATAAAGTGGGTGATCTTGCCGCTGTCGTCCCGCAGTGGCGATATGGATGCAGATTCCCAGTAGACAGAGCCATCCTTTCGTTTGTTGTGAAAGACCCCGCGCCACTCCCTGCCTTGCAGCAGAGTATGCCACATATCCCCGTACTCTTCGGCGGATTTGTCACCACTCTTCAAGATACGTGGATTCTCTCCTATCGCCTCTTCTGCGCTATAGCCGGAGACCTCTTCAAACTTGGGATTTACATACTCAATGGTGCCGTCGATGGAGGTAATGATGACCGAAGCTGGACTCTGCTCCAGCGCGCGACTCAGTTTCCTGAGTTCAGACTCACTACGCTTGGAATCAGTGATATCGGTACGTATGCATACCACGCCACCCTCCGCCGTCGGGGTATTGCTGGCAAGATACCAGCGATCGTCCTGGGTCTTCTCCAAGTAGCGGCCTTGAGGTAATCCACCATTCAAGCGTTTGCCCTCTACCTCCATATATTCCAGCCGATCCTGACTGACTGACCTAAGCGACTCAATGGACTGCCCCTCTTTCAGCTTATCTTTCAGCCAGGGGTAAAGCTTGGCAAAGCGACGATTTGACAGCACCAGACGATTGTCTGCATCGAACAGGGCAAAGGCCTCAGAGAGATTGTCTACCGCATCATGCAATCGTAACCATGATTGATTCAACGCCTGATGGGCAGCGTGCAAACTACGTACGACAGACCAGAGTCCCAGTAAGAGTGCGAATACAACCAGTGAAAGGGTAATAATGACGATCCGCTTCTTTTGCGTCTCGTCAAACCTGTGTCTCTCATAGGCACGATGAATCAATTCAAACTTCACCTGAGATCCGATGGAGAGGTACTTTCTGGTCAGCTCACCCAATTCAGCCAGACCATTTAGGTTGGCATGAACATGAAACATGAAACTATCGAGTGCTTTTTGTTCATCCTCAGAAGCGAAGCTTTTCTCATCCAGCTGTGTTACCAGCTCTTCAATTTCGACATATTGGCTGTCGCTGTAGAAAAGATCGTAGACATAAATCTCATTCAGAAGCTCCAGAACCATCCGGTAGACATCGAGATCGATCTCTTTCAGAGACTCAGCAGCAAGTGGCAGGTAGTGAATGCCATTGCGTACGACGGCTGCTTGGAACTTGATCTTTTCAAGCACCTCGAGTTTATCTCTCATCGACCCCCAGTAGTCGGCGATATTCTCATCCAGCGCTACGTATTGATACCTGCCTGGAATCGACATCTCCTGTTCCAGTTCAGACAAACGGCGTGTCGTCACCACCAGGGTATCGTAGTGAGAAAAGAGAAATGAGGTAATTCGAAGTACATCCTGATCAAGTCTTGATTCAAGAGTCTTAACTTCAATCAGTTGATCAGAGAGTTCAACATAGGCCTGGGAGTTGTCATCCCAGAAGATCACCAGCAGCATCGCTGAAACGATACTGGCTGAAATCAGCAGCAGAAGACGCCGAGTATACTTCGTCGACTTTAACTTCATCGCTTAAGCCTGTGGTGCTCTCCCACCAGTGAGTTAAGAAAAGCCACAATTGCCTCTATGTCGCTATCGGGTATCTCCCGGCCCAATTGATAGCGCCCCATAATCTGCACCGCCTGGTGCAGGGAACTGGTACTGGCGTCATGAAAGTATGGCGGGGTAAGCGCCGCCAATCTCAGACTAGGCACTTTAAAAAAGTGTTGATCCTCCGTCTTGCCAGTTACATTGTAGCGGCCGAGGTCTTCCTTGGTAACAGCTTTACTCCGATCTGCGAAGTAGTCTCCCATGGCCCCCATGTAGGCGTAAAGATTGCCGCCGACGTTTATGCCCTGATGACAGCTGATGCAGCCATAGTCTTTGAACAGTCGATAACCTCGCATTTCAATATCGCTGAGGGCATCATCATTCCCCATCAACCACTGATCAAAAGGTGAATTTGACGTTATCAGTGATCTTTCGAACTCTGCGATAGCAAGGACAATATTGTCCGGCGTAATACCGTCGTTGAAAGATGAATCAAACGCCTGCACCATATCGGGATCGCCACTCAATTTGCCGATCACTTCATCCCAGTTGGAGTTCATCTCCACCGGGTTGTGCACCGGACCGGCAGCCTGCTCCTCAAGCGTACCCGCACGACCATCCCAAAACTGGGAGAGGTTGAAACTGCTGTTGTAGACCGTGGGGGCGTTGATGCCACCTTTTACCCCACCAACGCCCACAGAGACAGGCACTTTGTCGACCCCTCCTGTGGAGAGTAGATGGCAACTGGCACAACTGATGGTGTTGTCCTGTGAGAGACGGGGATCGTGGAATAATCTATCCCCCAGATCTATCAGTTTCTGATCCAGTTTGGCCTGGTGCAGGGGTAACGGGCGAATCGGCTCATTCCTGATATCAGCGCACTCAACACTGGTTGAGCAGAGCAGAATAACAAAAAATTTCAGATACTTGAGCATGCCAGGATCTTTCTAGAGTCTATTCCAGGATAGAAAAACCAGGTGTCACAAAACCCTCTCCGAGTTTCACGGCAACTGTCCCATATTAAAAAAACACTATCCTTCAAACCTTTATCGGCACAGAAAGAGACAACTTTAAACCGGGTATATTCCCTGGCAGGCACTATTTACCCTAAAAGGCGACATTCAGGCAGTATCTGCCGAGAGGCCCAGGAGTACAAATTTCCGCCTCAAAATTGAGACAGAGTCCATACCCAGGACCTCTGGTTTTATTGATTTAATTCAGTTGGTTGGAGAGATTCACAGGAGCAACTGACGGATATCCTGCAGCAGGTCTGCCAGCCTGGTGGTAAATCTGACCCCGTCAGCACCGTCGATTACCCGGTGATCGTAGGAGAGAGAGAGGGGCAGCATGAGTCTCGGCTGGAAACTTTCACCGTCCCAAACCGGCTTCATACTGCTGCGGGAGACCCCCAGAATCGCCACCTCCGGCGCATTCACGATGGGGGTGAATGCGGTTCCGCCAATACCGCCCAGACTGGAGATAGAGAAGCAGCCACCCTGCATATCCCCGGGTAGAAGTTTACCTTCACGGGCCTTAGTGCTGATGGTCATCAGCTCCTTGGCCAGCTCGAAGACCCCTTTCTGATCCACATTGCGGATCACCGGCACTACCAGGCCGTTGGGGGTATCCACTGCCACGCCGATGTGAACATACTGGCGGTAGATCAAGCTCTCGCCATCCGGCGACAGGGCGGCGTTAAAGATCGGCATCGATTGGATCGCCGCCGCCACCGCCTTCATCAGAAAGGGCATAAAGGTGAGACGAATCTCCTGCTTTTCCGCCACCGACTTCTGTGACTTGCGAAAGGCTTCGAGCTCAGTGATATCGGCCTCATCGAACTGGGTCACATGGGGCACGCTCAACCAGCAGCGATGCAGATGGGCACCACTGATCTTTTTGATCCGGTTCAGGGGCTGGGTCTCGATCTCACCGAATTTGCTGTAGTCGATATCGGGACCAGCGGGCAGATCAAAGGGCGACCCGGCCTGTCTGGCTGACTGCCCGCCATGCAGAGCTCGCTTAATGAAGTTCTGTACGTCGTCTTTGAGCACACGGCCCTTGGGCCCACTGCCACTGACAAGCTGCAGATCCACACCCAGCTCTCTGGCGAAACGGCGCACACTGGGGCTGGCGTGGGGGAGCTTACCTCCGGAAACCGGCTCACCCGCAGGGACAGGCGGAATTTTCTGCTCCTTATCACCGGGACGTCTTTGTGGCTGTGTCGGCTCTTGCTTCGATTCCGTCGCAGCTGGAGCGGGAGCCTGTACCGACTCAACCTCTTCCGCAGCGGGGGCTGGCGACTCATGGTCTGAATCCGCCTCATGGGGAGATTCGGCTGTCACCTCGAGGGTCATCAACTTGGCCCCTTCACCAATTTGATCACCCACCTTTACCGCCAGCGACTTGACGATGCCCCCATAGGGCGAGGGGATCTCCATGGTCGCCTTGTCACTCTCCAGGGTCAGCAGGGAGTCCTCCACTGCCACCTCATCACCTTCGGAAACCAATATCTCGATGATCTCGACCGCATCGAAATCTCCAATATCAGGCAACAGTACGTCTGTTGTTTTTCCCACGTCTATTCCTCGTTCGCCTTGCAGGCATCAAATTCAATATCAAATCGGCTACTGCTATTCAGTGGCCTATCCCGCGAATTGATTCCGGGGGAATCTCAGACCTTTGCCGGGTTTGGCTTGTCTGGATCTATCTTGTATTTCTTGATCGCTTTGGCGACCACATCGGGCTTAATCTCACCCTCGTCCGCCAGCGCCTTCAAAGCGGCGATCGCCACATAGTAACGATTGACCTCAAAGAATTTACGCAGCTGGCTACGCATGTCGCTGCGGCCAAAGCCGTCGGTACCCAACACGCTGTAGCTGCACTGAATATAGGGACGAATCTGCTCGGCGTAGCTTCGAATATAGTCGGTGGCAGCGATCACCGGACCCTTCTGCTCCGCCAACTGACCAGTAACGTAGCTGGTGCGAGGCTTCTCCTCGGGATGCAGCATGTTCCAGCGCTCCACATCCTGACCATCCCGCTTCAACTCGGTGAAGCTGGTCACGCTCCAGACATCGGCGGAGACCTGAAAATCCTTCTCCAGCAGTTCTGCGGCGGCAATCACCTCCCGCAGAATTGTGCCGCTGCCCAGCAGTTGCACCCGTTGCTTACGCTTACCACCCTTCTGGTAGCAGTAGATACCACGGACTATGCCCTCTTCCACCCCTTTCGGCATGGCGGGTTGGAGATAGTTTTCATTCATCACGGTCAGGTAGTAGAAGACATTCTCCTGCGCCTGATACATACGCCGGATACCGTCCTGCACGATCACAGTCAGCTCATAGGCAAAGGCCGGATCGTAAGAGACACAATTGGGAATGGTGGCTGCCAGCAGGTGGCTATGACCATCCTGATGCTGCAGACCTTCACCCGCCAGGGTGGTACGACCTGCGGTACCGCCAATCAGGAATCCCCGCGCCTGCATGTCACCCGCCGCCCAGGCCAGATCGCCGATGCGCTGGAAACCGAACATCGAGTAGTAGATGTAGAACGGGATCATGCTGATGCCGTGGTTGCTGTAGGAGGTCGCCGCAGCGCTCCATGACGACATGGCGCCCGCCTCGTTGATGCCCTCCTGCAGGATCTGACCCTTCTTGTCTTCGCGGTAGAACATCACCTGATCCGCATCCACCGGTTCATAAAGCTGCCCCACCGATGAGTAGATACCGAGCTGACGGAACATGCCTTCCATACCGAAGGTTCGCGCTTCGTCCGGTACGATGGGTACGACCTGTTTGCCCAGCTTCTTGTCACGAATCAGCATGTTGAGCAGACGCACAAAGGCCATGGTGGTCGACTGTTCGCGATCGCCACTACCCTCGAGCATCGCCTTGAAATCCTCCAGCGGCGGTACTTCCAGCGGGGTGACCTCAGTCCTCCGTTGAGGCACATAGCCTCCCAGCTCCTGACGCCGCTCGTGCATGTACTTCATCTCTTCACTATCCGCCGGCGGCTTATAGAAAGGCGCTGCACCGATCTGATCATCAGAGATGGGGATGTTGAAACGGTCACGGAAGGCCTTCAGCGACGCCTCACCCATCTTCTTCTGGGAGTGGGTGATGTTCTGACCCTCACCGGCCACGCCCATGCCATAGCCCTTGACGGTCTTGGCCAGGATTACGGTGGGTTGACCCTTATGCTCCACCGCTTCGGCATAGGCGGCATAGACCTTGTGCGGATCGTGTCCGCCACGGTTGAGGCGCCAGATATCCTCATCGGTCATATTGGCGACCATCTCCTCCAACTCGGGATATTTGCCGAAGAAGTGCTCACGGGTGTAGGCGCCACCCTTGGCCTTATAGGCCTGATAGTCACCATCCACGCACTCCTCCATGCGTTTCAATAGGGTGCCGTTCTTATCGCGAGCAAACAGAGGATCCCAGTAACCACCCCAGACAACCTTGATCACATTCCAGCCGGCGCCACGGTAGACCGCCTCAAGCTCCTGGATGATCTTGCCGTTACCCCGTACCGGTCCGTCGAGACGCTGTAGGTTACAGTTGACCACAAACACGAGATTATCCAGGCGCTCCCGACCCGCCAGGGAGATGGCGCCCAAAGCCTCAGGCTCATCCATCTCACCATCACCACAGAAGGCCCAGACCTTACGCTGGTCGGTATCCACTGTGCCGCGGTCATTCAGGTACTTCATAAAGCGAGCCTGGTAGATCGCCATCAATGGCCCAAGTCCCATAGAGACCGTGGGGAACTGCCAGAACCCCGGCATCAACCAGGGATGGGGATAGGATGAGAGGCCGTTACCATCCACCTCCTGGCGAAAGCTGTAGAGCTGATCCTCAGACAGGCGCCCCTCAAGATAGGCCCTGGCGTAGATACCGGGGGCTGAGTGGCCCTGGAAGAAGATCAGATCCCCGTCCCGCTCCTTGGTGGGGGCGCGGAAAAAGTGGTTGAAACCCACATCGAAAAGGGTCGCACTGGAGGCGAAGCTGGAGATATGTCCGCCCAGTTCGGTGGAGATACGATTCGCCTGCACCACCATGGCCATGGCATTCCAACGGATAAAGGAGCGAATCCTGCGCTCCATGGCCCGATCTCCCGGAAAGCGTCGCTGCTTGGTTACCGGTATGGTGTTCACATAGGCGGTATTGGCGCTGAAAGGCAGATAGGCGCCTGAGCGGCGGGCCTTGTCCACCATCCGCTCGATTAGGAAGTGGGCGCGATCCACGCCCTCATTCTCAAGTACGGCCTCCAGGGCCTCCAGCCACTCCAGGGTCTCTTGCGGATCGATATCAGGTCTGATCGGCATCGTCTCTCTCTAGAAAATAAGTTTTTTGAATATCGCCATAATACATTACTATCGCACCGACAAGAATTAATATCCCGGTGGGAGAAGGCGTAGAAATTATTTGTAAATTCAATAGTATAAATTGAACGGCGTAATATACAGGAAGCTTTATCAGATTTTAAGCGTTTTTTAGCAGTTTTTTTCTTAACTATTGCTTTATTTTTCAGGTAATTGATACACACAACATCTCTGTGTCATCTCTGGGTGTCGGCAGGCAAAAAAACCAGGCATAAAAAAAGACGCACCCGGTTTTCATCGGTGTGCGCCTCAATTCTGCGTCGCAAGCGACGCGGCTATCAGATCTCTTTGCGGGTCTGCATAGCAGGCATTTCGAAAGGCTTGCGCTCCATGGAAACCTTACGACGCTCTTCCATCTGCTTGATCATCTCTGCACGACGGGCTTCCATCTCTTTCACCATCTCGTCGTGACGAGCCTGGGACTCTTGCATACGCTTAGCGATGGCTTCCGGCATCTCAGGACGATTGGCGGGAGCCATTTTGTCGAAGTGAGCCTGCATCTGCTGACGCTGAGCTTCCATCTGCTCCTGCATGGCCTTCATACGGGCCTCAGGATCGGCGTTGAACTGCTCTGCATACTGACGCTGAGCGGCAACAGCCTGCTCGAACTGCTTCTGCTGCTGCTCGGCAAATGCCTTCTGTTGCTCAGCGAAAGCCTTCTGTTGCTCTTCCATGGCTGCTTTCTGCTCTTCGGTCAGAGCGGGAGCTACCGGGTAAGGAGCATAGCCGTAGTAAGGAGAGTCATAGCCGTAACCACGACCATAACCACTGCCATATGCGTCACCGCGGGCGTGCATGTTGAATGAGAAATCGAAGTCTCCGGCGCCGAAGCCGTCACCGAAAAAACTGTCGTCCCAATCGTTACCCCACCAAGCGTTCGCGCTGGCGGAAGCTGCGGCCATAGCGACGGCGGCAGCGATAAGAGAAATCTTTTTCAT
>JBNKMQ010000009.1:0-6475 GCA_050293225.1 Sedimenticolaceae bacterium
CGTCTGCTTATCGATCTTTAGACAGATAAGGGCGTACTCAGCCTGTGTGTCGATTGGCGTAGGGTCATCGGCGCAGTTGCATCCGGCGATGATGCCTGCATAGAAAACCCCCAGCTTGATTTCGATGGCATCCGCAGACTCTCCGCTATTCACTACCATCACACTGAAAGGTTCGTCACTGACATAACTCGACTGGGAGAGGGCAGCCTGAAGCGGCAGATCCTGGGGTGATAGCCTCTCGAGCTCGGTTTTGACGACTGTGTGAAAATCGTTCTCACCCCAGGCGCTAAGCAGATTCTCGAGTCTCATCATTAGGCGCTGTGTTTGCTTCCATCTGAGTGAATATAGCAGTTGTTGTCAAACTGCCCATGGGTCTGCCTGTTTACAAAGGATTACATCTTATCTCTCGTTCTCTGCATATCTCATTACCTGAGATAAGGATATGATAGGGCTTTCAATGACTGGCGCGATAAAGGTATGAGCGAAACGAATAATCAACACTCCCTGCGCAGACTCCTGCGTCTGCTGTTGGTTTTGGCTTTTGTCTTCCTTTCGCTGTTGATCTTTCTGCTGGTGTTGCAGCTGACGGAGTCGGCGATCAGCATCTGGCAGATGCTGGATGAGCTCTCGCCTCAGCTGTTGATCTTCTATGCTGTCGGCCTGTTCGGTTTCATCATTGTCATCCTCCTGGTGAGCTGGATGTTGCTCAAACCAAAGGCCAGATCTATCGATTCCGATGCTGCTGACGCCACGCCGGTCGTGGATCGGAAGGCGCTGGAGGCAGCCCTGAAGCAGGCAGAGGGCTCAGGTGTCGATATCAGTGGGGCTCAGGACGAGATGCAGGAGCTGGCGCGCAGAGAGGATAACCGGGCTCACTATGTCGCCTTCTATGGTGCTGTCTCTGCAGGCAAGAGCGCACTCATCCGGGCCATCAGCGGTAACCGGGAGATCGAGGTGGATCCCCGGGCCGGTACGACCAAAGAGATCGTCCACTATCCCTTACAGGATTCGACAGAGCTTGAGCTGATATTGACCGATGCCCCCGGCATTCTCGATACCGATTCAGCGCGGGCAAAGCTGGCAAAAGAGGAGGCAAGACGCGCCGATCTGGTGGTCTATGTCACCGATGGCGAACTGACCCGGGATCAGTATCAGGAGATCAATGCGTTGAGGCGTTTCGAGCGGCCAATGATCCTCGCCCTGAACAAGCAGGACAGATATACCGCTGATGATCTTGCCGCCATTCTGCAGCGTTTAAATGAACAGTTGCCGGAGATCAGTATTATTCCCGTGGTGGCAGGGGGATCGGAAGAGGTGATCCGCATCGACAGCCGAGGCCGTGAAGAGAAGGTCACCCGGGAGAGAACGCCGGAGTTTGAATCATTGATGGGGGCGATCCATACCCGCATCGATCAGGAGCGGGAACGACTGCGGGAGAACCGGGATCAAAGTCTGCTGAATCTGAGCGCAGAGAAGCTCGCGCTGGCCGAGGCCTCTCATCGCAGGGAGCAGAGCGATCGGCTGGTCAAACAATATGCCCGCAAGGCCATGGTAGGCGCCATGGCTGCGGTGAGTCCGGGAACCGATGTGCTGATCCAGGGATACCTGGGAGTAAAGATGGTGCAGGAGCTGACCCGGGTCTACTGCGTCAGGGTGAAACAGGAAGACCTGGAGCAGTTCGTCTCCATGGCGAGCCGGCATGTGGGCAAGCAATTAACCCTTCTGCTGGCGTTGACCGGCAATGTCTTCAAGGCCTTTCCCGGTGTTGGTACCGTTACCGGCGGACTCATGCACGCCGTGGCCTACGGCATGATATTCGAGGGCTTGGGGGAGGCGGTAGCCAGAACCCTGGAGGAGAAGGGCAGTCTCACCACTGGGGTGGCGCTGGACTATTTCGAGGAGAAGATTAGTGGAAATCTGGAAGGCCGTGCGAAATATTTTGCCCGCATGGCCCTGGAAGAGCTCGGCAGAAAAAAATAGCCAGGATGACTCCTCGCAAGAGGCCCATCTGCAACTGGCCCAGGATAACCTGCGCGAGCTGTTGCAGGATGAGCGTCTGCCTGCCTCTGTGCGGGATACCTTGAAGGATGATTTCAGTCAGGTCCAGGTGATGCTCGACAAGCTGGAGAAGGGTGATCTGCACATTGCTGTCTTCGGCCGTGTCAGTGTGGGCAAGTCGGCGCTGCTCAATGCCCTGTTGGGAGAAGAGAGATTCAGTGTCAGCGCCCTGCATGGTGAGACCCGTCACAGCGATATCGCCCCCTGGCGGGAGATCGAGGCGGCGGGGGTCTATCTGATCGACACCCCGGGGATCAACGAGATCAGCGGTGAGGAGCGGGAGCGCATGGCCCAGGAGGTGGCAGGCCGGGCCGACCTGGTGCTGTTTGTACTCGATGGCGATCTGACCGAGGCGGAGTTCAACGCCCTGAAGGATCTGCATCAGCACAACCGACCTATCCTGATCGCGCTGAACAAAACGGATCGATATACCGGCGAGGAGCTGGCGCTTCTGCTATCCAGCCTGCGGCAGAAGCTGGAGGATATTGTCAGTCCAGAGTATGTGGTTCCCACCGCCGCCCTGCCGGCGGAGCGGATCTATCTGCAACAGGACGATGCCGGTGTCGAACAGGAGATACGACGCAAGCCGGCGCCTGATGTGCAGCTACTGACAGAGCGTCTCTGGTGGCTGATCGAGAAGGAGGGCATGGCCCTGTCGGCCCTCAACGCCAGCCTCTTTGCCGGTAAATTGAGCGATGATGTAGCTGCCCGCATGATGGAGATCCGCCAACAGGTAGCGGAGAGGGTGATCATCGGTTACTGCCTGGGCAAGGGGATCGCGGTGGCGGTCAATCCCATTCCTGTCGCCGATCTGGTAGCGGCCCTGGCCCTGGATGCCTCCATTGTGGTGCATCTCTCCCGGGTCTACGGCATGCCACTGACCCGGGGGGAGGCGAGTCAGCTGATCAAGACCATCGGCGCGCAGATGGCGTTGCTGATGACGGCGGTGTGGAGTGTTCACATCACCGCCAGCGCTTTGAAGCTGAGTAGTGCAGGGCTCTCGACGATTCTGACAGCGGCGGCCCAAGGGGCGATGGGTTACTACACCACCTATATCGTCGGCCAGGCTGCCCAGCGCTACTTCTCCCAAGGTCGCTCCTGGGGCAGTGATGGACCCAAGCGGGTGGTGGAGCAGATTTTGGCCTCAGTGGATAAGGATTCGATATTGGAGCAGGCGAGGGAAGAGATTCGTCAACGATTGAAAAGGTCATAGTTGGATTCTGTTGCAGTGCGCAAATCCTGTTAGACTGCCAACCTTTATGAATCATCTGAGTTGAGATTGGAGCGGAAATGCGAGCAAAGCGATATGACGTCGTCGTGATCGGTAGTGGCCCTGGTGGCGAGGGTGCTGCCATGAAGCTGGTGAAGTCAGGCAAGACGGTGGCCGTGATCGAGGCCTATGACAAGGTTGGTGGTGGCTGTACCCACTGGGGCACCATTCCCTCCAAAGCGTTACGCCACAATATCCAGCTATTGAGAGACTACCGGCGCAATCCGCTTTTTCAGCATACCCAGGATCAGGTCCAGGTGGAGTACTCTGATCTGCTCAAGGCCACCGGCCAGGTGATCGACGATCAGGTCCGTGGACGTCTGCGCCACTACGCCAGAAACCGGGTGGATGTGATCCATGGACGAGCCAGATTCAGCGGCCCGAACAAGATCGAGGTGATCCAGAGCGGGACTGTGGGGGAGGAGATCGAAGCGGAGCACTTTGTTGTCGCTACCGGATCACGTCCCTACCATCCAGAGGATCTGGACTTCGACCATCCGCGCATACTGGATAGCGACTCGGTACTGAGTCTCGATCGCACGCCGGACTCCATCACCATCTATGGTGCAGGTGTTATCGGTTGTGAATATGCTTCGATCTTCTGCAACCTCGATGTGAAGGTGAATCTGGTCAACACCCGTGATCGGTTGCTCTCTTTTCTCGATGATGAGATCACCGACGCCCTCAGCTACCATCTGCGCAACCAAGGTACCGTGATTCGCCACGACGAAGAGTATGAGTCTGTCGAAGCGATGGACGACGGGGTGGTGCTGCACTGTAAGTCAGGTAAGAAATTCAAGACCGATGTACTGCTGTGGGCCAATGGCCGTAGTGGTAATACGGAGAATATGGGGTTGGAGGAGATCGGGGTCTCGATCAATCATCGTGGTCAGATCGAGGTCGATAAGACCTATGCTACATCGCTCTCCCATATCTTCGCGGTTGGAGATGTGGTGGGTCCTCCTGCACTGGCTAGCGCAAGCTATGATCAGGGTCGCTATGTCGGTGCGCAGATCGCGACAGGCAGTGCCGACTGGCAGCTGATCGACGAATTTCCCGCCGGCATCTACACCTTACCGGAGATCAGCTCACTGGGTCGTACCGAGAGAGAGCTGACCGCGCAGAAGATCCCCTATGAAGTCGGCCACGCCAGCTTCCGCACTATCGCCAGAGCGCAGATTACCGGACACGAAGTGGGTATGCTGAAACTCCTCTTCCATCGGGAGACCCTGGAGATCCTGGGCATTCACTGCTTTGGCGAGCGGGCCTCGGAGATCGTGCATATCGGTCAGGCGATCATGGCCCAGCCGGGGGAGGCCAATACCCTCAACTATTTCGCTGAGACCACCTTCAACTATCCGACCATGGCGGAGGCCTATCGCGTGGCGGCGCTGAATGGGCTGAATCGGATCTTCGAGTGACTCATACATGACAGCCAGGGATGTAAAGAGATGAATTTACAATTCTTGCAGACAAGAAAGGGAACTTGAAAGGGTGACCGTGAGTCACCATATTCATCCCAATAAGCTTTTGGATGACACAGAACCATGTTACGAATCGCACTGTTTCTAGGCACTAACCTCGCCATTGTCATGCTCATCAGTATGACCTTTCGTCTCTTGGGGGTCGAAGGGTTGTTGATGGAGAATGGCGTCGATCTCAATCTGAATACCTTGCTGATCTACTCGGCGGTGATCGGTTTCAGTGGCTCTCTTATCTCTCTGTTTATCTCCAAGTGGATGGCCAAGCGAAGTATGGGGGTCCAGCTTATCGAGCAACCTGCCAATGCGACTGAACGCTGGCTGGTCGATACGGTCTCCATGCAGGCGAACCGGGCCGGCATCGGTATGCCGGAGGTAGGTGTCTTCGATCATGCCTCACCCAATGCCTTCGCCACCGGCTGGAACAAGAACGATGCCCTGGTTGCTGTCAGCACCGGTTTGTTACAGCAGATGAACCGGGACGAGGTGGAGGCGGTGTTGGCCCATGAGGTGAGTCATGTCGCCAACGGAGATATGGTGACTCTCTCCCTGATCCAGGGTGTGGTGAATACCTTTGTGGTATTTCTCTCCCGCATTATCGGCCATACCATCGACCGGGTGGTATTCAAGACCGAGCGAGGCTATGGTCCCGCTTTCTATATCGTCTCCATGCTTGCTGAGTTCGTGCTCGGCATACTCGCAATGACCATCGTCATGTGGTTCTCCCGCTGGCGGGAGTTTCGTGCCGACAAGGGTGGCGCGGATCTGGCCGGTCGCTCCAAGATGATAGCGGCCCTGAAGCGTCTGCAGCAGGCCCATGACCCCGAGCCCATGCCGGAGGAGATGGCGGCCTTCGCTATCAGTGCCGGTAAGGTACAGAAGATGTTCGCCAGCCATCCTCCGCTGGAAGATCGTATCGCTGCGTTGGAAAGATCAGTCTAGTTACAACTGACAGGCCCTAGGCACTGATTGGCTGTTGGCGCTTTCTGATCTGATTCACCGCGTCGATGACATGCTGCAGATTCTCCTTGGCTTCACTAGTGGGCACCTCCATCACCTTACGCGCTGACGGGAAGTATTCATCGATGGCAGAGAGGGCCTCAAAGCTGTTCCATGGAGTGGTGTATTCATCTATACCCGTGATCTCCATCCACTCTGCCTCCGCGAAGGAGAGATGTTCATCAGAGATACCTCGGTTGGTATGAAGATGAAAATGGAGCTGTTTATCCCGCTTTTGCAGTTTTCGCAGAAGCTCCAGCCAAGCCTGTAACGGTCGCTCTGACCAGACCTTTGCATGGCCAAAATCAAAGCAGAAATGGATATATTTGAAGTCGTTCAGAGAAATCTCACTAAACAGACGTTCGTAGAATGAGACCTCTTGATAGGTATTCTCGAGATAGATAGGAAACTGATACTTACGGCATACCCGGTTTAGAATCCTTAGATGATCTGTTAGCTTTTCAAACAGGGCATCCTGATACTCAATCCTGCGGCTTAGCGTAAACGCAGAGACATGGTTGACCGCATAATTGGCGCCCCAGTGAAGTGAGGTTTCAATCTGGCGTTTGAGTCTGTCGAGGGCCTCGTCATCGTTTAAGACGAACAGATTGAGGTGTCGATGATCAAGGTGAGTGTTCAATGCAATCCCGCTATGCGGTAGCAGATT
>JBNKMQ010000010.1:0-11396 GCA_050293225.1 Sedimenticolaceae bacterium
GCAAGGGGAGAGGGGACGTTCTGCCAAAAAAAGTGAAAGCGTCCTGTCCGGCCATATATACAAACTATCTGGTTATTTCCGCTCCTGATCTATATATCCCCTCTCCCCTTGCGGGAGAGGGCCAGGGAGAGGGGGATTAAAAGATCGTGCGCAAAGCGCACACCACAACTCAAAACTCAACACTAAAAACTCAAACTTTCTCGGATCAGATCCCGCTGACCTCCCGCAGATATTTGAACAGCTTACGGTAGGCCGCAGGGGGCTGCTCCTTCTCCCGCTCACGCTTTACCGCCTGAATCAGATGACGCAGGTGTTGCCGGTCGGCATCGGGATAGCTGGCGAGGAACTCGCCAAAATCGTCGCTCTCTCCATCCACCAGACGATCCCGCCAGCGCTCCAACTGGTGAAAGCGACCCACATCCGCCTGATGCTTGCCGTCGATCTCATCCACCACCCGCTGGATATCCTCCAGTGCCTCCTCCCGCAACAACTTACCCAGGCGCCGGTAGTGGCGGCGCAGGGCGTTGTGGGACTTGATCCGGGCCGACTCCGCCAGTGCTGCCTGCATCTCCTCACTCAGAGGCATACGCGCCAGCTGAGAGGCGGAAAGCTGGGTCAGCCGCTCACCGAGCTTCTGCAGCCCCGCCATCTCCCGCTTGATCTCGCTCTTGCTGGGGCCACTCTCTTCGCTCCCGTCAAATTCGTCGTCTAGGTTTGCGATTGGATTGTCTCCACGATCAGTTGCAGCTCTCTGAGGCCGCGAAATTCATTGATATCCAGGCGATAGGCGAGCCTGACCTGTTGGGTGTTCGCCGGCAGTTCAGTCTGGTTAAAGGCGATCGCCTCGATGGATGCGCCCTGCTTCATAGTCGCAAGCCGAAGCTTCAGATGGCTCTCCCCCACCACTCGCTGCTGTTGCAGTCGGAACTCCCCCTCGAACAGGGGCTCGGGAAAGGCCTGTCCCCAGGGGCCGGCCTCCCGCAGGGTCTGAGCCAGATCGAGACTGAACTCATCTTCATTCAGCTCGCCATCGGTCAATATCAGCCCTTGCAGCATGTCGCCATCCACACAGGCCTCGACCTCCTCCTCATAGACCGCTTTGAACTGCTCGAAGCTCTCCGCCTCCAGGGTCATTCCCGCAGCCATGGCGTGACCGCCGAAGCGCTTCACAGCCTCAGGCAGCCGCTTGGCTATACGATCCAGCAGATCCCGCATATGCAGGCCTTTGATGGAGCGGGCAGAACCCTTGAGTAGACCCTCACCGCCATCGGCAAAGGCGATCACCGGGCGATGATACTGCTCCTTGATACGCGAGGCCAATATCCCCACCACCCCCTGGTGCCAGGATTCGTCATACAGGCAGAGGCCGCTGGGCAGCTCCCCTTCGGAGACGCTGTGCAACTGGTTCAGGGCCTGCTCGGCCTGATCACGCATCTCCTGCTCGATATTCCGTCGCGCCAGATTCAACTCATTCAGGGTGCCTGCCAGCTCTTGCGCCACGGCGTCAGATTCCGTCAGCAGACATTCGATGCCTACTCCCATATCCTCCAGTCTGCCGGCGGCATTCAGCCTGGGACCGACGGCAAACCCCATGTCTGAGGCAACGGCTTTGGAGGGGTTTCGCTTGGCAAGCGTAAGCAAAGCGCGAATGCCCGGGCGACAGCGTCCGGCACGAATCCGCTTCAACCCCTGGGAGACCAGGATGCGGTTGTTTCTATCCAGAGGGACCAGATCGGTAACCGTCCCCAGGGCCACCAGGTCGAGCCAGTCGCTGATTTTGGCAGGCGTCAGGCCCTGTTGCTCGAACCAGCCGTTCTGCCTGAGCAGATTGTTCAACGCCGCCATGACGTAGAAGATCACCCCTACCCCGGCCAGATTTTTACTGCCGAAACCATCCCCCGGTTGATTGGGATTGACGATAACGGCGGCCTCCGGCAGCTTCTCCGCCGGCAAATGGTGGTCTGTCACCAGCACATCCATGCCCAGGGCATTGGCCCGCTCGACACCGGAGATACTGGAGATACCGTTATCCACCGTGATGATCAGGCCAGGATTGCGCTGGGCTGCGAGTTCCACCAGCTCCGGGGAGAGACCATAGCCATAGTCAAATCGATTGGGTATCAGATAGGAGAGATCCGCTGCACCGAAAGATTTCAGCGCCAGCATGGCAAGCGCGGTGCTTGTGGCGCCGTCGGCGTCGTAGTCCCCGACGATCAGGATCGATTTCTTCTCATTCAGGGCATCCAGCAGCAGTTGAGCCGCCTGTTCCACGCCCATCAGACTGCTGACCGGCAGTAATTTCGCCAGCGCCAGATCGAGTTCTTCGTCACTGCTGACCCCTCTGGATGCATAGATGCGCCGCAGCACCGGATGGATCCGATCAGATAGGTCGCCAATCGCCTGCGCTGTTTTTCTCTGTTCTATCTTCACGCAAAACCTGGCTCTCGATCCTTAACCTTGAAACTTATGACATTATGCCCAATCTAACAGGTTGCTCATAATGCGCCTTGGATGGAATTGACTAGGCAGTATGCCGATGATGACCCTTAGTTCGAGATTGAGACTCCCTGTTCACTATTTGATTGCCCTGGTGTTGTTGGCCATCTACCTGCCAGCCCAGGCAAACGTCTCCGCCCGGCTCTCCAGCCAATCGGTTGTCCAGGGGCAACCGGTTCGACTGATGCTTGAGTTAGCGAGTGATCAGTCTGACTCTCCTGATTTAAGCGTGCTTGAGACAGATTTCGAGATTCTTGATCGCATCTCTCAACAAAATATCTCCTACATCAACGGCAAGGTGTCCGCAAGCCGCTCACTGATCCTGGTTCTTTTGCCTAAGACCACAGGCTCCCTGACCATTCCGCCTATTTCTGTTGGCTCGGAGCAGACATCGCCGCTTACCCTTGAGGTGACCGAGCAAGCCCAGGATCAAGACGCCGGCAGTGAGCTGGCAAGGGTTGAGCTGAGTCTGAATAAGAGTGAGGCCTATCCTCAGGAGGAGGTCCTCCTGACCCTGAGGCTGATCCGCCAGGCGGGCGTTCGGGCGGAACACCTGGATGATCCAAGCGCATCTCTTGGGGACACCCGCATCGAGCTACTTGATGAGCGTCAGTACACCAGCGAAGAGAATGGCGAAATCTACCAGGTACTGGAACGGACCTACGCCCTCTTCGCCTACCAGACAGGTCAGCTTGAGATCGCCCCCATCGGCTTTCGCGGCCGGAGCGGTGGCCGCTCCATCTTCAGCCTGATGGACGATCCCTTCGGTCAGGTGCCGACAGCGCAACGTTTCGTCCAGGTTGCGTCTGATCCAGCCTCCCTGGAGATCCTTCCCATCCCAGCCGATTTCAGCGGTGCCCAATGGCTGCCGGCGAAACAACTACTGATCGAAGAGACAGGTATCGACAACACAAAACCGATAGTAGCCGGCAAACCGATCACTCGCCGTATCATGCTGATTGCTGATGGTCTGATGGCTTCTCAGCTGCCCGCAATCACGCAGGAGGTACCCGCAGGCATCAAACCCTACGAAGAGCGCCCGCAGCTCAAGGATACGCCCAGAAACAGCGGCATCAGCAGCAGCCGGCAGAGCGTCATCACCCTGATTCCCACTAAGGCGGGCCAATACACCCTGCCGGCGATTGAGATCCCCTGGTGGAATATTGAATCGGAGAGAGAAGAGATCGCCAGACTGCCTGCAATCGAGCTGGAGGTTGCTCCTGCGCCAGTAAGCAGTACTCAAGCAATACCCCCCCAGCAGACCACAACAAATCTCGCCGGCTCCCCTGCTGATCTGAATACTCCGGAAAATATGGCTGAAGAAGCCCCTCCTCCGCTCCCGGAGAAGCAGGCAAGCAACTGGCTGATCTGGTTTCTTGCTGCTGCCTGGCTGGCAACGCTGGCCGGTTGGCTGATTTCGCACTGGAGCAGAGGCAAATCTATGCCTCCTGAAAGGGAGGAGAAGCCCTCCGATCCACCAATCAGCCAAGACGAGTCAAAGCGAAAGGAGATCATCAGGCAGATCAAACAAGCCTACGAGGCAGCAAACGCCCCCGCCGCCCGTGAGCTCTGGTTGCAATGGGGTCAACTCAAGTGGCCGGAGAATCCGCCAAACAACCTCACCCGTCTTGCCAGCAGATGTGATGATGGGCTTTCAGCGGCCATTCTGGCTCTGGAGAAGGCTATCTACAGCCCGGCTGCGGAGAGTAGCTGGACAAACTACACACTGGATGAGCTGGATCCCGAGCAAGGGGATTTAAAAAAGCCTGAGTCTGATCGAGAAGCGCTTCTACCCCTGAATCCTTAGTCGAGACTCCAGGTCACTCCTCGTCCCAACCCCCATAGTCGAAGGTGATCTCGTTGTGGGGTTCGATATCTTCCAGGGCAAAGAGATCGAAACCGTCGAACTCCGCATTGCCCTCATCATGGTGGTTGAGATAGCGCAACAGATTCCTGCCGCTTCTGCCCTCCGGGGATTTACCGTCTTCGAAGACCCAAAGCACATAGGTCCCGTCCCGTTTGGCCGTGGGCCCTTCGTAGGTGCCGATATAGTCGCCTTTATTGATACCGATCTTGGCAAACAAGCCGTTACCGTGAATTTTTGACGGCGCCTTGTAGACGATATCTCCAAGTCGCGCTTTTTTGGGGCTATGCGCCATTTTTCTGCTTACCTTTCATCACGTCAGAGGCCAGGTCTATCGGACAGCTGTCACCATAAACCGCCATAATGGCCCTAAGCTCCTTCAGAACCTTGAGCCTGGCCAGGTCATCCAGCACTTCCAGCTCAGGCAGTACAACTCCCCGCTCCAAGAGGCGAATATCCTCTCTGACCGATTGGCAACCCTTCTGACAAAGAGCCTCAATGCACTCTTCAACCTGATTTTGTCGCATGATCGTTTACCATCCCGCGGCTTTCCAAGTATATTAGCGTTTTCTCATGAATCTGTATACGTTACCGGGAACCATAGAACTATTCAAATCTCTAACAAGATTCAATAGGATTGCAAAACAAATCGACAAATGCCCTTGTTAAGGAATTAAAATGCCCTGGATGAAACGCCTGTTCTTACCTCTCCTCTTGATTGTCCTGTCATCGACCCATGCCGCAGAGTGGGGAGAGGGATGGGATCCCATAGATCCACCCATTGCCACCTCAGTGCCTGAAGGCAAAGTCGAGGTGGTAGAGTTCTTCTGGTACGGCTGCCCCCACTGCTACACCATGGAGCCAGCGCTTCAGGCTTGGCTGAAGACCAAACCGGAGAATGTGGAGTTCAAACGGGTTCCCGCACCGCTCAACCCCAACTGGACAGTACATGCACAATTCTTCTATGCGGCAGAGGCCTTGGGGATAGCTGAGAAACTGCATGGCCCCCTGTTTGAAGCCATGCATGTCAAGAAACAGAAGCTGTTCAAAAAGACTGACCTCATCGATTTCGCGGTTGAGCATGGAGCTGACAGACAAAAATTCACCGAAGCCTGGGACTCTTTCGGTACCTACGTAAAGGTACAGCAGGCGAAGAAGCTTGGTCAGAAATACAATCTCGATGGTGTACCTGCGATCGGCATTGATGGCAAGTACAAGACCAGCGGCAGCCTGGCCGGAAGCTACAGCAGGATGTTCGAGATCGTCAGCCAACTGGTGGCCGAATCCTCAAAAGCGGCCGCAACCCCCTAGGGCCTATGCCCATTTGCCAGGACCCAGGAACCCTTTTCCCGGAAGAAGTCGACAAATCGCGACTCGAAATCGGGTAGCACCGACTGCCGGGAACTGGGTCTGGCAAGCAGCTTATCCACCCAATCCGCTAAATCCCCAGAATAGAGACCCGATACCTCTGGGCGGTATTTGTTGAGGATAGAGAGGCGTAAAAAGAGCGGCGCGAATGCCGCATCCACCAGTGATTCGTCTGCTTGAGAGCCGAAAAGTCCCTTTTCAATCGGCTGATCGAGATGCCTTAGATCTGCCTGCATATGCTGCAGGCGCTGGCGAAAATCTTCACCAGTATCCGCCATCGCCAGCCCATGCTGCTGGACCAACAGCTCAGAGCCAAAGGATATCCACGCCCTGTGTTGAGCCTTCAGGAGAGGATCTACCGGGTGTAGCCTCGGGGGATAGATTGCGTCGAGGTAGTCCAGAATCACTGCCGATTCGAACAACACCTCATCATCCACCAACAGCAGAGGGACCTTCCCCAAAGGAGAGCTTTGCTTGAACCAGCCCGGAGGACTCTCCAGGTCGATGTATTCGATTTCATGCTCAATCCCTTTCTCCAGAAGCGCTATCACAGCTCGCTGAACAAAGGGGCAGATTGGAAAGCTCACCAACTTGATAGTCATGGAGGAGAAGCTGCCAGAGTTCTAGAGACAACACAAGCCTGAAGACCCAGCAGCCCACATCACCAGCTTCAAACGAATTAATTTTCTAGGTTCTTTCACCGCTCATATTCCCACCGCTCTTGAAGAGGAAGTTACAAGCCGAACAGCAATATAGTTAATCTTATAAATATCAGTCGATTAGAATATATATTGCGTATATAATGGGGCGAGATGCAGGGTTCAAATACGGCGGCCATGGATTTTACACGGTGATAGATTAGGTGTATTTTCCCCAGCCTACGAAAGGTCTGCTACTTACATTTATGCGGGTTAGCCACTTCTGAAAGAGCGCTGCCTGCCTGTAGCGAACCATTGCTCATACCCCCTGGCGGCCTGCACCAGCCACTGGACATGAGCCACAAGGATTATTTAACAAGCTGAAATCTATGCTGAATTTCAAGGATGAGGTTGTCTTAATGCCAGGTCTAGCGGAACTCTCTCTATATGGTTTAATCCTCTGTTGCTATTGGATGAAGGATCGAATACGGCTATTCTCTAGGCATTAGTAAAGAATGTATTTAACTGAAGTAATTGTTTGACATGCTGAGTAATCCAACTGGTCTGCGAATTCCTGAGCAACTGCCACCTAAAGGTAGTCCCTTTTTCCTCAGCGAAAAAGAGATCACCGCCTGGGTTGCCCAACTACCCATTGCAAACATCGGTGAGACAGCACGACTGCTATTTCAAACCTTCAGGTCTTTCAACCGCACACTGGTGCCGGCCAAGAAGCGCTTGCAGAATACCGAATACTTTCGTGAACCGCTCAGCTACATCGCTGACAACTTGAGTAAGCACTACCTCGGCAGCGGATTCCCCTTAAGCGAAAAGGCCTACAAAGTCGCCGTACTCAATCGTGAACTTCACAGCGGTATTGCCACGGCCTATAAGGCATGCATCGTCGGTCTGTTGATGGAGAATCAGGGCAAGCCCGATAAGAAACTCCTGGTTCAGGCCATTCATCGCTGCATGACCTACCTCTCCCAAGTCACTCTCCTCTCGGTACTGGTCTATGACCCTTACCCCAGAAGGATATGGCAGGAGCTACACACGCTACATCGTCTCGCTGTACGTTACGACATCGTGCATACAAGCGTCGAAGATCCCAAGGAACCTGAGCAGAAGAAATCGACCGTTGAGGACGCCTACCGGCGTTGCGTCCTCTTCGCTCTGGCATCTCCCTACAAGATGCGCCAGAAAGACAATATCCATGTCTTCGAGACCCTGCTTGAATGGAGTCACCTGGCCAGCTTCCACAGCTTCGATGATGCCCCTGAAGAGACTTCGATCCTAATCCGACAGGACACAGACCTGGCGCCTAACCATGGCGCTAAGCAAGAGGGGTCGGAGACAAAGTATCTTCTCAAGCTGGATGCTTCTCCGTTAATCAGCCAATTGCGTTCGCAGTTTGCCGAAAATGAGGAGGACAGGCCTCAGCTCTGGGGAATCCAGAAACTGGACAAGGGGCTTATCCGACAACTGATACTACTCTGGTCAAAGGCACAAAAGCGGGCCTTTGTTCGGACCAAGCTCAACTTCGAGCTACATGTTGCTGTGGGATTGCGTTCAATCCATAAGTTAATCACTCACGGCGGTGACACTCCTCGGGTGGAAGATAAGAGTGTTGACGATGGCACCTGGATCGAAACCGCCTTTGCCGAAGGGAACAACCCAAAGATCTCCAGCCACTTCTCCCTCTCTCCACTGGATGGGGGTAGCTATAACCCAAGACGTGGAGACTTTGAGGATTTTGGCCCCAATTCCCGTGATTTTGATGCCATTGAGCAACCCTCACAGATATGGGAGAACGAATCGGCAAAACCGGCGGAGCCCGCAACTAACATTCTCAAGACCCTGAACGAGAGTGCAGGCGGCTATTGTCTTGACTGGAAGGGTAGACATATCCCCAAGATTCAAGTCGGTGAGTTGATCGGCGTGCAATCAGCCATGTCAGCCAATCAGTTCGGCGTTGGCATCGTCAGATGGATGCGAAGATCTCCTGAAGACACCCTGCAAGTCGGCGTACAGATGGTTGCGCCCAACGCGGTTGCGGTAAATGCCAGGCTGGAGAGCAACAAATCCGATGAGTCCCAGGAGTGTCTGCTACTACCCGAGGTCGGCACATCCGGCCAGCCAACCAGTTTTATCTGTCCCTCTTACCCATTCAAGCTCGGTGACTTGCTGGTTGTAAATGAGGGAGAGAATCTTCGTGAGATCAAACTGACTCGACTGATGGAGGCAAGCGGTGCGATCTCTCAATTCCAATTTGCCTATCTGGATCAGAGTGAATCCAGTGACTCGGATGAATCCAAGGACGAGAGCAGCGATTCCGATTTTGACAATCTCTGGTCAAACCTATAGACGAAAATTAGCTGACACTCTCTGCCAGGGTTTGACTTTCTATCGGCTTTAGAAGCCTGCCTTCTTGTACCAGCGCTTGGCCTCTTCCGGATCTTTTTCGACACCACGCCCCTCTTCATAGAGCATCCCGAGCGTAGTCTGAGAACCTGCAAGGCCCTGCTCAGCGGCCAATTTAAACCACTCCACAGCCTTGCTCAGATTCTGATCGATGCACTCACCTTCCAGATACATAAAACCCAGTCCATGTTGAGCCATGGGATGTCCCGCCTCCGCTGCGGCCTTCATATATTTGTAGGCCATCAACTCGTTGACTACCATTCCCAGGCCTCCCTGCGCCATGATCGCCATGCGATACTCAGCTTCGGCATTACCACTCTCCGCCAAAGAGGAGAGTAGCGATGCGGCACGAGAGAAGTTCTTTCCCTCAAATGCTGCTATCCCACTACTCAACTGGAAATCCAACTCTTCTTGATTCTCACTCATAACATCTCTCTTACCGACCGGATCAGGTCTCTCTTTTAGGTATAGCACCCGCAGTCTCGACGGAATTACCTTCCGGTCGCAGGGCTACCCAGTTCTTCACCCAGACCACTTGATTGCCATTCTCATCAAAAAAACCGAACTCAAAAACCGGTGTGCTACGACCCCGCTGTTCCAAATCTCGCGTAATCCCTTCAACCACCTTATCAGTCAGAGCAAAGCGTAACTCAAGGTCCGTCACTCCGGGAAGGCGGAAATCCACATGCAGTTCACGTGTCCAAACAGCATATTGCGGAAAACGCCGCAGACAGGCCAGCGCCGGGATAGGATCCGCCAGGGAGGCGATGCAACCGCCAAACATGCTGCCGCCGGGATTTCTATTCACCTCGTTCAGAGGCAACAGGATACGCACTCCGCGCCACTCATCGTCTAGCTCCAACACCTTGATGCCAAGTTGACGAAAAGGGGGAAATATCTCCAGACGCCTGGCAGCATCCTCTGCGCTAACTTTCTTCATAAACTACCTGGAGATCCTTTATACCATCCACAAGCAGAGATACTTCCGCCTGTTTCCTAAGGGATCTTTGAATTCGTGGGTCGGATCTATCAGCATACCTGATAACCACTCCAATCAGTAGACTTTAAATCAGAATAACAAGTGCTAATATCTTTTAGAATGTTCTATGGAACGGGCATGACTAGAACGCATTCCTACTATCCAGATAACAACCATCAATAATTATGACAATAAAACCATTCCTACTGTTGGCGGTACTACTCGTCAACTTCATCAATATCTGCTTCGTCCATGCAGGCCCGAGCCAAATGGACGAATCGGCACTTTCCAAACAGAGAGAGATATTCAAAGCGGCAGAAGAGGCTCTGGCTTCCGATGACCTGATCCATTTCCAGAGACTCAAATCGACGCTCAAGGACTACCCGCTATATCCTTATCTCGTCTACCAGGAGACCATTCACGAGCTGAAAAATCAGACGCCGGATCTGATCAGAAAACATCTCGACTACCTACAGAATACCCCACTGCAAAGACAGCTTCGCGACCACTGGCTCTCACTCCTCGCAGAGGAGAAGCTCTGGCATAGCTACATGGATTTCTCGACTCCCGGCGGCAGCATCACAAGACAGTGCCATCGACTACAGGCAATGATGCACACAGGTAGGCGCCAGCAAGCCATGCAGGCGGTTGATGATATCTGGCTCAGCGCTCGCTCTCGCCCCAAGGCGTGTGACCCTGTCTTGGACAGCTGGATAGCTGCAGGAAACCTAACCAGCAAATTGGTGTGGCAACGTTTCGATATGGCCATGCACGCCGGTCAGACCAGACTTGCAAAATACTTGAAACGCTACCTCAGCAACTCAGACAAAATCTGGGCGGATAGATGGTTAACACTCTACAGCAAACCATCAAGCTGGACTCTGCTTATCGATAAATCTCATCCCAAAAGAGATGAGATGGCTACTCAGGCCGTCCGACGACTCGCCTACAAAGATGTTGATCAGGCCTTCACTGCCTGGAGAAAACTCAGCTTGTCAATTGACTTCTCTGACCTGCAGCATTTAAAGATGGCACGCTCCCTGATGGGGCAGCTGACAAGACAGGAGACCAAGCTCAACAATCATCAAATTACAGCTCTACTACCTAAGCGATATCTCACCCTCGACAGCAAGCTTTCCGATAAGCAGATTCAGTTCGCCCTGCAAAATAGCGATTGGAAAGGACTGCTCAATACTTTGGATGGCATACCACTAAAGGAACAAGAGAGTGAACGTTGGCAATACTGGCGCGCCCGTGCACTGATCAACCTGGGGAGTCAAAGTGAGGGTGAAGCGATCCTGACAAAACTCTCCAACGAGCGAAGTTACTACGGGTTTCTGGCCGCAATGCGTCTGGGCAACCGCCCGAAGCTGCTGCACGAGACACTTGAAACGGATCTGAATCTTGTTACTCATTTGTCTCAAATACCAGGACTGAAGCGATCGAAGGAACTGCATGCCCTGAACCGCTCACTACAAGCCCGGAGGGAGTGGAACCTGGCCCTGAAAGGGAAGGATGATGAGCATCTCAAGGCCGCAGTAAGGCTTGCAGAACAGTGGAGCTGGCCATCTCAATCCATCATAACCTTAGCTAAATTACACTTTTGGAATGATCTCGAACTACGCTTCCCGCT
>JBNKMQ010000011.1:0-3451 GCA_050293225.1 Sedimenticolaceae bacterium
TGCCTACAGACTGCGTTATCAAAACTTGTTGTAGAATGGCTACAGCGGCGTTTTGATGCCTTGCTGTAGGCAGGCACACAGCGGCTGAAAGTCATCTATTTGGTTGCCGGGTTAATAATCACAAGGTACCGGGTAGAATAATCCCCCTCAACCCTGCTCTTCTCATCCCTGTCAGATTGCCACCCTCCGAGGTGATCTAACTAGAGCCTGTTAACACTAATCCGATAGGCCCTAGCAGAACAAAGATCTCATCCCGATTCATCAAGTCAGGGCGCAAGCCTGGCACGCAGGCTGAGAAAAAAGACGTTTCTCTCATAGTCGTAGGTGTCTCCGACAGCAGCGGTCTGGTCATTTGAATCGTTATCCACATAGCTGTAGCTGCCGGTAAGCATGATCCAGGGGCTGGCGTAGTATTTAAGCCCAAGAACCAACGACTGGGTGACGTCCTCCCTGCCCACATCCTGAAATTCCGCCAATCCGTGACTGTAGCCCAGATAGCCCAGAAGATCCCTGGTCAGCTTTTGGTCGAGCTGAAGGTCAAGCAGGCGATAGAGGTAACTCGAGGCACCTATTTCGGTAGTTTCGTTGAGAGTCTGATCGAGTTTGGCGGTGACTTGGGTCTTTGCTGAGGGATACCAGCGGATATCCATCCCATAATTCAATTCGTTGACCTCATCGAAGCGGTGGTCATCGTACTCCTGATAGAGATGGCCGAGGTAAAAATCAAGTTTGTCGCCTTTAGTGCTTTTCCTGCTCAAGCCTGCAACAGCGCTGTATCCCTGAGAGTCCTTACGATACCCGAACTGATCCTCCCGATCCCTGTATTCGCGCTGATTGAGAATCACCTGAGTGTAGAGCTGCATCGGCTTTGACACCGCGTAGGCTAAACGCAGGCCGGCACCGAAGAGACTCCTGTCGCGATCATCGTTGTATAGGGCGGAACCGATATTGTCATAATCCAGCGTCTCATAGGTCACTCCAGCCTTTACAGAAGTCTTACCAAACCGCTGCTTGATACCAACCTGCAGACTACCGGCATCATAGGTAGTTAACTCTTCAAGCTCTTGATTTGATGACTCTTTTGAATCCCGGTTTTCATGATTCTGAGTATAACCGGCGGTGGCATACAGGCTTCGTCGGTCGGTGAATTCAACTTCGCCCTCTGCCGATAACCACAGATCCTCATAATCTTCCGAACCATTGTCACTGTAGCGACCTATGTTTGCACCGGCATCGAGTTTCAGACTGCTGCCCTGCCAGAGAGAGTCTGCGCTGATACTGGGGGAAACCACTGTGATGAGATCCGAGACCTTGGCCTGTTTAGAGGCGTAGATATTGTCATCTCGAAAGAGTGAAATATCGGCCTTGGGTAAAAAATGAAAACTCTCCGTATAGAAACCCGGTTTCTTAAACTCGCTCTTTTCCGGTGTCTCTGCAGCCAACAGGGGGGAATTTGCGAGGGGAGCAACCAATAAGGCCAACATCACTGCATGATAGATGGGCTGTGGAACCAGCTTCATATCCAATAGTCCTTTCATTCTATTTAATGTCTGCAGTGAGTATACGTCCTTAGCCTGGATAATTGGTGTCAGCTGAAACAGCTTGTAACAGCTGAAACAGACCTCACTCAAAAAATCATTTACTTCCCTGATTCTGCATCTGTGACCATTTGGCTGATAGGTTCAGGTCAGGCTGATACGCCCTCATTACCTGACAGACCGTCATGGTTGAAATAGAGTGCATAAAGTCTAGAGTTAGCAGAGCGGAAAGCACAAATTCGTCACTTAATACTATCCCTGCTCTTCTGCCAGTAAACGGCGATTAGACAAGTGCTTATTGATTAATCTAATACTATCTATTGACTCCATTCCGTAGATCAATACTAGATCCAACATTACACTTCATGAGGTTTCACTCAGATTACAGACTAGTGATGGTTAGGTGACGAAATGGATCTGGATATCGCACTCAATGTGTCAAGCGCAATCATCTTCATGGGTGTGCTGGGACTGATGCTCTCATCCCTGCTGGCGTTTGCCAACAAGAAGCTATGGGTCTTCGAAGACCCCCGCATTGACGAAATCGAAGAGATGCTGCCGGCGACGAACTGCGGCGCCTGTGGCAATGCCGGTTGCCGTCCTTTCGCGGAAGCCCTGATTCAGGGCAAAGTCTCTCCCGCTGAGTGCACCGTCAGCAGCGCTGAATCCATCAATGAGATTGCGGACTACCTGGGTGTCGACAGCGGTGATGTGGTGAAACGCGTCGCCCGCCTCGCCTGTGCCGGCGGCAGTCACGTCGCTCGCATGCGCGCCCACTACGACGGTCTCTCCTCCTGCCGCGCTGCTGCGGTAGTCTCCGGCGGACCCAAAGGCTGTACCTGGGGCTGTATCGGCCTGGCCGATTGTGCCGAAGTCTGTGAGTTCGATGCCATCAGCATGGACAAACACGGTCTGCCGGTGGTTGACGCCGCCAAGTGCACCGCCTGCGGAGATTGCGTCGACGTCTGTCCGAAAGACCTCTTCTCAATCCAGTTGGCCGAGCATCGCCTCTGGATCGCCTGTAAGAATCTCGAATTTGGCGATACCGCTGAAAATGACTGCGAAGTCGCCTGCACCGCCTGTGAGCGTTGCGTCAAAGACTCCCCCGAAGGTTTGATCACAATCCAAGACAACTTGGCTGTTATCGACTACAACAAGAATGGACTCGCCTCATCTGTCGCCACCGAGCGCTGCCCCACCGGCGCCATCGTCTGGCTGGATGACGATCGCGGCATGATCAAAGGCATGCAGGCAAAAAGAATTATCCGTCAAGAAGCGCTCCCTATGTGAGCAGACAATTTTGGCAGAACGGCATTGGATCATCGCTTTGGACTCTCCATAGGCGAATTCTCTGCTTCATCAAACGCTTATAACACTGACGAGAAGTAACCTATGTTCGGTAAGAAAGACGAAAAGACCTTTAAGTATCCCGGTATCCGCATGGCGATGGACGGCAACGGCGCGGTCATTATGTGCGAGCGCGAGGCCTCGGACGCTGCCGGCGCCTACCCCATCACCCCGTCTACCCAGATGGGTGAGTACTGGGCCGAGGAGACCGCCAAGGGTCACGTCAACATCTCCGAGCGCGCCCTGATCTTCATCGAACCGGAGTCTGAGCACGCCGCCGCTGCGGTCACCGCCGGTATGTCCATGACCGGTCTGCGCGCCACCAACTTCTCCTCCGCCCAGGGCATCGCCTTCATGCACGAGTCGCTCTACGCGGCGGTGGGTAAGCGTCTGCCCTATGTTTTGAACATCGGCTGTCGCGCCATCACCAAGGCGTCGCTCAATGTCCACTGCGGTCATGACGATTTCCACTGCATCGACGACACCGGCTTCTTCCAGGTCTTCGCCAAGGACGCCCAGGGCGCGGCCGACCTCAACCTGATCGGGCGCAAGATCGCCGAACTCTC
>JBNKMQ010000012.1:0-2243 GCA_050293225.1 Sedimenticolaceae bacterium
CATTGTGGACGATTTTTCGACCATGAGGCGCATCATCAAGAATTTGCTGCGTGATCTCGGATTCAACAACACCCAAGAGGCGGATGACGGGCTGACAGCTCTCCCTATGCTGCAGAACGGTAACTTCGATTTTCTTGTTTCCGATTGGAACATGCCGGGAATGACCGGTATCGATCTGCTCAAGGCGGTCAGAGCCGATGAAAAACTATCCAAGCTGCCGGTGCTTCTGGTAACAGCAGAATCGAAGCGGGAGCAGATCATTGAGGCAGCGCAGGCTGGAGTTAACGGCTATGTCGTCAAACCCTTCACGGCAACAACCCTGGAAGAGAAGATCAACAAGATTTTCGAGCGTGTGGGTTAAGCGGTGTCATTTAGGGGTAATGCATGACGACAAAAGCAGAGAATAGCGACGAACGTCTGGAAACAGCCAGGGACTTGGTGGCGAGTCTGGAAGCAGGCGATGAAGCGCAAGCGGAACAGTTGATTCAATCCCTTTCATCATCTAGCAACAACGATGAATTATTCGTTGAGGTCGGTCGCTTGACCAGAGAGCTGCACGACGCCATCAACGGTTTTTTACTCGATGCAAAAATCTCCGATATGACCAGTGTGGAGATCCCGGATGCAAAGGAGCGTCTCAACTACGTTATTACCATGACGCAGCAGGCGGCGGATAGAACCCTGACTCAGGTGGAGAAGAGTCTGCCTCTGGTCGAAAAACTGGAAAGTCGATCCACCGAGCTGACGCAAGAGTGGGACAAGTTGCGTCAACGTATGCTGAACAAAGATGAATTCAAGGAGCTGAGCGATCGCTTGGCAGTATTTCTGCAACAGACTACTGAAGACTCTCAAGCACTGCATGCCAGTCTTTCTGAAGTCCTGATGGCGCAGGATTACCAGGACCTGACGGGGCAGATTATCCGTAAGGTGATCTCACTGGTGCAGGATGTGGAGCAGAAGCTGGTTAAGCTCGTACGTATAACCGGCAGCAAGCTGGATGATGGCAAAAGCAGCAAACAAGATGAGAAGGAGCTGGCTGGCCCTGCCATCCCGGGTCTGGACCAGGGAGATCAGGTGACCAACCAAGACGACGTGGATGACCTGTTATCGAGCCTGGGATTTTAGTTATTCAATCATTGACCGATAACTAAATCGATAAACTCTGTAAAACCAAAGGTGCGGCACATAGGCCTGGAGCGATAGATGAGCATCGATGTCAATGACGAGATCCTACAAGACTTTCTGGTCGAAGCAGGAGAGATACTTGAACAACTCAGCGAACAACTGGTTGATCTCGAGCAGCAGCCCGATGACTTCGATCTGCTGAATGCAGTCTTTCGCGGCTTTCACACTATCAAGGGCGGTGCAGGATTTCTCACAATCGACCCCCTGGTAGAAGTCTGTCACCGGGCAGAGGATGTCTTCAATATTCTGCGTCAAGGGCAGCGTCCCGTCACCCCCGACTTGATGGATGCGGTACTTGAGGTACTCGACGTGGTTAACATCATGTTCGAGGAGGTCCGCGAAGGAACCATGCCTGATCATGCCGATCCGGAATTGATCCAGAGACTCAACGGTTTTGCCCTGGCCTCCGATGAAGAGGCGCCTGAAGAAGACGCTGAGGAGGCGGTAGAGACAGAAGTTGCAGAAGCGGTTGAAGAGGTCGCTGAGGCCGAAGCGGAGGTGTCGCCAGAGCCAGCGCCAGAAGCGGCCGCACAAGGGGGTAGTCAAGAGAATCTCAGCGACGATGAATTCGAGGATCTACTCGAAGCCATCCAGGAGCCGTCGGCAGAATCCAAAAAGGACGACAACATCTCCGAGGACGAGTTCGAGTCCCTGCTGGATGAACTGCATGGCAAAGGTAAATTTACCGGTAAGCCGGCTGAGGAAAAACCGAAGCCAGCCGCAGAGCCGAGCAACTCCGATGAGATAACCGAAGAGGAGTTCGACAAGCTGCTCGATCAAATACATGGTGAAGGAAAATTTGATCCAAGCAAGCTGGCGAAAGAGGAGAAGAAGGCAGAACCCAAGGCAGCACCCCCTGCCGATGATGAGATTACTGAGGAAGAGTTCGACGCCCTGTTGGATCAGATTCATGGTGAAGGCAAGTTCGATCCCAATAAAGTAAAAGGCGAAGCGCCGGCAAAGAAAAAAGCGCCTGTAGCAAAGGCTGAAAAACCGGCCAAGGCCGCTGAGCCGGCAAAAGCGAAAGCCAAACCTGCAACTAAACCCAAACCAGCGGC
>JBNKMQ010000013.1:0-7512 GCA_050293225.1 Sedimenticolaceae bacterium
TTGGGCAGGAAGTCGACCACATACTCGGCACCACGATAGAGTTCGGTGTGACCTTTCTGACGGCCAAATCCCTTTACCTCGGTGACCGTGATGCCGGCGACGCCCACGTCGGAAAGCGCTTCACGGACATCATCAAGCTTAAAAGGCTTGATGATTGCAGAAACCATTTTCATGCTGTTACTCCTCAATCTTTCTGCCCGCCCGAAGGCGGGCTGATGATTTAGCTATAAGGTGATAAGTCTCGACTTAGAAGCCTTTGGACCAGGAGACGAAGAAACGAGTGTCACCATCTTCACCACCAACGGTTGAATCTTCATTGATGTTGGAGTCAGACAGGCTCAGGGTCACATCACCGAAGTCACCGGCACTTTTGGTCAGGTCGACTTGGAAATAGGTGAAGTCGAAATCAGCACCGGCAACACCATCATCTTCGAAAACGTACTGACCGACGGTCACGCCAACAGAGTAGTCCTGGGGCAGATCGAAGCCGGCGCCAACATAGGCGTGCATGTCACCTTCGATGTACTGCTCGGCAGCGGTGGTGTCATCGATTTCACTGTTGACGGTGATATCAAGACCGAAGTCCAGCATCTGCCAGCTACCGCTCAGGTTCAGTTCGGCAAAGTTGGCATCCTCATCCGCAGTGTAGGTGTAGTAGGTGAGGCCAACGCCATAACCGAAATCACCAATGCTGCCGCCATAACCGCCATAGAGGTCGAGCTCGTAGTCAGTCCAGGCCTCAGAGACCCAGGTTCCTGCGTAGAAACCAGATTCGTTCTCCCAATCCAGGCCGCCGGAGAAAGCGGTGGAGTTGCCTGACTGGGTCATGCCGCGCCAGATATAGTTACTGGTAACGCCAACATTCATGCTCACTTCAGCAGCGGCAATGGAAGAGAGGCCAAGCATCGCAACACCGCAGGCCAGGGCTAGTTTGTTCATCTTCATGGTTTAAAGTCCTCTACACTTCAAAATAAAAAACGGGGTTTCAAATTTTCTCCGACGCAATCGATGGTTGAGCCGTAAGTACCCCTGGACTAATCAGACTTCGTGCCAAGTTTTTTTATCTAAACAAAAACAATAACTTACTACGATCACCACCGCTTTTTATCAATTCAGCCCAAGGGTCCGTGCCTGATTTCGGCTCAACAAAATGCACCACGCACTGCCCTGGCGCACTCTCATGGTGCAAAAAAATAGAATTGTGATCAGGCTCACACCCCATGAATCAGCTTCACAACAACGGGCTGCTTGTTGCATAAAAGAGACAGACTTGGACTTGATGTTCTCTCCGCTGGACATCTGATCGACAGCTGGCTATTGTCACTTGCATGATCGACCCGAAGATGATTGACCAACTTGCTGAGCAACTCTCCGCCACCATTCCCAGTGGTTTCCGCACACTGCAGGACGATGTCGCAAAGAACTTCCGCGCCAGCCTGGAGGCAGGACTCTCCAAGCTCGACTTGGTGACACGGGAAGAGTTCGAGGTACAGAGCGCTGTACTCGCCCGCACACGCGAGAAACTGACCGCGCTGGAGAAACAGTTGGCGGCGCTGGAATCGAGCCTCAAGTCGACTTCTGATTGAAGGTGCTCTGATTCATTCACAGGCCGTCATCCCGAGCTTCGCCGGGATAACGAAATAATCAGCATCCTTCTAACCTCCTGAATCAGCCATCCCGTTGTCAAAGCGAAAACCCTGAGTCGCGTGATTTGTTTTGCGCTTTGCGCAGGATCTTTTATTGGCCCCCTCTCCCTGGCCCTCTCCCGCAAGGGGAGAGGGAATGCGTTGACTAGGAACAGATGTAACCTGATAGCCCGTTTGTACAACCTTTCCCGGAAATTTCCCCTATTCTTGAACAGAACATCCCCTCTCCCCTAGCAGGAGAGGGGGATATCAACCCGCACGCTTACGAACAGCTCTACTTAATAACTGTTTGAGCGGCCATGCAAAATCCACCTGACACAGTTGATGTAAATGACTGCCCGCTCTACACTCATTACCCAATCGGCTGGATTGCCGACACCACTCAGTCAATGCAGGAAAGGAATCCATGTCACTGGCCACTCTCTACAGCCGCGCCCAGTGCGGCATCCAGGCACCCCTGGTTAGCGTTGAAATCCACTTGGCCAATGGCCTGCCCGCACTCTCTATTGTTGGCCTGCCGGAGATGGCGGTACGGGAGAGTAAGGATCGGGTGCGAGGCGCCCTGACCACCAGCCAGTTCGAGTTTCCCGCCAGACGCATCACCATCAATCTGGCCCCCGCCGATCTGCCCAAAGAGGGCGGGCGATTCGACCTACCCATCGCCATCGGCATCCTGGCAGCCTCAGGTCAATTGTCTGATGTTGACTTGAACAGCTATGAATTCGCCGGAGAACTCGCCCTCTCAGGTGAACTGAGACCTATCAGCGGCGTACTGCCTGTTGCGCTGGCTGCGAAAGCCGCCGGACGCAGCCTGTTTTTACCCCGCGAGAATGCGGCAGAAGCCGCATTGGTTGATGGTCTCCAGCTCTACGCTGCAAACCACCTGCTGGAGATCTGCGCCCACCTCAGCGGTAACGCCCTGCTTTCGCCGTATCAAAAAAACAACAATCACGCGCTCCTCCCCAGCCATCCCGACCTCTCTGAGGTCAAGGGACAACAGCAGGCCAAGCGTGCATTAGAGATTGCCGCCGCCGGAGGTCATGCACTCTTATTTATCGGACCACCGGGCACCGGTAAGACCATGCTCGCCTCTCGCCTGCCCGGCATCCTCCCACCGATGAGTGACCAGGAGGCACTGGAGAGCGCCGCCATCAACTCCATATCAGATCGACCCTTCCTGATAGATAGCTGGCGTCAACGGCCCTTTCGCTCCCCTCATCACACCGCCTCAGCGGTTGCTTTGGTGGGCGGTGGCAGCAAACCCCGACCCGGAGAGATCTCCCTGGCTCACAACGGCGTCTTATTCCTGGATGAACTGCCCGAGTTCGAACGCCGGGTACTGGAGGTACTGAGAGAACCCATGGAGAGCGGCAGTATCACCATTTCCCGTGCCACTCAGCAGGCAGAATACCCCGCCCGTTTTCAGCTCATCGCTGCCATGAACCCCTGCCCCTGTGGTTATCTGGGGGATAACTCCAATCGCTGTCGATGTACCGCTGAACAGATCATGCGCTACCGAAACCGAATCTCAGGCCCGCTGCTCGATCGTATCGATATGCATGTAGAGGTGCCGCGGCAACCAATAGACCATTGCACTCCCCGGACATCCACACCTGTAGAAAACAGTGAGTCTGCGCGCAACCGAGTAACAGCCGCCATTCAACGACAAATACGGCGACAGAACCGACGCAACCATTTAATGGATGTGAACGAAATAGAGTGCCATGCCAAACTGGACCAACAGGGACGCGAACTGCTTCGTCTGGCAACAGAAAAACTGGGGCTCTCTATGCGGGCCTACCATCGGATCATCAAAATCTCCCGAACCATCGCCGACTTGGAAGATAGCGCTGATATCAAGCACCAGCATGTTAGCGAAGCGATTGGCTATCGGCGCCTGGACAGACGTTGAGGCGATCATAGCGGACGGGTGGTAAACTCCCGCCCCATGTTAGGTTTCGCAAAACTCTCCCTGCGCCGAGGCACACGACTGCTTTTCAGTCAGGCCGATTTCACCCTCCATGCCGGCTGGAAGGTCGGCATTACCGGTGGTAACGGCAGTGGTAAATCAAGCCTCTTCAGTCTGATTCTGGGAGAACTCCAGGCGGATGAAGGTCAACTTACGCTTCCGCCAAAAATCGAGATCGCCCATGTGGCCCAAGAGACCACCGCGTTGGATCGTGAGGCATTAGAGTTTGTCATCGATGGCGACCACGCCCTGCGCCGGATCGAGGCCGACCTGGCATCTGCCCAAGCCGCAGGGGATGGCAACCGTGAGGCGGAGCTACACGACGCCCTGCACCATGCCGGCGGCTACTCCGCTAAGGCCCGAGCAGGGGAACTGATGCATGGCCTGGGCTTCTGCAGCGAAGATGAAGACCGCCCCGTCAGCCACTTCTCCGGCGGCTGGCGCGTGCGCCTCAATCTGGCCCAGGCCCTGATGTGTCGGTCTGATCTGTTGCTGTTGGATGAACCCACCAACCACCTGGATCTCGACGCGGTGATCTGGCTCGAGACCTGGCTGCGCAACTATCCCGGTACCCTGCTGCTGATCTCTCACGACCGGGATTTCCTCGATCGCATCACCGACCACATAGTCCACATCGAACAACAGCAGGCAGACCTATACAGCGGCAACTACAGCGGTTTCGAGCAGATCCGGGCCGCCCGCCTGGCCAATCAGCAGGTCGAGTACGAGAAGCAACAGCGGGAGATCGCCCACATCCGCAGCTATGTCGATCGTTTTCGCGCCAAGGCAACCAAAGCCCGCCAGGCCCAGAGCCGGCTCAAGGCGCTGGAACGAATGGAGATGATCGGTCCGGCCCATGTCGACTCCCTTTTCCACTTCAGCTTCCTGGAGCCGGAACAGAACCCCCACCCTCTACTGCAACTGAAAGGGGCAAGCGCAGGCTATGCCGGCAAGCCGGTGGTCGATCAGATCAACCTGAGCATCGAGCCCGGTGACCGTATCGGCCTGCTGGGTCCCAACGGTGCCGGTAAATCGACCCTGATCAAGCTACTGGCTGGAGAGCTCTCCTCCCTGAGCGGGGAACAGACCCCGGCCCAGGCCCTCAACATCGGCTACTTCGCCCAGCATCAACTGGATCAGCTCGATCCCCAAGCCAGCTGTCTGCTACATCTGCAACGACTCGATCCCAATGCCACTGAGCAGGCAATGCGTAACTTTCTTGGTGGATTCGGCTTTCAGGGCGATCGGGTACTGGAACCGGTGGCGCCCTTCTCCGGCGGCGAGAAGGCCCGTCTGGTGCTCGCCCTGTTGGTCTACCAGCGCCCCAACCTGCTGTTGTTGGATGAACCCACTAACCATCTCGATCTGGAGATGCGTCATGCCGTTGGGCAAGCGCTGCAGGCCTTTAGCGGCGCCATGTTGATTGTCTCCCATGATCGCCATCTGCTACGCATCACCACCGACAAGCTCTGGTTGGTAGACAGTGGTGCAGTGACTGAATTCGATGGAGACCTGGATGACTATCCCAGTTGGCTGGCCAACCGCAAGTCCCCCTCCCGGCAGCAAACGGAAGATTCACAGGCTGAGCACACCGCTACCTCACGTAGGCAGCGCAAGCAGGATGAAGCCGCTCTGCGTCGCCAACTTCAGCCCCTTAAACGAGAATTAAAATCACTTGAGCAACGCATTGATGAACTGCAGCAAAGGGAAAAAGCCTTGCAACTTCTACTTGCCGATACAACGATTTACGAAGCCAGTCGCAAGGATGAACTCAAACAGCATCTGAGTGATAAAGCGTCTGTGGATAAGGAATTGATGGAAAAAGAGGAGAAGTGGCTCTCAATCAGTGAGCAAATAGAGGCTGCACAAACGTAAAAAACGTACTAAAGTTTACCTCTCAGGCGCTGGGGTTTTCCAGCCCGAGGAGTGATCGTGCAGTTATCGATGCATTTTTACGATAAATGCACGAATCGAAAATCATAGCCTAGTTTCAGCAGGTTATGAATGAATATAACTACACTATTTGCGAGAGTTGAGAGTTGACGATGAATATCTACGTAGGAAACCTGCCCTGGAGTGTCAATGATAACCAGCTGCGAGATCTCTTCGCCGCGTTCGGTGATGTCTCCAGTGCCAGTGTCATCATGGACAAGTTCTCCGGGCGCTCCAAAGGCTTCGGCTTTGTGGAGATGTCTAACACCAATGAAGCCGATGCCGCCATCAAGGCTTTAAACGAGAAAGAAATTGAAGGTCGCAATCTCAGGGTCAATGAAGCCAGACCCAGGGAAGACAGACCGAATCACAGAGCCAGGCACTGATCTGATTTGAGGAAAGCGTCGCCGGTGATCCTTGTGACACCGGCGCGGTCGTTTTCGGCCTGTACGCTTTGAAATCTGTGATGGTAGAATGGTGCCGTTATGAAGGCACTTGCTTCGATATTGTTCATTCTGCTCGCAGCATTTCTTATCTGGCCCTATTCCGCTATCTACCGGATCGACCAGGCTTTGGAGAAACACCATCGCCAGGCGCTGGAAGAGATGGTTGATATTGTCTCGGTTCGGGATCAGATAAAACGCAAGCTGAATAAAAACCTGGAGAGTTCCATCGGTGAGGTCTCCAATGGGTTTATCGACTGGCTGCAGGGAGGAATCCAGCAGCTAGGTGCCAATGCCATCGACGAAATGGTCGATGCCAATTGGGTAGCCTCCCAGCTGAGATCTCACAACAGCAACCCCAACGATGGCGGCTTTCTTGATCACCTCTCCTACGCCTTTTTCGACGGCCCTGACCGTATGCTGATTCGAATCGGAGACCTGGATGACAGGCCTGTACACGCCCATTTACAACTGCAAGGCACAAGCTGGCGTATCACTGCGGTCTACAACTGACTTTGCCGGTCTGTCCGGCTGTGAAAACTTGCGATAGCGCCTAAAGATTTTCATTCCCCTGCCGCTCTAAACGTTTGAGCTCAGGCCGAACTCCGGCCTACCTGGAATGCAAGAAAGGGCTTAGCATTTTGCAGCTATTGCCCGTGACGGAGAGGTTCAAACCATGATTGATATCCACTTCAATCAAGCCCTTTATGAAGCTTGTCCCACTGGCATGCTGGCCATTGATGATGCAGTACGTATCCGCTGGATCAATCCGGCATTGGAACAAATGCTGGATCTGGAGGGTAACGACCTGATCGGAAAAGAAAAGTCGGCACTGCCAGAGAGTCTGCATGCCCTCTTCGACGAGACCGACATCCTCCATCTCTCATTGAATGGAGATGGCGAACGTTGGCTCCACCGGGAGGTGCGTGAGGTCACTGATGGTTCAGACACACCACTGCGACTCCATTTCTACCAGGACATCAGTTCCCAGATAACGGCTGAACGCGAAAACGACCAACTAAAAAAACGGGTCGAGGATCTTGTCATCACAGACCCCCTCACCGGCATGGCCAACCGCAAAGCGACACTGCAGGCATTAGCCGCACAGGTGACCCGCACCCGCCGATATGGCAACCCGTTGACCCTGGGCGCCGTGCGACTCTGCCATCCGGACCAGCCCGACAGCCCCCTACCGGACAAATCGATTCTCTCACTGGCCCACTACCTGCGCGAGCGGCTGCGTTGGGCCGACATCATCGGTCGCTATGAAAATGAGCTGTTTCTGATACTGATGCCTGAGACCAGCCAAGAGGATGCGGAGAAGCTTCTGCAACAGATCGATCAGGAGTGTCGTGATGGCGCCCTCACTGAACTGGAGGGCAGCCCAAATCCCGATCTTTCCATCGGTGTATCCGCTTGGGAAAAAGGCGATGATCCGCAGAAATTGATACAGCGTACCCTGGAAGAACTCTAACCACAGGCCACAGGCTATGCCTGCCACAAAACAGATCAGTTTTGACGA
>JBNKMQ010000014.1:0-2506 GCA_050293225.1 Sedimenticolaceae bacterium
AACGCGCTTCATTAAACCGTGCCGTTGAAGCCTTTGCCGGCGCCAAACCGGTGGGTGCTGTGATCACCAAGATCGACGAAGCGGCGGAACTGGGCGGTCTATTCTCCGGCCTGATCGAGGCACGCCTGCCTCTGGCCTATATTACAGACGGTCAGCGGGTGCCGGAGGATATACATATCGCCAGCGCGAAGAATTTGATTGGTCAGGCCCTGGAGTTAAGTGATTCCAGTGAAATCAGTCCCGATGAGGACTGCTTGGCGATGGCCTTTGGAGGAATGGGTGAACATGCACATGTCTGAGCAGATTGAAGACCAGGCCACAGGACTCCGTCGTATGGTAAACCCTGATCCTGTTAGAGTTATTGCGGTTACCGGTGGTAAGGGTGGGGTTGGCAAGACCAATATCTCGGTTAATCTGGGCGTTGCAATGGCCCAGATGGGACGCCGGGTGATGGTGCTCGATGCCGATTTGGGGCTGGCGAATATTGATGTGATTCTGGGCCTGCATGCCCGGCGCAATCTCTCCCATGTAATGAGTGGAGAGTGTAGCCTGGAAGAGATTATGGTGACCGGCCCCCACGGATTGAAGGTGATTCCCGGTGCCTCCGGTATCCAGCATATGGCAGAGATGAGCCCTGCAGAGCATGCAGGCCTGATCCACGCCTTCAGTGAGGTGGCCAACGATGTAGACGTGCTGATCATCGACACCGCAGCGGGCATCTCAGACCTGGTGGTGAGCTTCAGTCGGGCGGCGCAGGAGCAGATCGTGGTGGTCTGTGATGAACCGGCTTCGATAACTGATGCCTATGCCATTATTAAACTGCTCAATCGCGAGCACGGCGTCAGCCGATTTCGTATACTCTCTAATATGGTAAAGAGTGTTCAGGAGGGTCGGGACCTCTACAACAAGATGTGCCGGGTCACTGACCAGTATCTCGATGTGATGCTCAGCTACATGGGCAGCATTCCTTTCGACGAACAACTACGCAAGGCTGTGAAGAGCCAGAAACCTGTGGTAGAGGCCTATCCAAGGGCGCGGGTTTCCCAGGCATTCAAGAATTTGGCCAAAAAGGCCGATAACTGGCCTGTACCGACAGGTGTCAGTGGAGATCTGCAGTTTTTTGTCGAGCGTCTGATTCAATATTCAAGTCATTACGGGGAGATTTGACGGTGAACGGCTTAGCGACATACACCGCCATTCAAGAACAACAAACCTTCAGCGACCTGGTGAACGAGCATGCGGGGTTGGTCAAGCGCATTGCCTATCACCTGATGAACCGTCTGCCGCCGAATGTGCAGGCGGACGATCTGATCCAGGCCGGTATGCTGGGGTTGCTTGAGGCGAGTAAGAACTACGATCCCACTCAGGGGGCAAGTTTCGAAACCTATGCAGGTATCCGAATTCGCGGTGCCATGCTGGATGAGATCCGCCGCAGTGACTGGACACCACGTTCGGTCCATCGTAAAGCGCGCATGGTGGCGGAGGCGATGCGGGAGATCGAGAACAACGAAGGCCGCGACGCCCGTGATGTTGAGGTGGCCGAGGCCCTGGATATGAGTCTGGATGAATATCACCAGATTCTAAAAGACTCTACCGGCTGCCGGATCTTCAGCTTGGATGAATTGACTGCGGTTAACGATGGACTGCCTTTCCAGACAGAGGGAACCTCAGATACCCCGCTGGAAGGGTTACAGAAATCGGCCTTCAAGAAGGCCTTGGCAGATGCCATTGCCGGTCTCCCTGAGCGGGAGCGGTTGGTGATTGCCATGTATTACGACGACGAGATGAATCTGCGCGAGATTGGCAGTGTCCTGGGCGTGAGCGAATCCCGCATCTGCCAGATTCACAGTCAGGCCACTCTGCGTCTTCGTTCGCGTCTGACCGAGTGGCTCTCTTTGGCGCAGGAGGATGATTAGCGATTATGGTTGGTTGGCAAGGTTTGATTGGTTTCTGCTGCATTTCAGTGAAGGGAGGTTGTTTTGGATAAGAATATGAAGATCCTCATTGTGGACGATTTTTCGACCATGAGGCGCATCATTAAAAATCTATTGCGCGATCTCGGATTCAACAATACTCAGGAGGCGGATGATGGTCTGACCGCGCTGCCGATGTTGCAGAACGGTAATTTCGATTTCCTTGTTTCCGATTGGAATATGCCCGGCATGACCGGCATCGATCTACTCAAGGCGGTGCGGGCCGATGATAAATTGGCCAAGCTGCCGGTGTTGATGGTGACTGCGGAGTCGAAACGGGAGCAGATCATAGAGGCAGCGCAGGCTGGTGTTAACGGCTATGTCGTCAAACCCTTCACGGCAACAACCCTGGAAGAGAAGATCAACAAGATCTTCGAGCGTGTGGGTTAAGCCGGGCAAGTCAGGGGTAATACATGACGAAAAAAACAGTCAAAAGCGACCAACGTCTGGAGACCGCCCGAGCACTGGTTGCGAGTCTTGAAGCCGGTAACGAGGCAGAGGCGGAGCAACTGATTCAATCCCTCTCCATGTGT
>JBNKMQ010000015.1:0-14676 GCA_050293225.1 Sedimenticolaceae bacterium
AATGGAGACCAATAGTCACTGGTACAGTCTGCTCGACCAGATTCAGTCTCAACAGCTGGATATCATCGGCACCGTCTCCCCCACAGATGAGCGCAAGCAATATATGCGCTTCTCTCTGCCCTATCACATAGCAGGAACCAAACTCTATCTCCGGGGCGACGATCTTCGCATCAGCACGCTGAACGACCTCAGGGGCAAGAGGGTTGCGGTAGAGAAAGATTATTGGCTGCATGAGCGGCTCTCAACAGACTACCCCTCAATAGAACTGCTTATCGTTGAGAGCACCAGACAGGCACTGGAAGCCGTCAAGCAAAATCGCGCAGACGCCTATATCGGCATCCAGAGTATTGCCGATCAACTGATCGGCGAGCACAAGTTGGACCAGCTCAAAGCACTACCATTGCGCGAGAGCGTCAACAAAACCGAACTGCGCTTCGGCATAAGAAAAGACTGGGCAACCCTAGCAGATCTTATCGACAAGGCCCTCGCCAGCATTACCCCGGCAGAGCACCGTTCAATCAAGCAGCGCTGGTTTAATGACGAGGCAGAGAGCGCAACGGAATCGTTGGTCCTGAATCAGCAGGAACGCGAATGGCTGGCCCAGCATCAGCAGATCGAGATCGGTGTGATGCAGGCCTGGCCGCCCATGGACTTTATCGATGCTGAAGGTAACAGCGCGGGCATCGGCAAGGATATCATCGAGGCGTTGAACCGACGCCTGGGTGGCGTGTTAATACCCCGACCCGGCACCTGGGCGGAACACTACGCCTCGGTCAAGAAGAGAGAACTGCCGGCTCTCATGGGTATCACACCAACCACGCAACGCGCTCAGGAGTTTAACTTCACCGAGCCCTATTTAACCATTCCCCATGTCATCGTTACCCGAAAGGATCATCCGACAACACATCAGATCACCGATTTAGTCGGGCAAAGGGTGGCAATAGAGAAGGATTTCATGCTCGTCCAGGTTCTGAAAAAGGAACATCCTGACATCATCCTGGGCGAATACCCCAATACCAGCGACGCCCTCGACGCAGTCTCCCGGGGCGATGCCGATGCCTATATCGGCAATCGGGCAGCGGCGCTCTATCTGATCGAACATGAACTGATCTCAAATCTTAAGATACAGCGAAAAATCACACAGACCTCATCGATTAACGCAATTGGCATACGTAAAGACTGGCCGATCCTGAGGGACATACTACAGAAGACACTCTCTACTCTGACCCGTGAAGAGATCAGACAGATCCTGAAAAAATGGGTGCCCGATAACGAAGTGAATGAGCCTCTATCAGAAGCAGTCCCCCAACTGCAGTTGACACCGGAGGAACAGGCATGGATGGCAGAGCACAAACAAATTCGCATCGGTGTCGACCCCGCATGGGAGCCTATCGAATTTATCGACAAAGCCGGAACTTACCGGGGGATTTCAGCCGATTTTCTCGCCCGTATTGAAGAGATCACTGGATTGAGCTTCAGCCTGGTTCCCTCCCTCAGTTGGTCCCAGGTTATTGTCGGTGCAAAAAGCGGTGATATCGATCTTCTGCCAGCCGTGACGCCTTCTGCAGCGCGCGCCAACTATCTCAACTTCACACAGACCTATCTCCACTTCCCCTTCATGATCTTCACCCGCTCGGATGCCCCATTGATTACCGGCATCGAAGATCTCTACGACCTCGACGTGGCGGTTGAGACCGATTACATCACAGTTGAGTTCCTGCAGAGAGACCACCCGAATCTGAATCTGGTTCAGTTTCAGACTACGGCTGACGCCCTGCAGGCAGTCGCCAGCGGTAGCGTAGATACCTATGTCGGCAACCTTACTCAGGGCAGTTATCAGATCGACAAGCTGGGACTTGGCAATATCAAAGTCGCAGCCCCCACTGACTACACCAGTGACCTGGCCATCGGCGTGCGCAAAGATTGGCCGCAACTCCAATCAATTCTCGACAAGGCCCTGGCCGCCATCGATAAGAACGAGCGCCGTATGATACGACAGGAGTCTCTGGCCATCCGCTATGACGTAGAGGTGGACTACACCCTGTTGTGGCAGGTACTGGGTGGTTCAGCAATATTACTGCTGCTATCTCTGCTTTGGATAAACCAGATCCGCCGTCAAAAAACGGCGCTTGCTGCAGCAAAAGCCGAGGCCGACAGGGCCAACCGCTTCAAGAGTACCTTTCTCGCCAACATGAGCCATGAAATCCGCACACCGATGAATGCGATCATGGGCTTCAGCCATCTGGCGCTGCAGACGGAACTGACAGATCGTCAGTTCCACTATATCGACAAGATTAAGACCTCGTCCCATGCCCTGCTTGGCGTGATCAATGACATTCTCGATTTCTCAAAAATTGAAGCCGGCAAGCTGGACATCGAAGAGACCCCCTTCTCCCTGGATGAGACCCTGGATAATCTCGCCAGTCTGACAACCCTACGCGCTGAGGAGAAAGGTCTTGAAATCATATTCAATCGTGATCTGCAAATTCCCGACACACTGATTGGCGACCCTTTGAGAATTGGACAGATACTGATCAACCTGACGGGAAATGCGATTAAATTCACGCAAAAGGGAGAGGTCATCGTCTCCTGTTTGCTGGAGAAATCCACCCAACAAACTATTTGGCTGCGATTTATTGTCGAGGACAGCGGTATCGGCATTGATCCCGAGGCACTACCGAGGCTGTTCCAACCTTTTACCCAGCTTGACGATTCCACAACCCGACGCTTTGGCGGCAGCGGGCTGGGTTTAAGCATCTGCACCCACCTGATAGAGCTTATGCAGGGTGAACTCGAGGTCGATAGTACCCCGGGCAAAGGCAGCCGCTTCAGTTTTGTTCTACCCTTGAAAACGAGTGATCATGTCATCACCAAAGATTGGTTACCGGAACCCAGTCTCAGAGGATTGCGGGTGTTGGTTGTTGACGATAACCCCACCGCCCTCGAACTCATCAGTGAGCGACTTACCTCTTTTACCTTTGATGTCACATCAAGCGAAAATGCGGCTGACGCTTTGGACCTTATAAAACAGGCTGAACAAAATGGCGAAACAGCCTTCGAGCTTGTCCTGATGGATTGGCGCATGCCGGGTATCGATGGCCTGGAGGCGAGTCGTAGAATCAAACGCAACAGCATCAAAATCAAACAGATCCCGGCAGTCATACTGATCACTGCCTATGGCAGAGAAGAGGTGATGCAGCAGGCAGAAAAAGTGGGCGTGGATGCTGTCCTGATTAAACCCATCAGTCCATCACTGCTGTTTGATACGGTGGTACGTGTTTTGAGTGATGAGCGTCTTACCGATCACGCCGCCGGTAGTAGAGGGAGAGCCAAACAGCGACTCTCCGGTCTGGTACTGCTTGCCGAGGACAATGTAATCAACCAGCAGGTCGCACAAGAGTTGTTGGAAGGCATGGGCGTCATGGTCCACACGGTCAACAACGGTCGTAAGGCGATCGACGCCCTGAATCAAAACAGCTACGACCTGGTACTGATGGACCTGCAGATGCCGGAGATGGATGGCTATGAGGCAACCCGCAGGATTCGCGCCGATGAGAAATACAAAACACTGCCGCTGATTGCCATGACCGCCCACGCCATGGCGGATGAACGGGAAGCCTGTCTTGCCGCTGGAATGAACGAACATATTCCCAAACCCATCGATCCAGCGCACCTGTATAATGTCCTCAGTCATTGGCTGAAGCCGGCTAAGGATATTACTGGAGATAAACGGCTGTTTCGACCAAGCCAGGATGATATCAAGCTACCCGAGAAACTTCCCGGCATCGATCTGGATTGGGGGCTTGAAAGGGTTGGCGGTAATCGTCAGCTCTATAGTAATTTACTTGTAGAGTTTGCCACCCATCACGGCGGAGACATGGAGAGGCTGGATTCTGAGCTGCAACGTGGCGAGATAGACGCTGCCAAGCGAACACTGCACACACTTGAAGGCATCTCAGGGAATATCGGTGCGCACAATCTGCAGGATGCCTCAAAGCAACTACAGATAAGTCTGGCAGATGACGACATGGAGCCAGACATACCCAACAATTTTCGTCTCGCCTTTACGCAACTGATAGACGGACTCCAACTCTATGTGAAGGAATCGGCACCTCCTGTCTACAGCCTGCGCTCTGGACCCACGACATCCAACAAGAGAGACATAACAGAGATAATTCGCGCACTGGATGATGCATTAAGCGCAGGTAACGCTGATGCAAAAGATCTGTTTCAGACACTTCACAACCGCATCCAACAAGCGGATAGTAGAGAGCTGATGAACCAGTTATCCGAGCACATTCAGAACTACGACTTCGATCTGGCAAGAGCATGCCTGGATACGCTGTCGCAAAATCTGAGGAAATAACAAAATGTTGACTAGAAAGCCAAAGATATTACTGGTGGATGATGAGACACTCTATATCGATATCCTCGTCGACCTGCTGAAGGATGAGTATGTTACTGTGGTTGCGAAGAGTGGAGAGCAGGCGCTCAAACGGATGGCAGACGACCCTCTGCCCGATCTGGTCCTGCTGGATATCGTCATGCCGGAGATGGACGGCTATGAGGTCTGCCAACGTATCAAACAGAATCCCCGCACCTCAGCTATACCGGTCATCTTTTTAACGGTAAAAAGCGAAGTCTCTGACGAGGTCAAAGGCTTCAGCCTTGGTGCCGTCGACTATATCGCAAAACCGATGAGCCCTCCTATCGTCCGCGCAAGAGTCAAATCCCACCTGGCGCTTCATCAGGCACAACAGCAACTGGCGGATCAGAATCTCCTACTGGAAGAAAGAGTCAAAGAGCGTACCCTCGAGCTGACTCGCACCAAGGATGTCGCCATCTTCTGCATGGCAACGTTGGCAGAGACAAGAGACTACGAGACAGGCCAGCATATTCTTCGCACACAGAATTACATCAGGGTTTTAGCGGAACATCTGAAAAGCCACCCTCGATTCTCAGACTATCTGCAGAACAACGACACTATCGACACGTTGACCAAGACCTCTCCCCTGCACGATATCGGCAAGATCGGCGTACCTGATCGAATACTTCTGAAACCCGGAAAACTAGACCCGGATGAGTGGGAGATAATGAAGAAACACGCTGAGTACGGCCACAACGCACTCCTACGTGCCGAACAGGAGCTGGGCAGTACCGACTTCCTGCAGATGGCCCGGGAGATCGCCTATACCCACCATGAACGATGGGACGGCACAGGCTATCCCCGGGGATTGAAAGGGACAGAGATACCCATCTCAGGTCGTCTGATGGCCATTGCGGATGTGTACGATGCCTTGATCAGCAGACGTGTCTACAAGGAAGCGTACACGCACGAAGAGGCGGTAGAGATCGTCAAGCAGAGCGCCGGATCTCATCACGATCCCGATATTGTCGATGCCTTTTTGCAGCTGGAGGACAAGTTCCTGGAGATCGCCTCTAACTATCAAGATGATCATCAGTGAAGATTCGATGACATTTATTTATGTCAGACAGTACTTAAGCTTGCTCTGATTTATTCAAGACCTATCTTCCCGGCGAAGACCGGACTAAAGTACGAAGCGTGTTGAATGACTGAAAGTTGAGCCGAAGGGTGAGCAAAACGAATCATCCAGGAGTACCAAAATAGATTCCGTCTTTCGCCGGAATGACGAATTAATAAGCATCTCCCTCAAAATAACTGGCCAGCATTTCAGTCATCCCTGTGGGGTTGCTTTCCCACAGACAAAGGCATGTAATTAGCAAGAATTCCCAACTAGAAAAATCAACGACTGAGAGGAGCGCCTCATGCGCCGGCACATCCATACCATTCTGGGATCTGTATTGTTAACCTCCCTTCTCAGTGCTTGCAGCGAACCCCCGCCTCCCCCCACCAAGGAGGTCGCAAGACCCGTCAAAACCTATCTAATTGAAGACACCGGCGGTGGCGCTATCCGCTCCTTTCCGGCCCGTATCGATGCCGGTCAAAAGGCAGAGCTCGCCTTCCGGGTCTCCGGCAAGGTGACTAAGTTGAATGCAAAAGAGGGAGACCGGGTTGAACAGGGCCAGGTGATTGCGAGCCTCGATCCCACTGACTACCAGATCAAATACAACAACCAGAAAGCCAATTTCGACAACGCCCGAAAGAACTTCAATCGCGCCAAAGATCTGGTGAAGAAGGGCAATATCTCCAAGATGGATTTCGACCGTCTGGAAGCTGAGTATAAAAGCGCCACATCCGCCCTGGAGTCGGCTCAACAGAACCTCGATTACACCAAGCTGGTCGCACCTTTCAGTGGCATCCTTGCCCGTCGCCATATTCAGGCCTTCGAGGAGGTCCAGGCCAAACAGGCGATATTCGAACTGCAGGATCTGGCCCAACTCGAAGTGAAGTTCGATGTTCCGGAGAACATCGTGCGGCGGGTGGACAGGGTCGATAATGAGCACGGCGCACAGAGTGATGAAAAACCCATCCCCACTTTCGTCTATTTCTCCGACAACCCACAGAAGCGCTACCCCATCAAGTTTCGTGAAGTCAGCACCCAGGCGGATGACAAGACCCAGACCTTCGAGGTGACCTACACCATGGATGAGATCGATGGCGCCACCATCCTGCCCGGCATGACCGCCACCGTCATCGCAGATCTCAGCAATCTCAGTGGAGAGGAGATCATTCACAGCGTCCCCTCCAGCGCCATTGTCGGCGACTACAAGCTTGATCCCACCGCCTGGGTGATTGATGAGACCAATATGACGGTAAGTCCCAGACCCGTCAAAGTCGGTCGCATGATGGGAGATAACATTGAGATCTTCGAGGGGCTTGAACCTGGAGAGCGTATCGTCACCGCAGGCACCCCCTTTCTCACCGAAGGCATGAAGGTGATCCCGATGCCGGAGCGGGAACAGGCGATGCCAAGGCCCGATGACCTGAAATATCAATAGAGATCCCGCACAACAGAAGCATAACCAAGGACTAACGATGAATATCGGTGAATACTCGGTCAAGACACCGGTGATCTCCTGGCTACTGGTGATCATCATGGTTGCCGGCGGCATCTGGTCCTTCGAGCGCATCGGCAAGCTGGAGGATCCAGCCTTCACCATCAAGTCGGCCAAGATCATCACCTACTATCCCGGCGCCACGGCAAAAGAGGTACAGGACGAGGTCACCTACCACATCGAAGATGCGATCCAGCGCATGGAGCAGGTGAAGCGGATCAAGATGGCGATCTCACGCCCTGGCATGTCCGATATCTCCATCGATTTCAAAGATACCTACAGGGGCGACGACTTCCCCAACATCTACGACGAACTGCGACGCAAGATCGCCGACATGAAAGGCAAACTGCCTCCAGGCTCCATGGCGCCGATCATTGTGGATGACTTCGGAGATGTCTACGGCGTCTACCTTGCCCTCAGTGGCAAAGGCTACAGCTGGCGGGATCTGTGGGACACCGCAGACAGCCTCAAGCGGGAACTGGTCCTTGTACCGGGTGTGCGAAAGGTCAGTATTGGCGGCACCCAAAAGGAGGTGGTCTACGTCGATATCTCCCGCGCACGCATGGGAGAGTTGGGTATCTCCGCCTCTCAGATCGCCCAAGTGCTCTCCTCGCAAAACACTGTGGTCACCGCAGGCAATGCCAACGTGGGCGATGAGTATCTGCGCATCCAGCCCACCGGTGAACTCACCTCTGTCGCCGGCATCGGTGACGTCCTCATCGGTTCCAGTGACAAAAAGCTGGTCTATCTCAAGGATATCGCCGACATCACCCGGGCCTATGCAGAGGTGCCAAGCCAGATGTACTACGTCAACGGCGCCCAGGCGCTGACCCTCGGCATCTCAATGCAGAACGGGCAAAACGTTGTCGCCACCGGAGAGGCATTAAATCAGAAGTTTCGCTCCCTGCAGTCGATGATCCCCGTCGGCATGCAGCTGACACCGATCTACAACCAGCCGGGAGAGGTCGATAAGTCGGTGCAAGGCTTCCTTGTCAGCGTCGGTCAGGCGGTGGGTATCGTCATCCTGGTACTGCTGCTTTTCATGGGATTGCGGGTCGGCTTTATCATCGGCTCGGTGCTCCTGATTACTGTCGCCGGCACCCTGTTGATCATGTATCTCAAGGATATCGAGCTGCAGCGTGTCTCTCTCGGCGCCCTGGTGATTGCCCTGGGCATGCTGGTGGATAACGCCATCGTCGTGGCGGAAGGCATCCTGATCCGCATGCAGGCGGGGATGAATGCCGCCAAGGCGGCGGGCGAGACGGTGGGCAAGACTATCTGGGCGCTGCTTGGGGGAACAGTGATCGGTATTCTCGCCTTCTCCGCCATCGGTCTCTCACCAGACAGTACTGGTGAGTTTGCCAACTCTCTTTTCTGGGTGATCTTCTACTCCCTACTACTCTCCTGGATTACCGCCATCAGCACGACACCACTTTTGTGTGCACTGTTGATCAAGCCGGGGCAAGGAGGAGATACCCAGACCAGCGATCCCTATGGCGGAAGTCTGTTCAAACTATTCAGGGGTATAGTTGATAAAGCGATCCGTCTGCGCTGGGTAACAGTGACTGTCGTAGTCGGACTGTTCGTTATAGCCATTGTTGGTTTCGGCAGTGTCAAACAAGCCTTCTTCCCCTCCTCTAGCACACCACTCTTCTTTGTCGACATCTGGGAGATCGAAGGGACGGATATCCGCAAGACCCGCGAGGATACCCTCAGGGTATCCGAGTTCTTGCGTCAGCAGGAGGGGGTATTGCAGACAAGCACCGTCATCGGCGGTGCCCATCAACGCTTCACCCTGGTCTATGACGGCAAACCCTCCTCCCCGGTCTACGCTCAGATCATTGTGCAGACCGACAGCCTGGAGCGGATCGCCGAGATCAAACCCAAGGTCGACACCTTCATGCGTGAGAACCTGCCCTGGACCGATCCACTGATCAAGAGCATGCGTATCGGCCCGGGGCGGGACGGCAAGATTGAGGCGAGATTCCACGGTCCTGATCCCGATGTTCTGCGCAAGCTCTCCCAGGAAGCGATGGCGATCATGCAGGCCGATGCCGAATCGAAGGATGTGCGCGACGACTGGCGTCAGCCGGTGAAGCTGATCCGTCCGGTCTTCAATGAGCAGGTGGGACGCCAGTTGGGTATCACTCGGAAGCATCTGGCTGCGGCACTTGAGTATGCATCGGAAGGTACTGCCGTGGGGAGTTTCAGAGACGGCATCCGCGTACTGCCGATCTATATGCGAGCGCCGGAGGACGACCGGGCCGATGTCGGTAATCTTCAAGATATTTTGGTTTGGAGCCCGGTGCTCAGCCAGTCACTGCCGGCATCCCAGGTGATCGACCGATTCGAGACCGTATTTGAGAACACCGTACTGCGCGCCCGGGACCGGGTGCAGACCATCATCGCATCCTGTAATCCCATCGGGGAACTGGCCACGCCTCTGTTCAAGCGGATCAAACCACAGATCGAAGCAATGGAGTTACCCCCTGGCTATAGCCTCTCCTGGGGTGGTGAATACGAGGACTCCAGGAATGCCCAAGCAGGTTTAGCCTCGTCACTGCCGGTGGGATTCCTGATCATGATCCTGGTCAGCATCCTTCTCTTCGGTAAGGTCCGGCAACCGTTGATCATCTGGCTCACAGTTCCCCTCGCCATCGTCGGCATCACCGCCGGACTGCTTGGCTTTGATGGGGCCTTCGACTTCATGGCACTGCTCGGCGCCCTCTCCCTCATCGGCCTGCTGATCAAAAATGCGATTGTCCTGATCGATGAGATCGACCAGCAGATCACCAGTGGAAAGGAGTCCTACAGCGCCATCCTCGACTCCACTGTCAGCCGACTCAGGCCGGTGGTATTGGCAGCGGCCACCACCATCCTGGGCTTGATACCATTGTTGCGGGATGTCTTCTTCGTCAATATGTCGATCACCATCATGGCAGGATTGGGCTTTGCTACATTGCTGACACTTCTCTTCGTACCGACCCTCTACGCGATCATGTTCAAGATCCGCCCGAGCGACTGAAACCTTGCGACAACATGACACATAACCCCAGCGCTATCAGCGCTGGCGGAGTGTTTTTTGGGTTGAATTCTGCAACCAAAAGCCACCGTACGATGGGATTTTCTCACATCAATCCGATGATGAATCTCACAACAGATCATCAGATATCCGATCAATAATCTCTTCTAACGGAGAGGATGGATTGATCATGACAACAGCAGCCTAGTCAGTAGTTCTCCAGACCAATGAACCTCTCTGCCTCGATCCGTGATTTTTCAGGATCGGACGAAAGACAACCTGAGGAGAAACAAAGATGATGAAATGCATACTCTCTCTTGCTCTACTGCTGACAACCGCTGGTGCCAATGCCACATGCAATGGTGATAGTCTCGAAATCGGAGATATCGGCCCCTCCACAGATATGCTCTGTAGTTCGTTGAATACTCAGCATCCAGGACAGACGATAGAGATCACGCAACGCCATGTACTGTCAGGAGAAAGGGTTTCGATCGACTATTCTGTCAGCCAAACGGAGCATCGAATCGACTATCGGCTGGTGGGCCTCGACTGGATCCCGATCAAGCCTATGCTTGCAAATACCTATTAAGGAACCTCTGAATAAGTCTGGGCCGAACAGATTGTCGATCAAAATGTGCCGATTCAAGGCGCAGATCGTACGTAATAGCAAGCTATTGCGAAGATCTGTAACGCCGAAGCGGTGCATTTTGGCGACAAGATGTCGGTCCATGACTTGTTCAGAGGTTCCTTAATCCTAACGACAAACATCGGGGCAGGGAGGCCCCGGTAGCCCAACGACTATTCGTCATCCCTTTCTGACTCGGCGATATCGTTTATAAACAGCCTCCTGTCAGCCTCCCTCAAACGCCGGCAGACCTCTCGACCCAAATTCATGTAGATCATGGTGTACTGTTCCGGATCTCTTTCGTAGAGCAGCGCCAGTTGAGGCGCTGTGATCTGAATCGCGCGACAATTCTCAGTTGCAACAACCTCTGCGCTTCTCGGTTGAAAGTCCATTAACGCCATTTCACCGAAGCAATCACCAACCTCAAGTTCACGCAATTTATATCGCTGGCCTTTCCAGAATCTATAAACCGCCACACTCCCCTGCTCCAGTATGTAGATAGCATTGTCCTGGTCACCTTCACGGAAGAAAAAGTCTTCTGAGTCAACCTCTACAATTTCTGAATTCTGCAGAATGAAATCGAGAGTCGCTTCGCCCACACCGCCAAAAATCGGCATCTGCTGAAGCATCTTCAGTCGTCTACTCTGCATGTGTTACCTCATCGGTTTCAGAAACTATCTATTTTTAGAATAGACGAGAAGGTAGCCTTTATTCATTGTCACTGCATTGCACTATCCCAATGAAGAGAGACTGTTGATATCTTCACTATTTCCGACAGATCTATTTTCTTCTGCCAATATGGTCATAGTCCTGTCCAAAGGATTAAAGCACCTGCTCCATGACACTGACGAGGCAATCCAATGACATTGGCGCATTACTTGCTAAAAGACTAGGATGTTTCGTTATAAATAGAACAGGATGATGAGGAGATGGGATTATGGCATGCCGCGTAGAGTCGCTGGTGAGTGAGACGGTTGTCTCACTGGATGGTGAAACTGATATTCAATCAGCTGCAGCAAAGATGGCTGAATGGGGAAGAGGTTCGGTGGTCGTCACCCAGGATGACCAGGTGATCGGACTTTTCACCGAGAGAGACCTGCTGACGCGGGTTGTTGGTGCAGGCAAACAGGCCGACGCACTAAAACTGAGCGATGTCTGTACTCGCAATCTGATCTCCGTCTCCCACGACAGCTCCTGCGACTATGCGATCAAACTGATGCGTACAAACCGCTGTCGACGGCTGCTGGTCTATCGTAATGACAATCTGCAGGGGATGGTCACCCTCTCCAAACTGGCACACGCCATGGCGGATCATAGAGGCGGCAAAAACTTGCTGGTCAACCTGGTGGGGGGCATAACCCTGATCGTGGTACTTGCTGTTATCGGCATGTTGATCTCCCACATTCCCGACATGCTGCAGCTTGCGGACCAGACGATGAACTGAAACCATTTCGATCAGCACCGATAGTCCTGAACCAATCCTTTCGACCTGAGTCTCAAGATATCTTTGCGTCGCACGCTAAGCTTCCCATGGTGAAGCCGCTTTCAATGCAACACTATCTAATACAGGTAAAACAAAAATATGGGACAACTCTTCTACCTGATGGGTGCATCGGGTGTCGGTAAAGACAGCCTGATCCTCTATCTGCAGAGTCAACTTTCTGCAACGGACAAGGTAATGCTACCCAGGCGATATATCACCAGAGAGACCCGCGCCGGTGGAGAACCCCATATCGAAATCACTCCCGAAGCGTTCGAGCGCCATGTCAGCGAAGGCAGATTCGCCATGCACTGGTATAGCCACGGCTATGCCTACGGTATCGGGATTGAGATCGAGGAGTGGCTCAAGCAGGGCTATCAAGTCGTAATCAATGGCTCAAGACACTACCTGGATAGCGCCCGTGAATCCTATCCCGATCTACTGCCGGTATTGATCACTGTCTCCCATGATCAGCTCGCTCAACGCCTGATATCCCGCGGTCGTGAGAGTCATGAGGAGATTGAACAGCGACTTGTGCGAGCGGAAGCACTGGACCAGTCCCTGAAAGACTCACATCTAATCCGGCTGAGTAACGACGGCCCACTGCAGGAGGCGGGGGATTCACTGCTCAAGCTGGTCCTCGATGAAACACGACTGCCAGGCAGTGATAAGCAAGTCAGTACGGCATAACCTTCTGCTCAAGCCCTTCCTGTTCTCTCGCTCTGGATAAATACCCTTATCAATTAATTCTGGATATTTTTGTCCCGTAAATCCGGTTTTCAGCTTTTAATTTTATGCCATCCCCTTTAGTATTAGGGGGTCATAATGTTGGGAGTTGCAACGACTCCCGGATTAAAATCAATGACTTACTGGCAGTTCGATCGAACCTCCGGGACAATCAACTATAACGGGAAATAGCTTCATTCTCGATGGACATACTATGTGCAGATTCCGCATTCTCGACGGCGAAGGCATCAACCAGATCGATGCTACGGCCGAAGAGGTACTGCGCCATCTGGGGAAACGCTTACAAGTGGGCACGCGTGAAGAGGCAGTTCCTGGACACCATTCGCAAAACCGGCCTGCGTGAAAAGATGGGCGACAACTTCTACTCCCGCATCGGTCTGGCGCTGAATTTTGTCTGCCAAGCGTTGGGTGACGACGATGACAAGCAGAACTGCCCGCTACGTAGTCCCAACAAGGTCGACAAAGATTGAGATCATGCCGACAACCAGATCAAGACAACTCATGTAGAATCGTCTTCGATGCCTAGTCTAAGCTATCTACTGTTGGCTCCCATGGCCGGTGCCCTGCTGATTCTATTTCTGCCCCGCTCAGGCGGGCTGCAGGCTGTACGCCCCATCGCCCTGCTCGCCTCTGGCATCACTTTGCTGTTGTCCTGGCTCTACCTGCTCGAATTTGAGCAGCATCAGGCGGGACTGCAGTTTCTCCAGGATACTGCATGGCAAACCCGGCTCGGCAGCTCCTTCACCCTGGGTCTGGATGGCTTCTCCTATCCGATGGTGCTGCTGGCAACACTACTCAGTTTCGTTGCCCTGCTCGCCTCCGCCAGTGTGAAGAAGTGGGTCAAGGGCTACTACATTCTTGTACTGCTGCTGGAGACAGCCATGCTGGGGGTCTTCATGGCCCAGGACTGGTCGCTCTTCTATATCTTCTGGGAGCTGACCCTGATCCCCCTCTTCTTCCTGATCAATCGCTGGGGCGGCAAGAACCGCCACGGGGCAGCACTCAACTTCGTGCTCTATACCATGGGCGGTTCGGTCTTCATGCTGATCAGCCTGCTGGTCCTGTTCGATACCATCCCGGGGCACTCCTTCTCCATGCAGGCGATGATGGAGGGCGGTCGACAGCTGCCGCAACAGACCCAGATCTTGATCTTTCTCGGTTTTCTCATCGGCTTTGGCGTCAAGATGCCGATCTTTCCCCTCCACGGCTGGCTCCCCCTGGCCCATGTGGAGGCACCGAGTCCAATCTCAATACTCCTCTCGGGCATACTGCTGAAGATGGGTGCCTACGGTCTGATCCGTGCTGCGGGCATGTTGCCCAGTGCAGTGGAGGCACTGCAGGGTTTCCTAGCCGTACTCGCCTTTGTCAGTCTTATCTACGGTGGCCTGCTGGCCTGGCGCAACAGCGACCTCAAGGCGATGATCGCCTACTCATCCATCAGTCACATGGGTGTTGTACTGCTCGGTATCGCCACCCTCAACCTGGCGGGGTTGAATGGGGCCTTGATGCAGATGGTGGCCCACGGCCTGGTGGCCGGCTCTCTCTTCCTGCTTATCGGCCTGCTCTATGAGCGCACCCACACCCGGGATGTCACCCAATACAGCTCCCTGGTCCGGGTCACGCCAAGGTTTGCCCTCTTTACCACCTTCGCTTTCATCGCTGCGGTATCCCTTCCAGGAACTGCAGGCTTTGTCGCCGAGCTGAATACCCTGATCGGTGGTTTCGCCCGCTGGGGTTGGGTCGCAGCACTGCTGACTGCAAGCGTCTTGCTGAGTGCCGCCTACGCGGTTAGAACCATCGGCCAGCTCTTCACCGGGCCGGTTC
>JBNKMQ010000016.1:0-2208 GCA_050293225.1 Sedimenticolaceae bacterium
CATGAATGGGCAGACGAATAGTCCTGGTCTGGTTCATAATCGCCCGTTCGATAGTCTGGCGAATCCACCAGGTTGCATAGGTGGAAAAACGAAAGCCACGTTCCGGGTCGAACTTTTCAACAGCTCGCATCAGGCCCAGATTGCCCTCCTCAATCAGGTCCAGCAGCGCCAGCCCACGATTCATATAACGCCGGGCAATCTTTACCACCAGCCGCAGATTACTCTCGATCATCCGCTGCCGGGCTGCCTGATCACCCTTCTGCGCCAGACGGGAGAAATAGACCTCCTCTTCAGCCGTCAACAACTTGGAGATGCCAATCTCATTCAGGTAGAGACGGGTAGCATCCATCTGGGCATCGGCCGGCTCAGGAGTTTTGTAAGTCACAGACTCCTCGGCTACCTCCGGCGCATCCGTTGGTGCATCGATGGTATCTTCGTCACCATCTCCCTCTTGGATAGTTGAAGTGTCTTCGATGTCGGAAGCATCGTCACTAGCTTCAGATTCGGCCGATCGCTTGCTCATTAATCTCCACTCCCAAAATAATATGAACAGGTGTTTTTATTTATCACCCATCCGAAGCATCATTATCTCCAGCGTGAGACCGCTTGTTTTTTTATTTACGCGGTAACAGTGGCAGGGGATTTACCGGCTTACCCTGTTTTCTGATCTCAAAGTGCAGCATGGGTTGACTGCTGCTATTCGGTATTCCCATGCGGGCGACCACGTCGCCTCTCTTTACCGCATCTCCCTCACTGACCAATAACTTACTGTTATACCCGTAGGCACTCAAGTAGGAACGGTCGTGTTTGATGATGACAAGGTTGCCATAGCCTACCAGTCCATTGCCAGCATAAACTACCTTGCCGGGAGCAGAGGCTTTGACCGGCTGTCCCATCGTACCGGCAATCCAAACCCCTTTGCGTGTCGAATCGGCATGGGAAAAGGTCTGCACTACCTTTCCCTTGGTCGGCCAATCCCAGGCTAACTTAAGCGGTCGCTTAGGCTTTTGCGGGGCTTTTGCCTGAGTGTTCTTCGCTCTGCTTTGCTCCTCAGCGGGAGAGGTGGGCTGTCTGGCAGGGACAGTGCGCTGAGAAGCGGTCGTCTTTGGGGGTCTTGACGAAGCAGACGGCTTCACTGGCTTCGGCCTTTTGTAGGCCGTCTCAGGCGGCTTCAGGCGTAATCTCTGGCCGGGAAAGATTTGATATCCAGGCGGGCGGATTCCGTTCCACTTCGCCAACTGCTGGTAAGGAAGATCTTGTCGCCAGGCGATTGAATAGAGAGTATCCCCCTTCTGCACCAGATAGTAGCTGCGAGAATAGACTGGCGGCCGAGCGGCCCGCCTGGTGGCAGACTGACCCGTGGTATCGGTAGTCGATCTGGAATAGACAGGCGCACTGCTTCTAGAACTGCAACCAGTACAGATGAGTAAGAGTCCGATAGATACACTGCCTACTATCAGTCGGACAAATGGCCCCAATCTTTCGCTACCAAAGACGATTGCTGGACTCCTATGTCAACTTGATAAACAGAAAGACCAAAACAAAGACAACAACTAATAACCAGCCCAGGATATCCACATAGCGCTGCAAGGCAGTTTCCATGCGTTCGCCACCCCAGGCCATCAACCCAGCCACCAAGAAAAACCGTGTACCCCGACCGATGGCGGACGCGATGAGAAAAGGCAGAAACGCCATCGAGATAACCCCGGCGGTAATGGTAAAAATCTTATAGGGTATTGGGGAAAAGCCGGCAAGAAAAATCGCCCAAAACCCCCAGGACTCAAACCAACCCTGGGCCTTTAGATAGGCAGACCAATAACCCCAGCTATGCAGGTAGGGCTCTATCAGATCAAAGGCAAACAGCCCGATGAGATAGCCAAATACTCCACCGAGGACTGAAGCCAGTGTTGTGAGGGCAGCATAGTGCCAAGCACGTTTGGGCTTGGCCAGGCTCATTGGCGCCAGCATCACATCTGGTGGGATCGGGAAAAACGAGGATTCGGCAAAACTCAAGCCGGCAAGATATCTCGGCGCATGGGGGTGACGGGACCAGATCATCGTTTGGTTATACATCGACGAGAAGATCCGCATCAGATTGTGCCCCCCTGCAACGGCACAAAGTTGGCGGACTCAAGCCGCTCCTGCTGAAAACCATCCGCTGTCCGTGTGATTCTTAGCAATATCTGTCCCTGCTCTTTCTGCAATGGC
>JBNKMQ010000017.1:0-10207 GCA_050293225.1 Sedimenticolaceae bacterium
GATAAATACTGCCGACTCGGTAAATCCCACAGTCATTAGAATCAACAAAAATGCCATGCCTGCATAGGATGAGCCTGGATACTCAGTCCGCTTATACCAGAAGAACCATAACGTATAACCGAATATCGCCAATGCGACAACAAGACCAAAAAGCCCTTTAAAAAACAGCGCGGCAAGGAACATATTGTGTGGATGCCCATGCTCACTTACTGATGAATTGAGTAAGCCGGCATCTGAAATCCTCTTCACAAAGTCCTGATAGTGATAGCGACCTATGCCAAACAGCGGAGAGTCCTCGAGAACAAATGTTGCAGCCTTATACATCTCAAGACGGGTGCCGATAGAACCTTGGCCGTAAGGGTTTATCTGGCCCTTTGCATTGCTCAACTCAAAATCAACATATCCCGAGAACTCATTATATGCGACTGAAATACGCTCTCTGGTTGCATCATGCAGATAGAGCACGGAAGCTGAAACACTGAAGAGCAGTAAAATATAGAGCCAGCGAAATCTCTTGGCATAGGTCAGTATGCCGAGCAGACCCAAGACTACCATCCCGAGCAGTGCACTTCTCGATGAATAGGCCGCAACTACCGATGTCGCGATAACAATAAAGCCAAGCAAGATCCTGGTATGCGATGCCTTTTCCAGCCTAAAGGTAAACAGCACAATGGTTGCAAGGAGAATCGTAGCAGGCCCGACGAAGAGCGGCCCATAAACGCCATTTGATCTCGGTAACCCGAGATAGTGAATCTCATAGATCACCAGAAGCAGATTCAAAACTATTGCGACAATACAACCCTGAGAAAATGGCTTAATGAGGTCGGGTATTCGCCTGAAGAGCAGATAGAGTGGCACAAAAAGCAGGAAACGTAGCTCGGTATTCAACGCCCTGGTTGCTTCTTTATCCCAGCCATTCGCAAGCGAAGAGATCAGGAAAGCGACAAAAAACAGTGTCATCAGCAAGAGCAGAATCCGCTCTTGCTTCATGAGGGGGTTCTCTTTCGGCGTTTTTGAAAAGAGCTTACCGACTCCGATAAAGCACATCAGAATGAAAATAGCGCTGGCCCAGTGACGCACACTGACCAGGAAAACAGGAAACAGAAAGACAAAACCCTTTATCAAGGCCCCGGTGATAGGAACATCTCCTGTAGCCGATAGATTAAGTTTCTGTAGTAGGTGCTTCATAGGCATCCAAGTTGATTCCTTCTTTCACCAAGGCTCTTGTGTCTATTCAAACTGAACCGGCAACACAGCTCATACAATCTTCCTCTCACCCGTTCTCTGGAGAGATAACTCTATTCATTGATAAAAGCACCTCCTGAACCTCCGGCAAGTCACCAGCAGCTTGAAACACCGCTTCATGTTGTCCATAACGCGGCCAGTACCGATAAGGCACAGTGGAGAAAAACAGACCCACTGTCGGTGTATCGACGGCGATGGCCAGATTTCTGATTCCGGTATCGTTGGCCACCACCATTCCAGCCTCTGCCAAAAATCCTATCACCTCATCCAGCGGCAGTGCTGATTGCAATCGAACATTCGGCGCATCTGCGAGCAAGTGCTTATATTCCAGTTCCGATTCGTGCGCAGATATCCCGCCCAGAATTATGTGATCATGCTCTGGATAACTGCGCGCCGCCTCAAGAATCAGCTCACCAAACCTATCTTTCGGCCAACACTTGTATGCAACCGAGGCAAAGGGAAAATAGACCAGATAGGGCTTGTCACTGCTGATTTTGTTTTTGATCTCCGGCCAGGAAAAGTCCAAGGGTATCGGCGGATTTGCACCGAACAGCATCAACATATCCAGCATATTCACCGCTTCAAATGAGAAATCGGATCGCCACACGGCAGCATCATAAAGCAATGTGCGCAGATAGCCGCGATAGGGAAATCCCACTTTTAACTTCGCCCGGGTAAGCAGGCAGAGGTACCTCGAGCGGTTGGTATCTGCCAGATCAAACAGGATATCGACAGGGCCAAGGGCCTTAATCCGCTCTATCTTCTCGCCAAGAGAGACCCCTTTCTGATCATTACCATGAATAACATGGACCTGATCCACCAGATCTTCCGGCGCACCATAGGTATAGTTCGAGACCAGGCTCAGAACGATTTCCGCATTGGGAAAAAACCGGCGCAGCTCAATCAGGAAGGGACGCACCAGAACCATATCACCCAGCGCGGCATGCCTTACGACAGCGATTCGGCGAACTGAGGATGGATCGAGGCTTTCGATGAGTGGCCTGGCCTTTTTACTCACCCAGGCGCCACGCTCAAACCACAGCTTCATACCGAGCTCCCCGCCGGCACATTTTCAAGGGTTTGAATGCAGGCCAGTTTGCCCATGAGTATTGAGATTGCTCTTGTCTGGGGTTGATTTTGCACCGGTCTATCCTACTCTCAGAGAAGCATCCTGTTCTGATGGCATCAAACCTATCAAAAAGCGGGAACCAGCCAAGGCCTAAACGGTGCAATTGTTTGCTTTATCAGCCGAGGCCGCAATTATAGCAGCCAAAGTGGGAATTGGTAGGCAGGCAGACTCCAGCTATCGCCCCATGCTACCGGATTTCCCACTACTCCATGTTATACTCTCCCCCTCAATTAAATACGCCTATTCGAGCCTAGATGATTACCGATATCCCCTCTTTAGCCGATGCCCGCATTATGGTGGTGGGCGATGTCATGCTGGATAGCTACTGGCATGGAGACACAGGTCGCATTTCGCCCGAGGCACCGGTTCCCGTCGTACGGGTTACGGAGAAAGATCAACGTGCCGGCGGTGCCGGTAACGTCGCCCTGAACATTGCCGCGCTCGGGGGCAAGGTCGTACTGGCTGGCATGATCGGTAAAGATGAGCCTGGTCAGACCCTGACCCACATACTTGAGGAAGCCGGGGTCGAGTGCTGTTTCGAACAACTCGAAACCTGCCCCACGATTACCAAACTACGCATCATCAGTCGCCAGCAGCAGCTGATCCGTGCAGATTTCGAGGATGGCGCACCGGCCAGTAGCGGTGACTTCCTGATCGAGGCCCTGCGGAGCAAGATTGACGATGTCGACCTGGTGGTCTTCTCCGACTACAGCAAAGGGGCCCTATCACGCATTCGCGAGATGATCGCCATCGCGCGGGAACACGGCAAGCCTGTATTGGTCGATCCCAAGCAGCTCGACTTCTCCCTCTACCGCGACGCCACGATAGTCACCCCCAACCTGTCCGAATTCGAAACCATCGTCGGTCCCTGCAAAGACCAGGACGAACTGGTGGCCAAGGGTTCGAATCTGATGCAGGAGCACAACCTCAGCTCCCTGCTGATTACCCGCGGCGAACATGGCATGACCCTGCTACAACAGGACGCCGCCCCCAAACACATGCCCACCCATGCCCGCGAGGTCTACGACGTCACCGGTGCCGGAGATACGGTCATCTCCGTACTGGCAGCAGCCCTCGCCGTCGGTATCGATTTTGCGACCGCCAGCCATCTCGCCAATGTCGGCGCCGGTCTGGTGGTAGCCAAGCTGGGTACCGCCACTATCAGTCATAATGAACTGCGTGCGGCACTGCTGGAGCACCACTCCGAACACCAGGGGGCTGTCAGTGAAGATGAATTGATGGAGCTGTTGGAGAGTGCACGTCTCAGGGGTGAGAGCATCGTCATGACCAACGGCTGTTTCGATATCCTGCATGTTGGACACGTAACCTATCTGGAGCAGGCAAGCCGAATTGGCGATCGCCTGGTGGTAGCGGTCAATGTGGACGAGACCGTCCGACGTCTCAAGGGACCGGACAGGCCGGTCAATACCATGCAGAACCGCATGGCCATGCTGGCGGCGCTCTCCTGTGTCGACTGGGTGGTGGCCTTCAGTGAAGAGACCCCAGAGCGTCTGATCTGTCGCACCAAACCCGACTTCCTGATCAAGGGGGGTGACAACACCCCTGAAAATATCCCCGGTTTCAACTGCGTCACCGAGAACGGCGGCAAGGTAATGGTGATGGACTATGTCGACGGCTGCTCCACCACCGCCATCATTCACGAGATTCGGGCCCGAGGCTGACAGCATGAGTGAATTTGATCGTTTCGGCAGCTACCTGCAGCAATCCATCGATCTCAAGCAGAGGCTGCTTGAGGATGAAAAATTCAATCAGTCGGTGGAGCAAGTGGCCCAGCGCTGTGTCGAGTCACTGCAGAAAGGCGGCAAGATCATGCTCGCCGGTAACGGTGGCAGCGCTGCAGATGCCCAACATATCGCCGCCGAACTGGTGGTCCGCCTGCGTGGCAGCTTCGAGCGACCCGCCATCGCCGCCATGGCGCTGACAGTGGACACCTCAATCCTGACCGCAGCGGGAAACGACTATGGTTATGACGCCATCTTCAGTCGCCAGGTCGAGGCCCATGGGCGGGAGAACGATCTGCTGATCGGTATCAGCACCTCGGGTAATTCCGCCAACATCCTGCAGGCGGTAGAGGTTGCCAAGCGTCTGGGACTGGCCACCGTAGGACTCTGCGGAGATGGCGGACGCCTGCAGGCACTGGCGGATATGACCATCTCAGTGCCCGATGGAGCCACCTCCCATGTGCAGGAGATGCATATCACCATTGGCCATTTTCTCTGCGGCTATATCGAAGAGCAGCTGAATCAGGAAGCCTAGCGCCTGTTAACACTATTCCAATACGCCCTGTTGATAGTGTTAACAGGTCCTAGAAAAGGTAGCGGCGAATCTCATCCAGCGTGGCGAAGCTGACCACACCCTCGTCTATCTCGACTTCGCTTGTCGTATTGAAGAGCACCCGTTTGCCGATGCCTGCCCGCTTCCCCGCTTCCATGTCGCTCGGCTTATCGCCGATAAATATCGACTCATCCAGGGCGAGGCCCAGCTCCCTCTCCGCCTGCAACAGCATGCCGGGTTTTGGTTTGCGGCACTCATGATCCTGACGATACGCTCCCTCCCCGGCGGTGGGGTGATAAGGGCAGTGGTAGACCTTCTCGATCGTGATACCTTCGGCCAAAAACTGATCCATCATCCAGCAGGTTAGCTTATGGAAATCATCTTCCGTATAGTAACCTCGTCCGATGCCCGACTGATTGGTTACAATAACGATCAGGTAGCCATGATCCTGAGCGGTTTTGGTGAGTGGGAATATGCCATCCATGAACTCGAAATCTTCGGTTTTATAGACGTAGTGCTTTTCCACATTCACCACACCGTCTCGGTCGAGGAAGAGTGCTTTTTTCGGATTTGGCGCGTTACTCATGTTCAGCTCTAGGACCGGGAATTCAGATTGCAGGCTATTGTATGGCCTGTCGCGATAAATACCAGAGAAACAAACCCCTATGAATAACAGGATCGAGACAGATGTTGTCGTCTTTGGTGCCGGTATCGCCGGACTGTGGATATGCAACCGTCTTGTACAAGAGGGCTACCGCTGTCTGCTGCTCGCCGATCGCATCGGCGGCGATCAGACCCTCGCCTCCCAGGGCATTATCCACGGCGGGACAAAGTACGCGCTGACGGGAAAGCTGACCGGCTCCTCCCAGGCGATCCGGGAGATGCCTGCGATCTGGCGGGCCTGCCTCAATGGTCAGGGGGAGTTGGATCTCTCTTCGGTCAACATCCTCTCCGAGTATCAATACCTGTGGACTACAGGTGGCGTCGTCTCCAAGGCAGCGGGCTTTCTCGCCGGCAAGGTCATGCAGAGCCGGGTCAGATCCCTTGCACAGAATGAGCTGCCAGCCCTGTTTCAAGACCCGGCATTCAAGGGCAGCGTCTATCGCCTGGACGAACCGGTTCTGGATACCGGGTCTCTGGTCAATTCAATCTATAAGCCCATTGAGAATAACAGTGTTGCCGTAGAGCCGGATGGAATCCGATTTATCGATGACAGCCTGCTTCAACTGACAAAGCCGGATGGCGAAGCGATGGAGATCGCCTTTCAGCGCGCTATCTTCGCCGCCGGTGCAGGTAATGAGTCCCTGCTCAAGGCCGCCAACCAGTCGGCACCGAAAATGCAACGTCGCCCCTTGCAGATGGTGATGGTCAAGGGTGACTTACCCTTGCTCTATGCCCACTGCATGGGCAGTGGTGCAACGCCCCGCATGACGATCACCAGCTATCCCATGGCTAACGGTGAAAGCGCCTGGTATCTGGGCGGGGAGATTGCTGAGCAGGGCGTTGGACGCAGTACTGAGGCGCAAATAGAAGCGGCCCAAAAGGAGTTACAGGAGGTCCTGCCCTGGGTCGATCTGACACGACTCTCCTGGGCCACCTTGAACGTCGATCGAGCTGAACCTCAACAGCCGGACGGCAGCCGTCCCACCAGCTATTTCTTCCAGGCGGCGGAAAACACCATTACTGTCTGGCCCACCAAACTGGCCTTTGCCCCCAAGCTGGCGGATCAACTGATCGAGCATCTGGCCTCAGCTGGGGTCAGTAAAACCGGGGGACAGAGCGAGCGGCCTGCAGGCTGGCCGCAGCCAGAGATGGCTCAACAGCCCTGGGAAGGAGTAAAGCATTGGATTTGAGAGCATTAGGCAGCACGGGAATCTGCGTCAGTCCCCTGGGGCTAGGCACAGTAAAGTTCGGCCGCAACGAGCAGGTAAAGTATCCCTCGGGCTTTAAGATCCCGGATGACAAACAGGTACGGGAGATTCTTGCACTGAGCAGAGATCTCGGCATCAATATGCTCGACACCGCACCGGCCTACGGCAGGAGTGAAGAGCGTTTGGGGCAATTGCTGCCCGGCAATCGGGATGAGTGGGTCATCGTCGGCAAGGTGGGGGAGTTTTTCGAACAGGGTCAGTCACGCTTCGATTTCTCCGCCAAGACCACGCGCGCAACGGTGGAGCAGAGCCTGAGACGATTGCGTAGCGACTACCTGGATGTGGTCTTGATCCACTCCCATGGTGAGGATATGCAGATCTATCAGCAGGAGGAGGTTCTCGATACCCTCAACCAACTGAAACAGGAGGGCCTGATTCGGGCCACCGGTATGTCGAGCAAGACAGTGGAGGGTGGGCTCTATACAGTGAATCACTGCGATGTTGTCATGGCAACCTGCAACACCACCTACAACGACGAGCTACCTGTGCTGGAAGCGGCCGCCCAACAAAACAAGGGTGTACTGATTAAAAAGGGTTTGATGAGTGGCCATGTGCGTGGTGCGGATGATGTAAAGGCAGCCATGTCCTTCATCTTCTCCCAACCCGGCGTCAGCAGCATGATCGTGGGGACCATCAACCCGGATCACCTCAAGAGCAACGTCAGCGCACTGGAAGCGGTCCTGGCTGCAACCGAATAAGAAGCCGACAGATCCTATTTGGTAAGTTCGTAGCGAGTACCGCAGTAGGGACAGGTTGCGGTACCGCTCTTCTCGATCGGCAGATAGACCCTTGGATGCAAGCCTGCGGCGGATTCGCCGGGACGTGGACAGCATAAGGGCAGATCCCTACTGGTCACCTTTACGACAGTGGGTTGTGAAGATTGAGATTCAGCCTGTGCCATCTTTGTTTCTCCCGAATCAGACGTATGTCAGCCACTCCTGGTGGCTGTCCAGGCGACCGTGAACCAGATCGAAATAGGCCTTCTGCAGGCGCTCGGTGATCGGCCCGCGGGTACCACTGCCGATAGCCCGGTTGTCGACTTCGCGGATCGGTGTCACCTCTGCCGCACTGCCGGTGAAGAAGGCCTCGTCGGCGATATAGACCTCGTCCCGGGTGATGCGCTTTTCAATAACCTTATAGCCCATCTCTTCAGCCATTGTGATCACCGTTTTGCGGGTGATGCCATCCAGGGCAGAAGTCAGATCCGGGGTATAGATGATGCCGTCACGGACGATGAAGATGTTCTCACCGGAACCCTCCATGACATAACCCTCGGCATCCAGCAGCAGGGCTTCGTCATAGCCGTCGTGCAACGCCTCCTGCAACGCCAGCATGGAGTTCATGTAGTTACCGTTGGCCTTGGCCCGGCACATGGTGATGTTGACGTGGTGACGGGTGAAAGAGGAGACCCGGATACGTATCCCCTTCTCCATGTTCTCAGCGCCCAGGTAGGCACCCCACTCCCAGGCCGCCACCATGCAGTGGACCCGCAGGTTGTCGGCGCGAATCCCCATCCCCTCTGAACCGTAAAAACACATGGGGCGGACATAGGCGGAGTCGAGATTGTTCTCCTTGACCGCTGCCTTCTGCGCCTTGTTCAAGGTCTCGCTATCGAAGGGTATCTTCATGTTCAGGATATGCGCTGAACGGAACAGCCGGTCAGTGTGCTCCTGCAGGCGAAAGATAGCGGTACCCTGCTCGGCATGGTAGGCACGCAGCCCTTCGAATACGCCCATGCCATAGTGCAGGGTGTGGGTCAGTACATGGGTCTTCGCCTCGCGCCAGGGAACCATTTCGCCATCCAGCCAGATGACTCCGTCGCGGTCTGCCATTGTCGACAACATTGAAACGTCTCTTTACTTTTGATCTAACATCAGACAGGACCAGACGTCCTGCACCAAAGCCACCTCTTCAGACAGCTTCCCCCGCGGCGCCAGTGCAGGTTGATCCTGCAGCGCCGAACGGTGATAGGCCGCCCGCAGCACCTTATAGACCCCCATCAGCCGCTCCGCCGCCTGATCACTCAAAAGGCCTAGCCGCGAGAGGGTCTCCAACAGGCGGATATTGTCGCTCCAGACCAGCAGATCGGGATGCGCGTTTGCCCACCGAAGGACCGTGTATTGAACCATAAATTCTATATCGACGATACCGCCATGACCCTGCTTTAGGTCGATCCACTCAGGTTTACTGCGATCAAGACTGTTACGCATCTTTTCGCGCATTTCAACCACTTCGGCACGCAGCTTATCGGCATCCCGGGGCCTGCCCAGGATCAGTCGGCGGATCTCGTCGAAGCGTTGCTTCACCCTCTGATCCCCCGCCACCACCCGGGTGCGGATCAGGGCCTGATGCTCCCAGGTCCAGGCATTGGTCTCCTGGTAGGTTTGAAACATCTCCAGGGAGCTGACCATCATGCCGGAGTTGCCGTTGGGCCGCAGCCGCATATCGACCTCATACAGGATCCCGGAGGGCGTGCGGGTGGTCATGATATGGATGATGCGTTGCGCCATGCGGGCATAAAAGACATCCACCGAGACCGGCTTGTCGCCGTCGGTCATGGCGTTACGGTCGGGGCAGCCATGCAGAAAGACCATATCCAGATCGGAGCTGTAGCCCAGCTCGATCCCCCCCAGCTTGCCATAGCCGACCACGGCGAAGCCCGTCTCCTCCGGTGACAAACCCGGGGGACGCCCGTGACGCCTGACCATCTCGTTGAAGGCCAGCATCACCACCCGATCCACCACGCTCTCGGCGATCCAGGTCAGGTAGTCGCTCACCACCATCAGGGGGATCTCACCGGTGATATCCGCCGCCGCCACCCGCAGCTTGTTGCTCTGGGCAAACTGGCGCAGCCGTTCCATCTGCTCCTCCAGGTCGTCCGTCGCGATACGTGAGAGCTGATCGTCCAGGTCCGCCACCAGTTGATCTCTGTTTAATGGCGAATAGAGCCGTCTCGGGTCGAGCAGCTCATCCAGCAGTATCGGGTGTCGGGTGAGCAGGTTGGCGATCCAGGGGCTGATCCCCATCAGCTTGACCAGCTGAGAGAGCACCATGGGGCTCTCTACCAGCAGGGCGATATAGGCGGTACGCCGCACCACCGCCTCCAGCATATCCAACACCCGGGGCAAGGCCTCATCGGCCTCTTCGGATTGACCTACCGCCTCCAGCAGCAGGGGCATCAACTGATCCAGTCGCTCCCGACCTTTGCTACTGAGTCGGCGACAGGCATGACTTTCACGAAAGAGCTGCAATCTCTTCATTGCAGCACCGGGCTCACCGAATCCTGCCTTCGACAAGGCCTCAGCGGCATGACTCTCATCCATCGAGTCATGCCAGAGACCGGTCAATGGTTGGGTCTCCGCCTCCGTCTCGGCCTGAGGTGCAGCAAAGACCATGTCGAAGTGGCCCTGCACCCGTCTACGATGGGCCTCGAGAATCGGCACAAAGGTCTCCCAGGAGCCATAACCCATAGATCTGGCAAGACGCAGTCGGCCCATCTCGTCCGCCGGCAGCAGATGGGTCTGGCGGTCTTGCCAGGCCTGTATCCGGTTCTCCACCAGACGCAGAAAGATATAGGCCTCGCTCAGCTCCCGCACCACATACTCGG
>JBNKMQ010000018.1:0-1901 GCA_050293225.1 Sedimenticolaceae bacterium
AATTACCGTTCTAACGGCCTGTTTATTTGCGAGTGTTGCTTTTTGGCAACACGCCAAAAAATGTATCATTTTCGCTAAAATTTTGCTTGCAAAGCCCCCCTTCCTTGTCTAGTATTCGCAACGTAGTCAATTTCTACTCAACCACTCATTGGAGCTCACTCAATGAAAAAAGTACTTTCTCTGGCAATCGCCGCCGCCCTGGTCGCACCTGCTGCCGCCATGGCTGACGCCACCCTGTTTGGTAAGGCTCACTTCATCATCGAGAACACCGACACCACCCCCAGCAAAGGTGCTGACAGCACTGACTTCTGGAGCGTTGACAGCATCCACTCCCGCGTTGGTGTTAAGGGTTCTGAGGATCTGGGCGACGGCCTGACCGCTGTCTACCACTTCGAATTCAAGGTCAACCAGGACAGCGGTGACGGCCTGGGCGATCGCAACCAGTTCGTCGGTCTGGCTGGCGGTTTCGGTACCGTGCTGCTGGGTCGTCACGACACCCCCCTGAAGATGTCTCAGGGCAAGTTCGACCAGTTCGGTGATCTGCCCCATGGTGATATCGCCAACGTCATGCCTGGTGAAGACCGCGTTGACAACGTCATCGCCTACGTCTCTCCTGCCATGGGCGGCCTGACCTTCGTGGGTGCTGCGGTTTCCGGTGAGCTGGGTGACTCTGTCTCTCTCTACGATGCAGGCACCGCCACCACTATCAGCACCGAGCCTTCTCTGGACAGCCTGTTTGACCACATCTCTGTGGCTGGTCTCTACAGCAACGGCCCGATCTTCGCCTCTCTGGCTTACAACTCATACAGCCTTGGTGACGACCTGGACGCCGATCCTTCTCTGCTCCGTGGTACCTTCATCTGGGACGGCGGCATGTGGCAGGCTGGCGCCATGTTCAACAGCTGGGATTGGGATGACGTCACTGGCGACACCGACTCCTGGGGCCTGAGCGGTAACCTGAAAGTGGGTGCCAACGGTAAGGTCAAGGCTCAATACCTGTACGCTGATTCTCCGCGCTCTACCGCTAACAAGGCTCTCGCCGCTGTTACCGGTCTGGAAGTGACTGACGGTTTCTCTCCGGATATCAGTGTCTCTCTCGATGGCGATGCCGACAACGAAGTTACCCAGTTCAGCATCGGTTATGAGCACAACCTGAGCAAGCGCACCATCCTCCATGCCGGTTACACCGCTTATGAGGAAGACGGCAGCGGTAAAGAAGTTGATGCCTTCTTCGGTGGCATCATCCACAACTTCTAATTGTCGCTTAGACAAAACGGAAGTGAAAACGGGGCCTTCGGGCCCCGTTTTTTATTGTCTGGCTGAAAGAGCCTATCTGGATAGTAGTAGGGTATGGCTTCACCTGGATGCCCGGGGTACTCAGCCTGAGGATCGTTCGCCTTGACCCCTTTTGCATTTTGAGAGGTCGTGTGAACTGCGTGCACGGGTTTTATGTCCCCCTCTCCCTGTCCCTCTCCCCTTGTGGGAGAGGGACAGGGAGAGGGGGATTAAAAACACCCTGCTGATAAAGCAAGTAGCCCGGATGAAACGAAGTGGAATCCGGGAAAGGGCAGACTGCCATTTTTCCGCTATTCAGGTTGCTTCATCCAGGCTAAGCAGCTGACCCGAGCGTCGTGAGTGAGCGGGTCGTAGGAGCGCGGCGTAACCCAACGCTTGGCGGAATCTCCAATCCTCTCTCGTCGGATTACGCAGCGCCAACTATTTGGGGTGGACGGTTTTGGGGCCGGACTCCGTTCCCAGGATCAGCACGTCGGCGCCACGCAAGGCGAAGATGCCGGTGGTGACCACGCCGGCGATGGCGTTGATCTTCTGCTCCATGTCCATGGGCTGCATGATCTCCATATTGTGCACGTCGAGAATCAGGTTGCCGTTGTCGGTGACGA
>JBNKMQ010000019.1:0-4481 GCA_050293225.1 Sedimenticolaceae bacterium
CGGCATGATCCGCTTCGTCATGTACGCCATCATCGAGGCGCTGGTGCCCATTACCAACATGGTGCTCTCCTATGTGAAGGAGAGAGACGAAATCATTCGCCTGCACAGGCATCTGCTGAAGTCGCTGCAAGCGAGGAGCCAGGAAAATATCGCACAGGCTTTCGAACGACTACTGGACTATCTCGCTGAATCATTTCAGCAAGCACAATCCCAGTCGAAGGCACGCAGAAGATTGACTGAAAAAAAGCAGGGCTCCGATTAATCACAGCGACACGGAACCCTGCTGATCTACTTCAGCATACAATCCCTTGCATCTACCCCAGTCAGGACTTAAACAGCCAGATTTTCCCGTTCAGCACCCGCTGTCGACAAACCCATGGCCTGCTTCAACATGGCAGCAGGAAAGGGTTTGGAGAGACAGGTCTCAGCACCGGCGTCGATGATTCTCTGTCGACTCTCAGGGTTGCAGTACCCACTCATCGCGATAATTCTGATGAAGCGTGTCTGAAGATCAGACTTGATCAGTCTGCAGACTTCCAGACCATCCGGACCTGGCATTTTCAGATCCAACAACACCACATCAGGTTTAAACCGCGAGATCAGGTTACCCGCCAGGTATCCGGAGTCCGCCGTAGCCACCGCAGTGACCTCAGGAACGTCCTGTAGATACTCTTTGAGAAAACGGGAGAACTCTTGATCGTCTTCCACAATTAATACACGTATGGAGAGATCGTCCGGCAATTCAAGCTCAATGCCTTTCCGCTTCGCCAGGCGTAAGACTTCACTCACCGGATAACGTCTATGTCCACCGTCCGTTGTTTCCGCGCGTAGCAGACCCCGATTTGTCCATCCTCTGAGCGTAGCTGGTGTTACGCCCAGAATTTTTGAGGTATTGCCCGGGGAAAGATATAACTTTTTCCAAGGCTTATAGTGCATAACAAGTACCCTTGTTGCCTATAAGTAATGATATACCCAATTCCATTTAACACTCCTTGTACCGAATCAAAACTTGACCTGGGTCAACACTGCGGACCTATTTAACAATTGTCCACTAATTGCCCAGAAACAGTGAATTTCAAACCTATTCGTCAAGGAGAGATTGGCTTTAACGGTGACCTTGCATCACCCGGTCAGACTCCATATTTCCTGCGTATCTCCTTGCGAATGGGGCAAAGACAAACTATCCCGCTACCGAAATGACGACCATATGCACAGGCTCTGCACTGATCGCCAAAACTGACCATTATTTCGCTCTCGTCGTCGAAGAAGTCGACTGTGCAGAGATTGAACTCATCGTCATCCAGACAAGAGTGGCAATCCAGGCAATCACCTGCCTTGGCAATGGTTTCACTATCGATAGTAAATCTTGAACTTGTCTCACCCACGACACCTCCCAACTGCTACTAATGAGGTACAACGTCACTTCTAATATTACAACTTTCTTAAAAATACGCACTAACAAAACGCAAGTTTTAGATCTATACAGCAAGTTTGGAGATTTCAAATCAGCAGCGACACTGAGAGGGCATGGAGCAGACAGTAACCAACGAGAGATGAACCCTGCACCATCTGTCAGGCGAAAAAAAAGCACCCAGGGCAAACCGTAAGTGCTTGATTTATTTGGTAGGCGCGATTGGAGTCGAACCAACGACCTCTACCATGTCAAGGTAGCGCTCTAACCAACTGAGCTACGCGCCTAATGAGACGGCGAATCATACAGGCTGCCACAGGCCGATTGCAACCCTTGACACAATCCCACTGGAAAAATTTTTCATCGAGGCATCAACTCAAGAGATGAGGCTGAAAAATGACTTCAGATAGGAATCCGTTTCTGACGCGACATCAGCGGCTATTTAAACCACCAGATCGATCTGTTGCAAGGTTCCCGCTCCACCCTCTTCCTGCAGATAGAGCCCGGTCTGCCGGACAACACCAGTCAGCTGATTGTCGCTGTTCTTGATCTCAAATGGGGTCGAGATATGGCCGAGATAGAGGGCACCCACCCCCTTTGCGCCCAGGGCGACAAGCTGTTCATTGCCCGAATCGTCCCTGGACCAGATCCTCAGGCGATCGAAAACCTGGTCGCTCTCATCGATCCAGCCGTTGCCATCATCGTCCAGTTCCGCCAGGTCGGCGAAGCCGTTGCCACTCAGGGCACCGAAGAGCTCTGAGCCATCGTTGATGCGACCATCGCCATTTCTGTCCAGGGCGAGGAAACCGCTGCCACTGGTGAGAAAATGGATCTGATCGGCAGTACCATCCGCATCGATATCGAACTCATAACGCTCGCGGGTCAGTTCCGCTGCATTGCCGGAGAAGTTAACCACCAGCGGGTCTTTGAGGGCATCGCCAGCACGCAGCGTGGTGCTATTTTCGGAGAAAAATGTCCGGCTCATGTTCAATTGGATCTCGATGGAGATCTCCGCGCCATCGGCGGTTCTCACTACTCCCTGGGCCTGGAAGCTGGTCTGCTCCGACTCAAAATGGGACTCAGTGTGGTTGTAGATCATGCCCCAACCCGCCCGGGCCGATTCCGTCTGAGCGGTATCGAGAGACTGAGCAGGCTCAGACTCCGCCTCACTCCCACTCAGCTCTTCTGGTGTAGTGACATCAATCTCGCGGCCTGTAATACGCTCCACTAAAAGCTTGAGTAGCGAGACCTCCAGCTTGTGATGTTTATCCAACGAGGTCTCAGTGGTCTCACCGGTCTGTTTGACTGCCACCTCAGCGGACGGTCTGTCTGCCTCAATATTAGAGACGGGGGCATGCATGAGAAGCGCACTGGCCTGCTGACGCAGCTGCCCCACCCCACTGCCCTCTAGCTCAAGGGTCAGCTCATCGCCACCACGCCAGACCCGCAGGGACTCCTGCTCCACCCGCTTGAAGGTGGTTTGATGGCTGGCATCCAGCGAGAAATTGCTGTCGACGATCTTCATTGCGAAACTCAAGTGACATGGCCGTTATCTAATTTATCGGCTCAAGAGTGACTCACTTGATATTTTGAGGCATTAAATGCCCCAAGTGTGAGAGGAAAAGGTCTGAGGACTCAGTGCTCCCCGGTCAGGGGCACAAAGGTTACCGGCAGAATACGTGAGGTATGCACCTTGCCGTCGGCATCCTTCTGCAGCAGGACCAGGTCCTGGGAATAGGAGTATTCACCCACAGGAATCGCCATGCGTCCATTGGGCGCCAGTTGCTCAACCAGTTTATGCGGGATCTCTTTGGCTGCCGCCGTCACCATGATCACATCAAAGGGGGCCTCTTCCTGCCAACCGTAGTAGCCATCCCCAATGCGATAGTGGATGTTGTCATAGCCCTCTTCGGTCAACTGTTGGCGGGACGAATCCGCCAGTTCAGGAATGATCTCGATGGTATAGAGCTGATCCACCAGCTGAGCCAGGATAGCGGTCTGGTAGCCGGAACCGGTGCCGACCTCCAGCACCTTGTCACCAGGCTGAGCTGCCACCAGGTCCGTCATCAGCGCGACGATAAAGGGTTGTGAGATTGTCTGCCCCTGACCGATGGGCAGCGGACTGTTCTCGAAGGCGTGGCTGCGGAAGCCCTTGCCGACGAAATGTTGCCGGGGGACACGGCTCATGACTTTAAGGATATCGTCATGCACCATCTCTCTGCCGGTCATACGGCAGATATAGCTCGCTTCGGCACGAATATCCTGCAACATGCTATCGATATCTACCATAAACCAGGACCGTCAACTGAAAAGTAAAGCCATTTAAGAAGGAAATTACTTTAAATTTAGACTAAATTCCATAGTTTTAAATAGCTTAACTGTAATTTTTTACAAACTCCCACAACTTTTTTGAGGATATCGATCAAGCCACCAGCCCCCGCTCCTGCAGGGATTTGATCTGGTCCCTGATCCGCGCCGCCTCTTCGAACTCAAGATCCTGGGCATGGCGGTACATCTGATCCTCCAGCTGTTTGAGCTTTTTCGCCATCTGTTTGGGGGTCATTTCGGCGTACTCCGCCTCCTCCTCCGCCACCTTTGCATAGCGTTTCGGATTGACCTGGGCGCCGGGATAGGCCCCCTCCATGATGTCGGCGATCGACTTCAACACAGTCTTTGGGGTGATGCCGTGACGCTGATTGTGTTCGATCTGCTTCTCGCGACGCCGGTTGGTCTCTCCCAACGCCCGCTGCATTGAGCCGGTCTCCCGGTCCGCATAGAGGATCGCCTTGCCGTTGACGTTCCTGGCGGCGCGACCGATGGTCTGGATCAGTGAACCCTCGGAGCGGAGAAAACCCTCCTTATCCGCATCCAGGATCGCCACCAGGGAGACCTCCGGCATGTCGAGCCCCTCCCGCAGCAGATTGAGCCCTACCAATACGTCGAACTCGCCCAGGCGCAGGTCGCGGATGATCTCCACCCGCTCCACCGTATCGATATCGGAGTGGAGATAGCGCACCCGTACATTGTGGTCATTGAGATAGTCGGTGAGATCCTCCGCCATGCGCTTGGT
>JBNKMQ010000020.1:0-28490 GCA_050293225.1 Sedimenticolaceae bacterium
ACGCCGTCCAGGGCATCGCCGAGCAGCGACTGGATATGGAGGGCGCGGCCATTTTCGGCAACAAGGAGTCGCCCAATGTTTTGTACGTCGTGCCCTGGCGACCGGCCAAACAACTCACCGGCATGATGCCGCCTGAAATGACCACCATGGACGAACTTTTGCTTCCTCTGGACCGTGATGTGTTTCGCAGACGCGTCGATTGGCACCAGACATTTGGAGCAAAACCGTAAAGAATCTGGGCGGATATGCCGATCCGCCACGAATAGGCAAAAACCGCATTAGTAACTCTTAGAGACAGACAACGGAGAAACCCATGGAGCTCATCGATTCCACCATCAGATTCTTTCAGGAAGGAGGCATGTTCATGTATCCCATCCTGTTGATCTTTGCCGGCGGCGTGGCCATCGCCATCGAGCGCTGGCTCTACCTCACCCTGGTCACCGGCAGCAACAAGCGGACCTGGAAGAAGGTCCTGCCGATGCTCAACAGCGGCGATTTCAAACAGGCCATGAGCGCCGCCAGCAAATCCAAGACCGCCATCGGCACCATGCTGACCTACGGTCTGGCTCGCGCCCGCACCGCCCGTCGCCGGGATGATGTGGAGGTAGCCATGGAGGAGGGTCTGATGGAGGCGATTCCGCGTATGGAGAAGCGCACCCACTATCTCAGCACCCTGGCCAACATCGCCACCCTGCTGGGCCTGCTCGGTACCATCATCGGTCTCATCCAGGCCTTTACTGCGGTCTCCAACGCCGATCCAGCGGAGAAGGCAGACCTGCTCTCCGCCAGTATCTCGGTGGCGATGAACACCACCGCCTTCGGCCTGATGGCAGCTATCCCGCTGCTGCTGGTCTACGCCCTGCTGCAGAGTAAAACCACCCAGCTGGTGGACAGTTTGGAGATGGCTTCGGTGAAGTTTCTCAACATCTTCAACGAGAAGGCCTATTCCGCACGGAGTAACGCATGAGAAAGCGGCTACGTCACCATCATCAAGAGGCGGAGTTAAACATCACCGCCTTTCTCAACCTGATGGTGATCCTGATTCCATTCCTGCTGATCACAGCGGCGTTTTCCCGCTTCTCGATCCTGGAGCTCTACCTGCCCCCTGCCAGTGAAGGCAAGCTGCAGGCGATCAAAGAGCTACAGCTTGAGGTGATCATTCGCAAGGATTCCATGGAGGTGGCCGACCAGCGTGGTGGTCTGATTCAACGGATCGAGAAGACCCCTGAAGGTCACGACTTCAAGAAACTTAACGAGCTACTGGTGCAGATCAAGGTCCGTTTCCCGGAGAAGCGCAACGCCTTCATCCTGTCGGAGCCGGAGACCAGCTACGAGACCATGGTCCATGTAATGGATGCGGTTCGTATGACGGAGCAGTTTGAGGCCGGTAGTGTCATCCAGGCCGAGCTCTTTCCCGAAATCTCACTGGGTGACGCACCACCGCCCCTGAAGACGCAAGGTAACGCTTCATGAAAATGTCGCGCAGGGCGAAACGTATGGATCGCCACCACAAACGCAACAAGGGCCGGGCCACCCTGAACCTGGTCTCATTGATGGATATCTTCACCATCCTGGTCTTCTTCCTGTTGGTCAATTCCGGCGAAGTGCAGGTACTGCCCAACGCCAAGGCCCTGAGCCTGCCCGAGTCTGCGGCGGAACAGAAGCCGAAGGAGACTTTGGTGGTGATGGTCAATCAGAAAGAGATTCTCTTACAAGGCCGGAGAATCATGGATCTCTCCCAGCCACTGCCTGCGGGTAACCTGCTGCCTGCACTACAAGACGAGCTGCAGAAACATGCTGAGCGGGCCAAGGCGAGTCCCCTGGAGCCTTTTAAAGGCAACATCACCATCATGGGTGACAAGCAGACCCCCTATGATCTGCTGAAAAGGGTGATGGCCACCTGCGCCCAGTCGGAATATCCCAAGATATCCCTGGCAGTGCTGCGCCGGCTTGAAAAGGCTGAAGGAGGAGAGACCCTGTGAGCATCGCCTACCGTCACTCCCCCAATCTGCCCTGGAATACCCAGGACGCCGACGAACGGCGTTTCTACCTGATTACCGGGACGATTCTGATCATTACCTTTCTCTTCGGCCTGCTGATCCCGATGATCGAACTGCCAGAGAAGGAGCGCTTCAAAAAGCAGACATTGCCGCCCCGGCTGGCCCGCCTGATTCTGGAACAGAAGAAGGTTCCGCCACCAAAGCCTAAGCCGGCAAAGAAACTGGTGGATAAAAAGAAACCGGAAAAGAAGAAAGAGAAGAAACCCGAGCCGAAGAAGAAACCGGCACCGGAGAATAAACCACAAAAGAAGATCGCGAAGAGACCTTCAACCACCGAGCAAGCGCGTAAAAAGGCCGCCAGTACCGGTCTGCTAGCCTTCTCCGATCAGTTGGCGGATCTACGGGATGACTCAGCAATACCTCAGACAGGTAATATCCGAAAGCTCTCCTCCAAAGGCGAGAAGGCAGCCTCGGCGTCCCGCTCAATCATTACCGGTGGCGCAAGCAAAGGCAGTGGTGGCATCAACACCGCTGCATTGAGCCGCAACACCGGTGGCCAAGGATTGGGGGGCCGCTCCACTACCCATGTTGAGAGTCGTGCCGCCACCGCCAAGCAACAGGCCAGTGCCAGCAGCAGAGGCAAGGGCAAGAATCATAAAGGCAACCGAACCCGGGAAGAGATCCAGACCGTCTTCGATCAGAACAAGGGTGCCGTCTATGCACTCTACAATCGTGCCTTGCGTAAGGACCCAACCCTGCGTGGCAAGGTGGTTCTGGAGCTGACCATCTCCCCTGGTGGTAAAGTCACCAAGTGTCGCATCATCTCTTCAGAACTGAACGACAAGAAGCTGGAAAGAAAGTTGGTGAGCCGAATCAAGCTCTTCAAGTTCAGGGCCAAGGATGTAGAGACCGCTGTGGTCTCCTACCCCATCGATTTCCTACCCTCCTAGGTCATGGCGAAAGTTTTATTGCTGATCGGAGCACTGTTTCTGTGCCAACCCATGATCTTGTTTGGCGCCTGGTTCAACGACCAGGCCGCCATTATGGGGACCCGGATCAGTGTCGAAGTTTGGCATGATGATCAGACCACTGCTGAAGAGGCGATTGAAGCGGTATTCACAGAGTTCCGCCGGCTCGATCAAGCCCTCAGTCCCTATATCGAGTCGAGCGAACTCTATCGGGCTAATCAACTCGCTGCTATTGAGCCCTTAGCCATATCCAAAGAGTTCTTCGACCTATTGAAAGCATCTCTGACTTTCTCCCAGCTGACTGATGGCGCCTTCGATATCACCTTTGCCTCGGTGGGTTATCAATACGACTATCGTAAAGGTACCAAACCCAGCGATCAGGAGATTGCTGACGCGCTACCCTTGATCAACTATCGCCTCATCAGTTTGGATGAAAAAAAGCAGACGGTCAGTTTCGGCGCACAAGGGGTACGCATCGACCTGGGCGGTATCGCAAAAGGCTATGCTGTCGATAGAGGGATAGCTTTGCTCAAACAACAGGGAATTGAACACGCACTGATCACCGCTGGCGGCGACAGTCGTCTATTGGGAGATCATCGGGGCCGACCCTGGCACATAGGAATACAGGCTCCCAGGGATAAAAAGGCGCTAGCCGCTGTACTGCCCTTGTCAGAGACAGCCATCTCCACATCCGGCGACTATGAGCGCTATTTCGAACGCGACGGCGTTCGCTATCACCACATCATCAGTCCCAAGACGGGACGCTCAGCAGGTGAACTCCGCAGTGTCACCATCCTGGGTCCCAACGCCACCCGCACTGACGCCCTATCCACTAGCGTTTTTGTACTGGGTCTTGAGAAGGGGCTTGCGCTAATCGATCGACTGGAAGACGTGGAGGCAGTGATCATCGACAGTGATGGAAAGATGCATATGTCGAAGGGAATTGAGAGCCCTCAACCACAATCACCATCCGAGGCTCACTAAAACTCTTCCACGGCCTGTCATCCGGTCCAGGATTTCTTAATCGCCACTGCGCAGTGAGTAAAACTCCCTGACAAATGCCTCCAGCCGCCCGGCCTCAATTGCCCCACGGATATCCCGCATCAGCTTCTGGTAGTAGTAGAGGTTGTGGATGGTGTTGAGTCTGGCACCGAGGATTTCATTACATTTATCGAGATGGCGCAGATAGGCGCGACTGTAGTTGCGACAGGTATAGCAGTCGCACAGAGGATCCAGCGGGCTGTCGTCATATTGATGTGCGGCATGACGAATTTTTACCACGCCCTGATGGGTAAACAAGTGACCATTACGAGCATTGCGGGTCGGCATTACACAGTCGAACATGTCGATACCCCGCTGTACCGCTTCGACGATATCTTCGGGGGTGCCCACCCCCATCAGATAGCGAGGCTTATCTTCTGGCATTTCGCTGCTTAAATAGTCCAGCACCCTCAGGCGATCTTCTGCGGGCTCGCCCACCGAGAGGCCACCTACCGCGTAGCCATCGAAGCCGATGTTTTTCAATCCGTGCAGAGATTCGCCTCTGAGAGACTCATACATCCCTCCCTGAACGATGCCGAACAGCGCAGAGGGGTTGTCCCCATGGGCCTCTTTACTCCGCTTGGCCCAGCGCAGGGATAGCTCCATCGACTCTCTCGCCTCCTGCTCAGTCGCCGGATAGGGGGTACACTCATCGAAGATCATGACGATATCGGAGCCCAGTTCCCTCTGCACCTGCATCGACTCCTCCGGCCCCATAAAGACCTTGCTACCGTCAATGGGAGAACGAAAGGTGACGCCCTCCTCTGTAATCTTTCGCATATCTCCCAGACTGAAGACCTGAAAGCCGCCGGAGTCGGTCAGGATCGGCTTCTCCCAGTGGATAAAGTCATGCAGGTCACCATGTTTTCGTATCACCTCAGTACCTGGACGCAGCATCAGGTGGAAGGTATTCCCCAGGATGATCTCGGCACCCAGGTCGACCAACTCCTCAGGGGTCATCGCCTTGACAGTGCCGTAGGTTCCCACCGGCATGAATGCAGGCGTTTCGATCCTACCGCGTGGAAAACTCACCTCTCCCCGCCTGGCCGCCCCAGATCTATATAACACACTGAATTTCATATCAAATTTTCTCAACCCCAATTACCGGTAGTAATCAATCCAGATCGATAAGATCGAATTGAACAGAAAAAAACAAAATGTGAACTAAGTCTAAGGGATTTCCCTGTTAAGAGTTGACATTAGTCCTTATATATTAGAGGATGTTTATGTGCTGATTCATTTCATGGATCGGTACCACACTCCTCCATCCTCCTTTGGTGGATTTTTAAAGCGCGACACCCCTGTCGCGCTTTTTTTTACCTGCTATTTTTTGCTCATTAGAACTTGTTAACAGGCCCTAGATTCCGGTGTGATGAACATGGCATCGCCATAGCTGAAGAAACGGTAGCGCTCAGCAATCGCATGACGATAGGCGTTGAAAATACGCTCGTAGCCTGAGAATGCCGAGACAAGCATCAGCAGTGTCGACTTGGGTAGATGAAAGTTGGTAATTATCGCATCAACACTTTTGAACTGATAACCAGGCCGGATAAAGAGACGGGTCTCACCTTTGAAGGGGGCGATTTCACCACTACTTGAGGCCGATTCCAGACTGCGAACACAGGTGGTTCCAACCGCGATAACACGCCCTCCATTTGCTCGGGTGTGACGAATCTTTTCACAGATCTCTTCATCCACCTCCGCATATTCGCTGTGCATCAAGTGCTCGTCCAGATTCTCTGTCCTCACAGGCTGAAAGGTGCCGGCTCCGACATGCAGGGTCACAAAAGCTAGCTCTACGCCAATGTTTTTCAACTCCTCAAACAGGGCAGTATCAAAGTGCAGCCCTGCCGTAGGCGCTGCAACGGCCCCCAGATTCTCAGCGTAGATGGTTTGATACCGCTCCTGATCCTGTGCTTCATCTTCCCTTTGAATATAAGGTGGAAGCGGCATATGCCCTTCATCCGCCATGAGTGAGTAGAAATCACCTTGAGACAGGGCCAACTTAAACAGCTCTCCCTCTCTCTCTTCCACCAGGACTTGGCGCTCACTTTCACCCACTCTCAGATGGCTGCCCGGCCTGGGAGACTTACTGGCGCGTATATGTGCCAATGCCTGATTCGATGAGGGGGCTACCCTCTCAATCAGCAGTTCTACCTTACCTCCAGTCTCCTTACGGCCGAACAAGCGAGCCTGCATGACCCGGGTATTATTAAAAACCAGCAGGTCTCCCGGTCTCAGCAGTGACGGGAGATCTTTAAAACGCAGATCTCTGGGCTCTGCCTCACCCTCCTGCAGAGCCAATAGTCTGCTGGCCCCTCTCTCACTGGTAGGCGTTTGTGCAATCAGCGCTTCGGGTAGATCGTAATCAAAATCGGATAGTTGCATAGGGCGCGGATAGTATCACGCTGCTGGGCACCATTGAATCTCAGCGATAACATTTCTAAATGTGTGATCTGAAAAACAAAATCACGATTAAAAGGCGAGATCTTACTTGTATATTAGCAATACCTGATACATAGTTAGTGAAATAAGGTCAACAGGTATCGATAATCATCCCTACCATCGGAGGGTTGCTCTAATGCCGCAAGGGAAGACAACAGGAGATTTTCTGTCCATCTCCGTACAACTTACCGCGCTGCTAATCGTACTCCTTATCTCTTCTCCTGCACCCGCTCAAGTCATCCAACTCCGAGTATCCGAAAACCTGACCGCAACAGCGGAATTGATGCAAGGAGAGAAAGAAGGCAAAAGCATTCTGATTCTGCATGGCTTTCTCCAGACCAGGGACTTTTTCACTGTGAGAAGACTGGCCGAGAGTCTGCACGACGAGGGCCATACGATTCTCTTGCCTACCTTGAGTCTGGGCATCGATCAACGCAAACAGAGTCTCGCATGTGAGGCGATTCACACCCACTCTCTTGAACAGGATATCGATGAACTTGCTCAATGGGTCAATTGGTTTTCCAATCACCAGAAGAGCAAGATCACCCTTGTCGGGCACAGCATCGGCAGCTTGCTGTTACTGGCCTATCTGGACAAGCATGCATCTGCCCCCATTGAGAACTCCTTGTTCATCAGTCTTATCGCTTTTGCTCAAGGCCCCATTGCTAAAGAGAGCGAAAAAGATAGATTAGAGGCAGTCGCACAGCTAGAGGCCGGGGATAACGTCATATCAGAATATCCACTGGCTTTCTGCGAAACATATGTCACCACACCGAAGAAGTATCTCTCTTATGTGGATTGGAATTCTGAGAGATCTGTTGAGACTCTGAAAGAGTTAGAAGTCCGACCGATCGTCATCCTGGGTGGTAATGACCGTAGATTGGGAAACGACTGGTTACCCCAGCTCAAGCAAGCCGGAGTAGAGACAGTTGAAATCGCAGGTGCCGATCACTTTTTTAACCATGAGCACGAATTTGTGTTAGCTGATACTATTTCTGAACGACTGGAATAAATTAAGATCATCCTGAGCAACATGAAGATCCCTGTCAAACCCATATCGATCAGTGTATTCACGGCTATCTTTGTCGCGCTTTTTCTATTCCTTCTATTCTTATTCGGTCGCATCGCATACTTCGAGATAGAATCTCTCGAAACAAAATTCAATCAAGTCAGTAAAACCAAGGCTAAAAAAGAGATCGAGCGGGCATTAGAGCTCTCCATCTCCTATATCGAATCTCAAACCGAGCAACTTGCCAAGTGGGAAGAGGTCGCTCAACAGCTACAAAACCCAGCCTTCTACAGCTACTGGTATCGGCATCGGGCAAAGGCCAACCAGATGCTTTCCCAATACACTATTGATATCGCGATCTATGACAGAGATGGAAAGATTTTAGGGGATATCGATACGGCCCTTTTACCTGGCAAGATCGAAACAGGAGGGGATAACAGCTACATAGTCATGAATCAGTTCGAGCCGGTCCTGACCGTTATTAAACCGGTAATGGACTCGCAAGAGACAATCACGAAAGGCTATGTAGCCACGCTCAGCCGAATCATTCCGCAGTTCCTCAGCAGCGGCCAGTTTACTCTGGTAGACACTGACACCCTCAGAATAGACAGCGGCAATGACGAACATTTTTCTGACCGTGAATTCCTGAATTCCATTCACTACGAGTTGACCAGCGACAGCTATGCTGAAACGCTGAAAAGCGTCATGACAGAGTCAGTATTGAGATTGGCGGGAATGGCGGCAATCCTCAGCTTGATCATATTTCCTCTTGCAGCCAGAATCATGAACCAGCCCATTAAGCAGATCGCTGAACACATCGATATGCTTAAAAAACACACCGACTCACCTGTTACATCCTCTTTCCAGCAACCGCTACTGATCCGGGAGTTGGATATAATCCGTCAATCTCTCAACGATTATCATAATCGCTTGAGCGCGGCTCACACCACTTTGGATGAACAACAACAAAAGCTAAGTGATATATCCCAGTACGATCCTCTGACCAGTGTAAAAAGCCGTGCTGCGTTTGATGCATACTGGAATGAAATCAATGATGTCTTCGAGCACAGTAGAGAACAGATCACCCTGATACTCTTTGACATCGACCATTTCAGAGCGATTAACGATACCTATGGTCACGAAGTCGGAAACAAACTACTTGTAGCCGTTTCTCAGATCCTGAAAAGCACACTGACCGACAGGGAGCAGATCTATCGATTGGGTGGCGATGAATTCGTTGCAGTACTAACCGGCATCAATGAGCGTAAATCGATGCTGATTGCCAAACAGGTAAATTTCGCCGTTAATCGCTTTCCTTATAAAGAGATTGGACTTCTCGAACCCGTCAGACTGAGTATGGGCATCGCCCACAGTCAACCAGACAACCTGGCCAGCCTCTCTTCACTTCAATGGCAGGTCAATGTCGCCACATTTCAGGCCAAGCGTCCTGGACACTCGAATATCGTCCAGTTCTCGGATGAGATGGCGAGCAATACCCAAGGACTCTTCTCTAGCCGCACCAGCAGCGCAGTCTTCGATGCCATATCCAAAGGCACGGGTCTCATCATGCACTATCAACCCATTGTCAATATGACTACGGGGGAACCTCACTATTATGAAGCGCTGGTTCGTATCGGCTTTGAAGGCAAATTGATAATGCCGTCAAACATCTTTCCATTGGTAGAGGCCAAAGGGCTGGAAGTCGACCTCGACAAACGAATTTTCCAAAAGATACTTATTGACTTGAAAAAAGGACTGATCCCTCCCGGCACTGGCATCTCGATCAACCTTTCAGCGCCCAGCATTACAGAGAGTGAACTCTTCAGTTGGCTTGAACCGTTCACTGACTACATGGACAACTATAAGATACTGCTGGAGATCACTGAGACCGCGATGATCACCCATCTGCAGAAGGCTCGAGCCCATCTCATGCACCTGCAGTCCATGGGTTTTCGCATCGCACTGGATGATTTCGGTAGCGGCTACTCCTCTCTCCGTTACCTGGGCAACATGCCGGTGGATGTGGTGAAGTTCGATCTCAATCTCACCCATCTGATCGATACCGAGCGGAGTAATCCGATCCTCTCCCATCTGACCCAGATGATTCAGGAGTGTGGCCACTTGCTTATCGCTGAAGGTGTTGAAAATGCCACCTCCGCACGCAAATTAGGCCGTCTGGGATTTGAATACGGACAGGGATTCTACTTCGGCAGACCAGCCGCAGCCATCCAAAAACCGGAAATCCGCCAGAGATATAGCGATTTTTCCGCCTGACCTCTTCACAACCGAAAAAATAGAGTATATTCTCCCCTCCTCTCCATGCCGGGGTGGCGGAATTGGTAGACGCAGTGGATTCAAAATCCACCGGTAGCAATATCATGCGGGTTCAAGTCCCGCCCCCGGTACCAAGTACGCTTACCATCAGCTAAAGCATCGTCTTACCTAAGCCAGATCAGCGCTCTCTCTACCATCTATGTGATCTCATTTATGGATTTTATTTCCCGCTTCTGGTGAAATGCGTGATTGGCGTCCTCGCCAGGGAAATAAGCTAAAACAACCTCAACCGAAGGTGAAAAACGGGCAGTATGGCCACGACTGAAACCAGTGTGACAAAAGAGATCTCAGACCTGGAAGAACCCTCCAGCAGCTCGGGTCGTCTGCGAGTGGCATTGGAGATCGGTTTTGCCCTGCTGGTGCTGGCGGCTATCTACTATCTCTTTGCCCCTGAGGAGGATATGGCACTGCCACCACTACCTCCCCAGGAGATAGACCCGATCATCCGCGCTCAGATCGATGCTGCAGAGCAACAGCCTGTCGCCCCGGCTGCAACAGCGCTCCCTTCTGATCAAACAGAGCCAGTTGAGGTCGACGCTTCCTCTCCAGTCGCCACACCTGCTGCAACAGATGAAATCCTTGCCGAAGGTGAGACGGCCCGACGGCTCATTGCTGACCTGCGGGATGGAAAACTCACTATGAGTGACGATGAGATCCTGAAGCAGGCAAAAAGCTACCAGAGCAACAACTTGACCAGCGATGCCTATCTGCTGCTATTCCATGCCGCCAGACAGGGCGGTGGCGAGGCGGCATTTGAGCTGGCCAGTCTCTATGATCCTGCCCACTTCCGCAAAGGCAGCAGTCTGCTGACGGAAGCCGATACCTTCCAGGCCCACAAGTGGTACAGCAAAGCCGCCAAACAGGATATTCCCCAGGCGGAAGCCCGCCTGCAGGCCCTGAGAAAACGAGTCCAGACAGCGGCCAACAACGGAGATGCTGCCGCACGCCGTCTACTGCTGAACTGGCAATAAAGAACCCTTAAGGATGCGAGTAATGGCTAATTTGAAACTGGGCCTGATAACGCTATTGGCCCTGATCCTCACCTCCCCCGCCTATTCCCAAACCCAGCCGTTGTTAATGGAGGGGAAACAGGCGCTCTATCAAAGAGTCCTGAGCAAACCGGGGGCAAAGATCTTTTCTCAGCCGGGTTCAGACAGCAACACAGCCGCAACCCCCTTTAGCGCCTACTACGTCTACGCACGCGAGCAGGTCAACGGTGCCAACTGGATCCAGCTCGGCATGAACCGTTACGGTCAGATCGTCGGCTGGATGCCCGAGAAAGAGACCATCGCCTGGAACCAGGGCCTGACTGTCGCCTTCCGCGACCCTTTGGGCGCCGACAGGGTCCTGCTTTTCAAAGACAAGCAAGGGCTCAAACAGTTAGTCGGAAAAGGGAGTCGCAGCGATTACCGCAAGCTCTACCAGGCTGCCGAAGCGGGCAAGCTCTCCAACGACTCACCCGTTATCGCCATTCAACCCCGCACCCATGTGGATATCCTCAAGGACTTCTACTTGGTGCCGATCCGCGACCACGAAGATATCTATCTGGGTAGCGAACAGGCGAGGATGTTGCAGGTCTCCAGCGTTCCCCTGCTGCCGGCAGTGAAAAGCCAACCGGTGACCAAAGTGAAGCCGGCGCAATCCAAACAGAAACCCAGCAAATCCTTCCGCTCCGCTGTGGTCTTCGTCATTGACTCGACGCTCTCTATGGACCCCTACATCGACCGTACCCGGGTGGCGGTGCGCAAGATCTACGACACCATCACCAAGGAACAGCTCACCGGTGACGTCAGCTTCGGCCTCATCGCCTTCCGCGACAACCCGGATGCAGCGCCTGGGCTGGAATACCTGACCCGCACCTATGTCGATCTGGCCCAAGGCCAGGACGCAGAGGGCTTTTTCAAACATGTCTCCTCCCTGAAGGCTGCAACTGTATCCAGCCGGGACTTCATTGAGGACAGCTATGCCGGTGTCAACGAAGCCATTGCCGGCATCAACTGGGACGGTCAGGACGCCCGCTACGTGGTGCTGATTACGGATGCCGGTCCACGTGAGGCAGGTAATCCTCTCTCCGGCACGGGCATGTCCAGTACCGCACTACGCCGTCTGGCACAGGACAAAGGTATCGCCCTCTCCGTCCTGCATCTGCTCACACCCAGCGTGATGGCCGACCACAGTGTCGCCGAGGAGACCTATCGGGATCTCTCCTACTACCCAGGCATCGGTAGCTTCTACTTCGGTGTGGAGACCGGCAATGTGGAGCGCTTCGGGCGCGTTCTCGACGCCCTGGCGCAACAGATCACCGAGCAGGTAAAGCTGGCCGCCATGGCCGCTGCAGGCAAGACCATCGCCGAGGCTCGCAAGGCAAAAGAGTCGGAAAAGGCAGACAGCGAGCCATCATCTGATCAACTGGCCCAGTTTCAGGCCAAGGTCGCCAAACTGGGTTATGCCCTGCGTATGCGCTATCTGCAGAAGGGGGATAACAATCAGGTTCCCAGCGTCTTCAACGCCTGGCTGGTTGATCGGGATATCACCGATCCCCAACGCCAGACCCTGGATGTCCGGGTCCTCCTGACCCGGGACCAGCTCAGCGACCTGCACAGCATCCTGCGTCAGGTACTGGTCACCGCGGAAGAGGGACTGCTCTCTCCACGGACCTTTCTTAACGACCTGAAGAGTCTCGCCGCCACCATCGCTCGTGATCCGGAGCAACTGGGCACCACCACCCGGGTCACTGGCGCACGAGCCGGTAACCTGGCCGACATGGGCTTTATGCGGGAATATATCGAAGACCTGCCCTATACCGGCGAGGTGATGAATCTCTCTCTGGAGAACTGGCAGGACTGGCCCGCCAGCGAGCAGGTCAGCTTCGTCAATCGGCTGGAAGAGAAGATCAACTACTACGAAGTGCTGCATGACCACACCGATCTCTGGGTCTCCCTCGACGGCGGCCCCATCAGCGGAGATTCCGTCTTCCCCATCGCCCTGGAAATGCTGCCCTGACCGTGAACGTCCCTGAAGTGACCACCGGTCAGGCCATGGCCGGTGACAAGATTCTGATCTATCACCTGCGCGACGTGGTCAAGACCCGTGAGGCCGAGGGTACCGCCTTCCGCCTGCGGGTACCCAGCCTGCAGATCGCCATGGGAGAGAAGATCGCCTTGATTGGTGAGAGCGGCTGCGGCAAGAGCACCCTGCTCGACATGCTCTCCATGACCCTGAGGCCGAGTGAAATAGGCTCCTTCCGTTTTCGGCCGGAGAAAGGTGCCGAGCCAGTGGATATCTCCGATCTCTGGCGCAGGAAACAGCTCAACCATTTAGGTGACCTGCGCAGACTGCGCCTCGGTTATGTGATGCAGACCGGTGGCCTGCTCCCCTATCTGACGGTGAGAGAGAATATCAACCTCTCCCGCCGTCTGCTCGACATGCCCAACGACGGCCTGGTTGACGAGCTGGCGGGAGACCTGGGCATCCGGCGCCATCTCGACAAGCTGCCGCATATGCTCTCAGTGGGTGAACGCCAGCGGGTCGCCATCGGTCGTGCCCTGGCCCATCGCCCCTCGATTGTGATTGCCGATGAGCCCACCGCCTCCCTCGACCCCATTGCGGCAGAGCGGATCATGTCCCTCTTCATCGAGCTGGTGGATGAGTTGCACATCACAGTGATCCTCGCCAGCCACGCCTGGCGCCATATCAATCGCCTGGGACTGCGCCATCTGGAACACCATACCAAACGCTCCAAGGACGGCATGATGACCGAGACCGAGGTGAGCGGCTGATGAAGAGCCGCCTGAAGGACACCTTCTGGCTGGCCGGCCGGGACTATCGCAACGAGTGGCAGATGTCGGGCTCCTTCATCCTCGCCCTGGCGGCGGTGTTGGGGCCGATGCTGATCCTCTTTGGCCTCAAGTTCGGCATCGTCGGCAGTATGCTCGACAATCTGATCGAAGATCCCCGTAATCGCGAGGTCCGTCCGGTGGGCAGCGGTCGATATGACCGGGTATGGATCGAGGAGATCCGCAAACGCCCGGAGATCGCTTTTATCGTACCTCGTACCCGGGCCATCGCAGCGACCATCGAACTCAAGAGCGAAAACGGCAAACAGATTATTCCGGTGGAGATGATCCCCACTGACCGGGACGATCCGCTGCTGCGCAACCAGACCCCACCCCAGGGTCTGCAACAGATTATTCTCTCCGCCTCTGCAGCAAGAAAGCTGAAAGTCGAACCGGGAGATGAGATAAGCGGCAGCCTTGCCAGGCGTTTTAAAGGCCGCAGTGAGCGGGTTCATCTGCCTCTGAAGGTTACGGATGTCGCCAGAACCGCCAGCTTCAATCGGGATGGCGCCTTTGTGCCCCTCTATCTGCTGGAAGCCGCTGAAGACTTCCGCGATGGCCGGGCGGTACCGGCTCTGGGATGGAAAGGGACAAGGGTCGAGAGTGATATTGATGACCGGACCTATCCCAGCTTCCGACTCTATACCCGCTCCATCTACGACGTCGCCAAGGTGAGTGATGCCCTGGCCAAACTCGGCATCGAGGTGAGTACCCGTGCTGCCGATATCGACATCGTTCGCAGCATGGACAGGAATCTATCCGCCGTATTCTGGCTCATCGCCGTGATCGGTCTGGCGGGATTCACCCTCTCCCTCAGCGCCAGCCTCTGGGCCAATGTGGATCGCAAACGCAAAGAGTTGAGCGTGTTGCGACTGGTGGGTCTGCGTACAGCGGACATCGTCTGGTTCCCGGTGATTCAATCCACTTTCACCGCTATCTTCGGCTGGCTTACCGCCTCGCTGATCTATGCGGGGGTCAGCTTCACCATCAACCGGATGTTTGCGGCGCAAGTCGAACAGGGTGAAACCCTCTGTCGTTTGTTACCGGAACACTTTCTCATCGCACTGATCCTGACCTTGACTGCCGCCGTCATCGCCGCCTCCATGGCAGGTCTACGTGCTGCCCGCATTGAGCCTTCCGAAGGCCTGCGGGAGATCTGACCGAATACCAATTCGTGCATTCTCCCCTCGATATCATCTATCAGGATGAGCAACTGATCGCCATCAACAAGCCCGCCGGCCTGCTGGTGCACCCATCGATGATCGATCGTCACGAGCGAGTATCGGCTATGACCCTGCTGCGTGATCAGATCGGTCGCTATGTCTATCCGGTGCATCGACTGGATAAGCCCACCTCAGGGGTCCTGCTCTTCACCCTCTCCTCGCAAATGGCAAGAGAGGTCAGCCAGCAATTCACCGACAACCAGGTCGGGAAAAGATACCTGGCAGTGGTACGAGGATATACCGATGAATCAGGTCACATAGACTACGCGCTGAAAGAGAAGCTGGACAAGATAACTGACGCCAAGGCGAAAAAAGACAAACCGCCACAAGAAGCTGTCACCGACTATCGCCGCCTGGCGAAGCTGGAACTGCCGATACGAGTCGATCGCTACCCCGGCAGCCGTTATTCACTGGTAGAGGTCACACCTCTGACCGGCAGAAAACACCAGATACGCCGTCACTTCAAACACCTCTCCCACCCTATCATCGGCGACACCAGTTACGGCAAATCAAACCATAACCGGATGTTTGCTGAAGAGTTTGGTTGCACGCGCCTGCTGCTCGCTGCGACCCATTTGAATCTGCATCATCCCCTGTCTGGAGAAAAGCTGGCGCTTCAGGCGGGACTGGATGACTCGTTCAAGCAGATTGAAACGCTGTTCTACACAAACCAAGTTTGATCAATCCTCACCAGGCTCCCGATAAGTCGATCAAACCCATCGACGGGTTGTCACACAGTAATCGAGATAACGCTGTCCGAACTGGCGCTGCAGACGCGCTTCCTCTGGTTTGATGTGGCGCTGATTGATCACAGTGATAAACAGCGGCACCAAAAGCAATGCAGAGAGGCTCTGTAACCAAAAGCCCATCCCGATCAACACCAGCAGCAAGGAGAGGTACATGGGATTTCTGCTATATTGATAGGGACCCGTGGTTACCAATCTATCCGCCTCTGCATAGGGGTCGACATTGGTATCCTGATACAGGAACACCAGTCGCGCCCACACAGCCAGACAGACTCCCAACACGGCAACCAGGATCGAGACTATCTTCAGCGGGATAGGAAGTGGAAAAGAGAAAGGCCAAACCCAGCTTAATGCCAGAGCCACAGCTGCAAACAAAAGAAACAAGATCGGTGGATAGAGGCGCAAAGATGGTTATCCTTTTAACCCTCACTTAGGGTTTAGATGACTGACAATGAGTCGATTATACAGGGACAACTGATCGCAGGGATAACCCGTTATAAACACAAGCCCATGATTTCATGACATATCTCAGTTATCTCCCGACTGTCTCGCAAAAGCACAGCAGTAAAGAAAAACATGTGGTCTGGCGTAGATTGGTGTATACTCCCGCGCCTTTTCCCCTCACTGTCGAAGCGGTTACACGTTTCCCCATTTCACCCCGGTAGAAAGATGACCGCTTCAAACAAGATATCAGACTTTTCCGAACTGTCACTGGCCCCAGAGATCCTGAGCTCGATCCGCTCAATGGGTTATGAAACCCCGACCGCGATCCAGGCCGAGGCCATCCCCCCGCTGCTGCAGGGACGGGACCTGCTCGGTCAAGCCCAGACAGGAACGGGTAAGACCGCCGCCTTCGCCCTGCCTCTGTTGAGCAAACTCAACCTTGCTGACAAGAGACCCCAGATTCTTGTACTTGCACCCACCAGGGAGCTGGCACTGCAGGTGGCCGAGGCTTTTCAAAGCTACGCCAGTCAAATGTCCGGGTTTCATGTCCTGCCTTTATACGGCGGACAGAGCATCGGTCTACAGCTACGTCAGTTGAAGAGAAGCCCGCAGGTGATTGTCGGTACACCCGGCCGCGTCATGGATCACCTGAGACGAAAGTCTCTCTCCCTCGACGGCCTCAGCACCCTGGTCCTCGACGAGGCCGATGAGATGCTCAACATGGGTTTCATCGAGGATATCGAGTGGATCTTCGAGCAGGCCCCAGAGCAGCGCCAGGTCGCTCTCTTCTCGGCCACCATGCCGGAGACAATTCGACGTATCGCGAAAAAGCGGCTGCAGAAACCGGTCGAGATCAAGATCAAGAACAAGACCGAAACGGTCAATTCGATCGAACAGTCCCACTGTGTCGTCACCCGTCACCACAAGATGGACGCGCTGACCCGGCTGCTGGAGGTCGAGACCTTCGATGGCATGATCATCTTTGTCCGCACCAAGACGGCAACCGTCGAGGTCGCTGACAAGCTGGAGGCACACGGCTTTTCTGCCGAGGCCCTGAATGGCGACATGAATCAGGCGATGCGCGAACGTACCGTCAACCGCCTGAAATCGGGCCAATTGGACATCATTGTCGCCACCGATGTCGCCGCCAGGGGATTGGATGTAGATCGCATCAGCCACGTGGTCAATTTCGACATACCCAACGATCCTGAATCCTATGTACATCGAATCGGCAGAACCGGTCGCGCCGGTCGCGAGGGCAAGGCACTTCTCTTTGTACAACCGAGAGAGCGAGGGCTGTTAAAAGCCATCGAGCGCACCACCCGGCAATCTATCCCTGCGATTAATCTGCCGTCTGCTGACGATCTTAGCGAACACAGGATCGAGCAGTTTATCGAAATGCTGCGCGAGACTATCAGCGAGCAGGACCTCGACTACTACTACCGACTGGTGAGTCGCATTGAGAGAGAACAAGAGACCAGCGCCATGGACGTCGCCGCTGCACTGACTTTTCTGAGCCAGAAGAGTCGACCCTTTATTGTCCAAGAGCTTGAGAAACCTAAATCAAGCAAAGAGAAAAAAGAGCACAAACACGAGAGGCCGCAAAGAGAGAGAAAGTCGAATAAGAAATCCCACCATAAAGAGAGCGATATCCCATTAGAGACCTATCGATTGGAAGTCGGTGAGAAAGACGAGGCCACACCTCGTGAGATCGTTGGCGCCATCGCCAATGAGGCCGGCCTAGACGGTAACATGATCGGGCGGGTTAAAATCATGCAGGATCACAGCCTGGTTGACTTGCCGGAAGGCATGCCGAAAGAGATCTATCAACATCTTCGCCAGGTTTTCGTCTGTGGTAAAAAACTAAAACTGAGTCTTTTAGGATCTGAAGAGTCCACAGCTATGGGAAAAGGAAAGAAATTCAAAGGAAAGCGCCAGCGCAAGTAATCTCAGCTCAATTCTGCCTGCTTGGAAAGGACGGCTACTGCAAGAGGTCATAGTCAACTCACTTGGCAATTTCACATTTTTTTACAATTTAGAAAAAACAAAAACACCTGACCCAAAGCGGCTGGGTTCAGCCTACTATCCAGTTACAAGTGACTGTTTTACATGGAATATCCTAAGTTTTTCCTATTAATACATATACTCAAATAGAGAATTATCCCCAAGGAAACCAAGTACTCAAACTTAAACGCCGAACCTGACAAATCAGTGCTAATACCCCAGAATACGGGGTGATTTGCATAAGGAGACAAAGGATAAATGTGGATATTCTATAAACACCTACCTCGAGGAACCACAGTCAAAGAGATTAATAAAGTGACCCGGAAGGGTTCTCGATCTATCCTACCCTTAATGTCTCTCTTAAATAGAAACATTATTAAACGATCTAAAATCATTCGAATCAGAGATCTAAAAAGCGACAGCACCGAGTATCACGGCATCGTCCAAGTTAATTCTCAGGTTGCAGCTGATAACATCATAGAGAATCTGGATGGAAAGACGGTGAATGGTCTCTTTTTAAAGCCTCACCGTTATCAGCGTAGATTTCCTTCTCGCGACCGGCGGATGCATCAGCTGGCCGACGCAAAAATTGCCGAACGACGCAAAGGCGAGAGACGAAGAGAAAATCTGATTACAAGGGTACTGGAAACCTACTGAAAATTTTTCCAATATCCAGCAGATATCATATCTTCATAATAAGCCATACGGTTCAGCTTCTTTTCTCTTTTGCCTACAACTAAAAAAGCCATAGCCGTTGCCGGCTATGGCTTAATCTCGTAATAATCTTCTGTAAACCTAGTTTGTCACGGTCACTTCGATAACATTTGAAAGTGAACTAGCATTCCCATCCCGATCATACGCAGTTATGGCCACAAAGTAGGTACCGACTGGTTTGTTAGAGATGGTAGCCGACACTGCAGAACCCTCATTCAAATCCTGTTCCATCTCCATACTAGAGCTGCTTTCCCCAACATAGATCTGGTATCCACCAATTTCTGATATGTCTAATGCTGACCCATCAGAGCGAGTTGAGGGAGCTGTCCAGCTCAAGTTGATAGAACCTGTTGCAACCTGAGATGTGCTTACCGAGATATCGAATTGCGCCAGTGATGCTTCCTCGCTACCGTCCGATACAGTAATCAGAATATTACTATAACTACCAACATCGGACTCTTGCGGCGTACCACTCACGCTACCTGTACTACTGTCGAAACTTGCCCAGGCGGGAAGATTGGCAACACTAAATGTCAGATTATCGCCATCGGCATCATTTGCAGACGGTGTAAAACTGTAGCTACTACCTGCCATCACATCATGAGTCGGAGTGCCGATAATTGTGGGTGCTTGATTCACATCCGTAACCACGATTGAGAATGCACTCAGAGATGCGCTATCCACACCATCGGAAACGCTGATCACGATATTGTTGTAGCTACCGGCATCGTCATATGCAGGCGAACCGGATAGCGTTCCTGTTGCATCATTAAAACTTGCCCAGGAAGGTTGGTTGCTGATGGAAAATGAGAGATTACTGCCATCAGGATCGCTAGCTGAAGGTGTGAAACTGTAGTTATCTCCTTCGGCAACTGTCCCGCTCGCACTACCTGAAATTGTCGGTGCCCGATTCAAGTCTGCAACACTAATGTTGAATGCACGAAGTGAGGCATCGGCAGTACCATCACTGACACTAATCAGAATATTGCTGTAAGTCCCTGCATCCGCATAACCTGGTGTTCCGCTGAGATTACCAGTGGCCGTATCAAAGCTAGCCCAGGACGGCAGATTACTTACACTGAAGGTCAATGTATCACCATCGGCATCAGCGGCAGTCGGAGTGAAGCTGTAAGCCGAAAGCTCTGCTACAGAGGTTACAGGCGACCCACTTATGGTTGGTGATCGATTGCTATCCGAAACCAGAATATCGAAGGCGGCAAGCGATGCGCTTAGACTACCGTCCGATACGCTAATGGTAATATTGTTGTAGCTACCAGCATCTCCTTGTGAGGGAGTTCCCTCTAGGGCGCCAGTTGCCGTATCAAAGCTGGCCCAATCCGGTTTATTGCTAATGGAGTAGACTAAGCTATCACCGTCAGGATCGCTTGCAGTCGGAGTGAAGCTGTAAGGGTAGTCTTCTGTACCCCCGCTATCCGGTACACCCGCGATTGTAGGTGCGCGGTTATCACCACCCGAATAGTGAACAGTAAGAACTGCTGCGTTTGCCGCATTACCTTCATAGGCATCTGCTGTACGCACGCCAGAACCGGATATAACCAGCACCACATGGTTATCACTGCTCCAACCCGGTCGACTCACAATCTCCTGGATGACATTTGAGAAATTCGTGCTGGTCTGCGCGCTGGCACTATCGCCGACATTACTCCAAGGCTGAGGAACCCAATCGGCAGTGGCCACTGTGGAGACGCGATTGGAGATATTACCTGAAACATCTGCAAATACTGGAGCATCGTCAGTAGCTTCTGCCCAGATAGTCAATGCTGCAGGGTCAGTAGTCACTTCATCAACGGTAAATCTGAGATTGGCTTGGGTAATCACAGCACCGGAGGGTACCGGTAGTGAAAATCTCAGCCCGACCAGCTGGACTCCGTCATCGTAGACCATCTCCAGGTCACTGCTGGAGATATACATCGTGCCAGTGTCCCACTCTTCCGCGTCATCCGAGCCATTGCTGATAGTTGTGGAGACAACCTCAATTGCACCACTATCGACAATGTTGATTGAGAATGCAGCCAAACTCGCAGATGCGCTACCATCACTGACTGACAAAGTAATCATTGATGAAGTTCCAACGTCACTCAAAGTCGGCGTACCTGAGAGAGTTCCACTGGTCGAATCCAGAGAGACCCAAGAGGGTAGGTTTTCTGCACTGAAACTGAGAGAATCACCATCAGGATCACTGGCATTCGGTGTAAAACTGTAACTCGTACCGACAGACGCTAGCGTGATGGGCACTCCACTGATTTCAGGAGACCGATTAACTGGTGTAATTGGATCGTCCGAGTCATCGATCAGGTTGTTTCCTGTCGTTACTTGAGCGGACTCTTCGGCACCGCAGGCGGTCAGAAGAACAACTGTCGTGATCACCGAGAATAAATTGCGGAAAGATTTCATTACCGTTTCCCTTATACGTTTCTGTCGTACAGGTTAACGGCAATTCACTATTCTGTATGAGGCTTGGCTTCACACTTTCACGAGACCAAGTTCACACTGTTAGTCCTGCTCTTGGTGTTACATGAATTCTGTCACATTTAGCAGCCCCGGTTTTCACCTTACAGGGACTTTGCGCGGTACCTCACAACAGCATCTATCCACCTGAAATGACGTAAAAATGCACTTAGGAAGCGACCTTCTTGAACTTAGGGCAGCCTCCCCCTAAAAAAGGCTCTCGTCACTCTCAATTTTCGATGAAAATAAAGAAATCACCTTACGATACCAGGGGTGCTTGTGCTTGAAGCGTCCACTTCAGGCCACTTATACTCAATCTCCACATAGAAAACCGACATAACTACTCTGACAAAATAAAGGCAGCAGCGCATGACTATATCCAGTTTCAATCCTCCTGTCCGCACTCTCATGGGACCCGGCCCATCTGATGTCCATCCTAGAATTCTTGAGGCCCTCTCCCGCCCGACTATTGGTCATTTGGATCCGGTATTCGTGGAGATGATGGAGGAGACAAAATCCCTGCTTCAATATGCATTTCAGACTGAAAATGCCCTGACCATGCCGGTCTCAGCCCCAGGTTCTGCCGGCATGGAGACCTGCTTTGCCAATCTGGTCGAACCCGGTGACAAAGTAGTAGTCTGCCAAAACGGCGTCTTCGGAGGCCGCATGAAAGAGAATGTGGAGCGTTGCGGCGGCACCCCGGTGATGGTGGAAGACGACTGGGGCAAGGCCGTGGATCTGGCCAAGACAGAGGCAGCGCTGGCGGCAAACCCTGACGCCAAGATCCTCGCCTTCGTGCATGCAGAGACCTCCACTGGCGCCCGTTCTGACGCCAAGGAGCTGGTCGCCCTGGCCCACAAGCACGACTGTCTGACCATTGTCGATGCAGTGACCTCCCTCGGCGGTTCTGAGCTGAAGGTGGACGAGTGGGAGATCGATGCCATCTACTCCGGTACCCAGAAGTGTCTATCCTGCGCCCCCGGCATCTCCCCTATCAGCTTCAGTGAGCGTGCCCTGGAAAAGGTGCGCAATCGCGGCAGCAAGGTGCAGAGCTGGTTCCTCGACCTCAATCTGGTGATGGGTTACTGGGGAAGTGGACAGAAGCGCGCCTACCACCACACTGCACCGGTGAACGGTCTCTATGGCCTGCACGAAGCGCTGGTCATGCTGCAACAAGAGGGGCTGGAGAATGCTTGGACACGTCACCATCGCATGCACAACGCCCTCAAAGCAGGCCTGGAGGCGATGGGACTGACCTTCATCGTCGACGAGGCCCATCGTCTGCCACAACTGAATGCCGTCTCCATCCCGCAAGGAGTTGACGATGCCACTGTTCGCGGCAGACTGCTCAACGAGTACAACCTGGAGCTGGGAGCAGGACTCGGCGCCCTCGCCGGCAAGGTCTGGCGCATCGGTCTGATGGGTCATAGCGCAAGGGCGGAGAACATCCTCCTCTGCGTCGGCGCCCTGGAGGCGGTGCTCAGTGATCTCAACGCACCGATCAATACCGGTGTTGCCCTGGCTGCAGTACAGAAAGCCCTGAACGCCTGAGGTGTCCGAGCTACCACTGCTGATCGAGCCGGAGGCACTCAGGCCTCTGCTCGGTCAGCCCGAACTGCTGGTGCTGGATCTGTGCAGGGATAGCACCTACCAACAACTGCACATTCCCGGCGCCCTGCATGTCTCCTACGGGGAGATTGTCGCCTCCGAACCACCGGTTCACGGCCTACTACCGGCAACGGATCAGTTGGAGCAGTGCTTCTCGGCTTACGGTATTGGTGACAAAACGCATGTGGTCGCCTATGACGACGAAGGCGGTGGCAATGCGAGTCGCCTGCTCTGGACCCTGGACGCCATGGGGCACAAAGGGTACAGCCTGCTCAACGGCGGACTGCATGCCTGGGCCAACGAGCGTCATCCCGTAAATCGTAAATCGGTTACAGCCGAACCCCGGATCTTCAATCCCCGTCCCAACAGCGAGCCTGTGGCGGAGACCGATGAGATCCTGCAACAACTCAAGCATAACGATCTGGCTCTGTGGGATGCCCGCAGTGTCAATGAGTACCGGGGCATCTCCCGTTTCTCCCAGTACCCCGGCCACATCCCCGGCGCGATCAATCTCGACTGGCTGGAGTTGATGGACCGGCAGAACAATCTCCGCCTCAAACCCGAAGCCGAACTGCGTGACCTTCTGACCGGACTCGGCATTACCCCTGACAAAAAAGTAATCACCTACTGTCAGACCCACCACCGCTCCTCTCTGAGCTGGTTCGTATTGAAATACCTCGGCTACGAGCAGGCAAAAGGCTATCACGGCTCCTGGTCCGATTGGGGTAACCGGGACGACACCCCGAAAGAGACGGCATGAGAAGACCTTCCAACCGTCAGCGGCGCTTGGTGATTCTGACCCTTGCGGTGATTGTTTTCGCAGTCGCCTACTTCGGTGGCACAAAATACAAGCAGTCAAACATAGCGCTACCACAGATATCCGGCCTCTCGATTCAACCCCCTGCGCCTCTTCCCGACATGAGCGAAATGGGGCAAGGGGCGCCTCTCGATCCTATCCGGCTGCAGGACCACTGGAGTCTGCTAGTGCTGGACCCCAGCACAGGCAGCACACGCTCCCCTGCCCTGATAAAGCTGCTACAGATCCACAACCGCCTGGCGGACAAGCCGGAATTACAGCACCAGCTTCACTTCCTCTATCTGCCCCTGCAAGCGGATGAAGCCATCCAAACGTCTGTCTCCGCACTAGATGGGAATATTACGGGCCTGACTGGCGAAGCGGATCTGGTTGCTGAGACGTTCGAACACTTTGGTGTTAATCCCGAGAGCGACCAGGCCGCCTTCTACCTGATCGATCCAGAGCAGAGACTGCACGCACTGTTTACCCCGAACCAGGATACCGCTACCATCGCTAAGGATATCAACACACTGATCAACCACGGCCGGTAGCTGTCAATGACCCAAGAAGTTTCATCCCCCAAGGGAAGCCTGCAAAAATTACTCGAAACCCTTTTCATCGGCCTGCAGTACCTGCTGCCTCACCACCTTCTCTCAAGATTGATGCATGCCCTGGTTCGGGTTGAGGTGAAAGTCGTCAAGGACGCCATCATTCGTACTGTGATCGACTGGTACAAGGTCGATATGAGCGAGGCCCTGGAGACGGACCCCACCGCCTACCGCAGCTTCAACGACTTCTTCACCCGCGCCCTGCGCCCCGATGCCCGTCCAGTGGCAGAGGCTGCGGACAAGATCACCTGTCCGGCAGATGGCGCCCTGAGTCAGGCGGGTGACATTGAGAACGGCTATCTGTTCCAGGCCAAGGGCCACGACTACTCCCTGCTGGAGCTGCTCGGCGGCGACATTCAGATGAGTCAGCTATTCGAAGAGGGCAGCTTCGCCACCGTCTACCTCTCACCCCGGGACTACCATCGGGTGCACATGCCCTACAGCGGCAAACTGAAAAAGATGGTACATGTACCGGGTCGGCTCTTCAGTGTGAATGAGACCACCTGCCAGCAGGTTCCCCGGCTCTTCGCCCGCAATGAGCGAGTCATCTCCCTGTTCGATACCGAGGTCGGTCCCATGGCGGTGATCATGGTAGGGGCCATCTTCGTCTCCAGCATCGAGACCGTCTGGGCCGGTACGGTCACCCCGGTAAGAGAAAGGATCGCTAGCTGGAGCTACCCCCCTACCGGTAGAGCCAAGGCCATCACCCTGGATAAGGGCGAAGAGATGGGACGTTTCAACATGGGCTCCACAGTCATCCTGCTGTTCGGCAAGGACAGCATCGACTGGAATGAGGATTTCACCTCCGCCAGACAACTTAAGGTCGGTCAGGCCATTGCCACAACGACTTGAGTCGTGATGGCATTTTCAGCCTGACCTGCTCTTCACTCTTCAGATCAGCCGCTAAATGATCGGCTTGACGGCCTCGATGGTTGCCGATACCACGTAATCTTCCACGCCACGTCCCGGGGCCCAGTCGCGGATGAACTCGCGGGACTCATCTTTTGGTTGGATGCGAATATCTTCAAATCCAGCCTCTCCCATGATGGTTTCAAGCTCCTCGATGAGAGAGGCGTTGCCCATACAACCGGCAATCAACTGTGGGTCATTACGCATCTCCTGCGGCAGCTCGATGGTCGCGACCACATCCGAAATTGCCAGACGACCGCCAGGCTTGAGCACACGCAGGGCATCTTGAAAGACCTGGGGTTTGTCCGGTGAAAGGTTGATCACACAGTTCGAGATGATCACATCGGCGGTGTTGTCCGCAATCGGCAGATGTTCGATCTCACCCAGACGGAACTCCACGTTAGCGTAGTTACCCTTGACCGCATTGCCACGGGCCTTGCTCAACATGTCCGGGGTCATATCGACACCTATGACCTTTCCCTCACCACCCACCTCGGCGGCAGCAAGAAAGCAGTCGAAACCGCCACCGGCGCCAAGATCCACCACCACCTCACCCGGTTGCAGGGAGGCTATCGCCTTGGGATTACCACAACCCAGCCCCATGTCAGCGCCCTCAGGCACCTGGGCCAGGTCGGAAGCACTATAACCGAGCCGGGTGGAGATCAGGCTATTGATCGCGGCATCGCCGGAGACCCCGCAGCAGCTTGAACCGGTGCCACAGTCACTCTGCTCGTTACTCGCCTTGGCCACTTCGGCGTAGGCTTGCCGAACCCCCTGACGATGACTGTCCAATCCATCCAGGGTCACTTCCGGGGTACAGCAGTCTGGGCCGCAACAGCTCTCTTTTTCGTTCATCATCCTATCCTCTTAATGGGTATCTCCACGGCCCCGGAGAAGAATCCTGACAGCCGCTGGAGTGTTTCGGGTTCGATCCAGCACATCACCTGCTTGCCCCGGCGCTCCATCTCGATCAATCCGGTCTGGTGCAGGGCCTTCAGATGGTGGGAGAGGGTCGATGGGGCGATACCCAATCCCTCTCCCAACTCACCCACACTAAAACGCATGGCCGCATCCAGATCACAGCGGGTGCCGGGTTGGCAACAGGTGGTCAATCGGTGGAAGAGCTGTAGACGGTGGGTATTCCCCAACGCCTTGAACATCTCCGCCAGTGCCTGATCATCATTTCTATAGTTCGACATGTTTCGAACTATAGAATAATAAACCCAGCCTGACAAGGATGATTACTCTGCAAAGGGAGTTGGCTTAGATACGGCTGTCTTGCAACCGAGCCGGTTTACCAGGAGCGCGGCCGGCCGGTATCGACGTGAATGAAACCCGACTTGGGATAGTAACCGACCCCACCCGCTTTCATGGCCAAGGCGTTGTTGCGCAGGGTTTTCAGATTGCAGTCGCAGAGACGGATATCAATCGCCTTGCCCTGCATATGCAGGCTGCCCTTGGCCACACCGCTGCTCTTACCGCGCAACATCTCGTTGGTGGCGGGGGAGCGATAGGCGGAGATGATCTCGAACTCAGCGGACTCCACCCCCATTCGCTGCTGCAGGACGTAGAGCATATCCAGCAGCTTCCGATCCATCTCGGTCTTTTCTCCGCTGCGATGATCACGCATGAGATGATTGAGAATGTCCAGATTTTCCGGCAGATATTCCCCATCCTGCCAATAGGTCACGCGCGCGCTTTCGCCGGTATGGGTGTGCCGGAAGGCCAGCGTACGGGACTCACTGGGAGCGATTGCCGCAATCACGGGAGAGGTCATCACCACTCCAGCAGCGGATACCAGTCCGGTAAGAAAACGCCGCCGACTGATTCGGCATGGCTCGGATTTTTTAGCTTGGGAAATCAACGTCTGCGCCTGTTAACCTGTTCTCTGTCGTCACATCTCGCCCATATTGTCGGCAGTGGCGACATAAAATCCAGGCGCAGGTTAACAATTTTGACAGAACAAAACCAACCCTGTGACCCAAATCACAGGGTTGGTTCGACTTTAAGTCGTTTTAGTATGAGAGGAAGTAAAACCCTTACAAATCAGAGAGAAGAAGTCTTCCCAGATGCATCCCGCTGGGCGGTGACTTGTCCCATACCCTGCTCCATCGCCAGCATCAGATTGGCATTCCTATGGTAGATATCGGGACGGAAGTGGACATCGCCGTTACTATCCACCCAGCTGGTAAAGTAGGTGAGATAGACCGGTATAGGCTCCGCCAGTGGAGAGATCAGAGTCTCACCACTATCCAGGGCCTGGTCGAAGCTCTCGCCGGCATCCTGCATCAGCAGTCTGGCCAGCTCATCGGCTCGCTCCACCCGCACACAGCCTGAACTGAAGGCCCTTGCCGGTCGATTAAACAGGCCGACCGATGGGGTATCGTGCAGGAAGATCGCATGCTCGTTGGGCATGTAGAACTTCACCCGCCCCAGACTATTGCCCCGCCCCGCATCCTGTCGCAACAGGAAGGGGAAGTAATCTTCGTGGTAGAGCGACCAGTCGATGGTTGTCGGGTCGACCTCTTGATCCCAGCCCTTGCCACTACGCTGATAGACACGGATCCGCTTGTTCTGAAGAAAGCTGATATCCGCCTGCTGCTTAGGCAACAGATCCTTGATCGCGATAGAGCGCGGTACCGTCCAGGTCGGGTTGATCGTCAGATGGGTGATCCGGCTGTTGAATGAGGGTGTCTGACGCTCCTCCCGGCCGTTGATGGTGCGCTTGTTGAACACCACCTGATCCAGGGATTTAACGCTGATATCGAAGCCGGCGGTATTCACCCAGATATAGTTCGGCTCCAATTCATGGGGCAACCAGCGCCAGCGCTCGAGATTAACCAGGATCTGGGAGATACGGGTCTCCACCGGCACATTCAGCGCCTGCAGGGTCTTGGCTCCCACCACGCCATCGTCATAGATACCGAATCGGCGCTGGAACCGCTTCACCATCCGTACCAGTTCGTCATCAAATAGCTGGGGATCTTCGCTGGCAGTGAGGGTGAAGTTGTTCTCGAAGGCGAAACGGATGCGAAGATTCATCACATTATCGTGTCGCTCACCCGGTCTCAATGTCTGCTCGAAGGTGAGCACGGGCCAGCCCCCTGCCGCATGGATCTTGCGGTAGCGCTGTAACGCCTGCCTGAGATGGACATAGCTCTCGCTTTTCGGACTCAGGGATTTCAACGCCTGCTCGAGGCGGTTCTCCTGCAGCGCCTGCGTGAGTATCTCGATGGGATCGAAGAGATCATTGGGCAGCAGCCAGAGCGGGTCGGTGGTCTTGGGGTCGAGATGACCATAGCGCAGATCCCTGGCCAGACGCAGATAGCCGTCGGT
>JBNKMQ010000021.1:0-2500 GCA_050293225.1 Sedimenticolaceae bacterium
TGTACCTCTTCGTGCCCCAGCAGCTCTGCGGCATGGTTCTGCAGGATCTCACTGAGATGGGTGGCAACGACCGTGCTGGCATCAACCACGGTATATCCCAGCGTCTGGGCATGGTCTCGCTGCCCTGCCTCGATCCAGACGGCATCGAGCCCGAAAGTCGGATCTTTGCACTGAATACCTTGCAATGTACCGAAGACCTGCCCGGGGTTGATCGCCAAATCACGGTCGGGGTGAATCTCTGCCTCGCCGATGGCCACTCCATGGAGAGAGATACGATAAGCATTGGGAGCAAGGTCGAGGTTATCACGGATATGCACCGGCTGGATCAAAAAACCAAGTTCCTGCGAGAGTTTTTTGCGTACACCTTTGATCCGGCTCATCAGCTGTCCCCCCTGGTTTCTGTCCACCAGGGGGATGAGCCGATACCCCACTTCGAGGCCGATGATATCGACCGGCTGCACATCATCCCAGCTCAGTTCTTTCTGTTGCGGTGGTATCTCCTCTTCCACCGGAGATGGAAGCGGCTCTTCAATCTCTCGTTTTTGACGCTGGACGATCATCCAGGCTGCCCCTCCAAGAGCAGCGGCCAAACTCAAAAAGGCCAGATTTGGCATACCGGGAATAATCCCCATCAGGGTCAAAATGCCTGCTGTGACGGCCAGCGGTTTGGGGTCGGTAAAAAGCTGTGCAACGACCTGACCACCCATATCCTGTTTACCGGCAACGCGCGTCACGATAATGGCCGTAGAGGTTGAAAGCAGCAATGAGGGTATCTGCGCAACCAGCCCGTCTCCGATCGTCAGCAATACGTAATATCGTAGCGCTGTAGAAAAATCCAAATCGTGTTGGAGGATTCCGATACCGAGTCCACCCAGGATATTGATGAACAGAATGAGGATGCCGGCGATCGCATCACCTCTGACAAACTTGCTCGCACCATCCATGGCGCCGTAAAAGGAAGCCTCTTTGGCCACGTCTTCACGTTTTATTCTCGCCTCTTCCTGGTTGATCAGGCCGGAATTGAGGTCGGCATCGATCGCCATCTGCTTGCCCGGCATGGCATCCAGTGTAAAACGCGCACTCACCTCCGATACACGCCCGGCGCCTTTGGTGACCACCACGAAGTTGATGATCACCAGGATGAGAAAGACCACGAGACCGACGGCGTAATTGCCACCGATCACGAATGAACCGAATGCTTCGATCACCTTACCGGCAGCGTCACCGCCATTATGGCCCTCAAGCAGAACCACACGGGTGGAGGCTACATTCAAGGCCAGACGCAACAATGTGGCGATCAGCAGCAGCCCCGGGAAAACGCCGAAGTCGAGCGGTCGCAGGGTGTAAACGACAACCAGCAGGACAATGAGCGAGAGAGCGATATTGAAGGTGAAGAGGACATCCAGAGCGATAGGGGGCAGTGGTAAAACCACCATCCCAAGTATCATCAGCAATACGATAGGGGCACCGAGACCACGAGCACCGACCTGTTTCACAGTTTCCAATACAGCAGCCGCATTCATTGGGTGACACTGCTCCAACTAATCATGTTGATACTCTTCCGGAATCGAATAATCACCCGGCTCCTGAGGGATCTCCCCGCCTCCTTCATGATAGGCCTTCAGCTGATAGACATAGGCCAGCAATTTCGCTACCGCAAGATAGAGACCGGCTGGTATGGGGTTATCTATCTCGGTGCTGAAATAGAGGGCACGCGCCAACATGGGCGATTCCACGAGCACGACGCCATGCTCCTCGGCAATCCGCCTGATATTGGCCGCTACCAGCTCTTTCCCTTTGGCAACTACCTTGGGCGCCGCCATCGTCGTCTGATCATATTTCAGCGCCACCGCATAGTGGATCGGGTTTGTCACCACCACATCCGCCTTCGGTACTTCACTCATCATACGGCGTTGCGCAGCCTCACGCTGCAATGAGCGGATCCGCCCTTTCACTTCCGGGCGCCCCTCTGTCTGCTTCATCTCATCGCGCACCTCCTGCTTGGTCATGCGCATCTGCCGTGTATGATCCCAGAGCTGGAAAGGGACATCCATCGCTGCAATCAGAATCAGTGTCGAGCAGAGAATGATGAAGGAGATACCGACCAGTGCAGCCACCTCCGACAGCGCCGGACCGATCTCCATGCGGCTGAGTTCGATGAAATCCCGCATAAAATACCATAACAATGACGCGGTCACAGAGGCGATCAGGAGAAACTTCAACAACGCCTTGATCATCTCCATCAGACCTTTAGCTGAGAAGACACGCTTGAGCCCTGAAATAGGGTCAAGTTTACTCAACTTCGGCGCCACAGCCTCCGCACTGAATGTAAAGCCGCCCAGGGCGATTGAGGCCAGTACGGCAATCACCATGAGTATGAGAAAGAAAGGGAGAAGCATCCACAGGGCATCCTGCAACGCATCCAACAGATGGTTGAGCATCGCCATCGGTTCAAACAGATCCTTACGGTCAAGCGAGAAATTTCTCGTCATGATCTTGC
>JBNKMQ010000022.1:0-2217 GCA_050293225.1 Sedimenticolaceae bacterium
TGCCGGTCAGCAGCAGTACCACCAGGCAGAGGGAGGCGAGGGCGCCAAGTATCAGTGGATCCATCAGGTAGTCTCCGGTGGGGTGGCGGGTTCGATGCCGAAGGGGTGGGTCCGACCACTGAGCAGACAGAGAAGATCAGCGATGTACTGCAGGCTGATGGCGAAGAATCCGATCGGCATGGAGAGATAGGCCTTCCACAATTTGGGTCCCCAGATGCTGTCGGAGGTCCAGCCCGTCTCCCAGACCTCATACCAGAACTCGTAGCTGATCCAGGTGAGCAGCATACAGAGCACTGTCGATACGGAGTAGGCTGTCAACGCCAGAAGAAAGCGTCCTCTGGGACCCAGCATCAGAGGGATCAGTTCAACATTGACGTGGCCGCGGGTGAGCAATACCCAGGGGGCGCCGAGAAAGGTCGAGGCGATGAGGGCGTAAGTCACGAATTCGGTCTGCCATGAGGTAGGCAGGTTGAGCACGAAGCGATTGAAGACCATATGGCAGACCACGACTATGGCTACCACCAGCAGCACGGCGGCGAGATAACCGAGCAGTCGTGACAATCCTTCGACGATTCTTAGATAGAGGGTCATTGGGTCAGGATTTCCAAAGTGTTGCAAGGCGGTCGGGACATCTCCCTATCCGATCAAAACCGAATCGGAAGATGTCCCTGACCCTTACTCGACGGAGAGGGCCATATCCAGTAGCTCGCGTCCGCCTTTGACGTCCTCAGCGAAAGACTTGTAGCTCGACTCGTCAGCGATCTTGCGCCATTTGGCAATCTGCTCGTCGTTCATCTCCACGACTTTGACGCCGGCCTTCTTGTAGGCATCCACCAGTTTCTGGTCAGCGACCTTGGACTGTTCGGAGGCGTACTTCTCCGCCGCATCACCCGCCTTGATCAGCTCGGCCTGCTGCTCTGGAGAGAGTTTGGCAAAGCTCGATTTGGCCATCAGGATCGGTTCGTACATGACCCAGAGGGCGTGCTCGCCCGGTGTGGTCAGACACTTCACCTGCTCATAGATACGATAAGAGACCAGGGATGATGATGAGGTGTTGGCACCATCCAGCACGCCGGTCTGTAGTCCCGAGTAGATCTCCGATGAAGGCATAGAGGTGATGGTGGCGCCTGCCGCCGCCAGCATCTGGTTAAAGGCCTTGCCCGCTGCGCGGAATCGCTGACCCTTGACGTCTTCAGGGTCGAGGATGCACTTTTCCTTGGAGACAAAACCACCCGCCAACCAGGTGTCGGCCAATACCATTACGCCGGCCTCATCCATGATCTTCTTGATACGCTGCATGAAGGGGGAGTCATTCAGACGTAGAGCGTGGTCATGGTTTTTCACCAGTCCCGGCATCAGGGTCAGGTTGAACTCGGGATGGCGTCCACCGGCGTAGGAGAGGGGGAAGGCGGTGATATCGAGGCGGCCCTTGGTCATCGCGCCCCACTGATCTTTCGGTTTGAACAGGCTCTTGCCCGGGTAGACCTTGATATCGACGCCGGTGTTCTTCTCCTGCATATGGCGGGCGATCATCTGCACCATCTCATCGCGGATGTCACCTTTGCCGCCGGGCCACTGGTGGGAAGCCTTCAAATCTATGGCCAGGGCATTACCGGTTGAGACTGCTAGTATGCATGCGGAAGCCACACATGTGGCCAATTTTTTGAACTTAGACATTGTTTTTCGTTCCTCCGTTTATCGACGGCGGTGCCGTCTTTATTAAACCCAATGCTTGGGTCTGTGCGTGATTACAGGCGGATGCCTGAATCAACTATTCTGCCTGGTTTTCCTGGCGTAAAACGCGCTCCTGATTACAAAGGTGATCATGCATTGTGCTGGCCGCCGTCTCTGCGTCACCGGCTTTTAAAGCCTGCATGATATTTCTGTGTTCATTAAGGGATTCCTGTAGTCGGCCGGGAGCGGTCAACTGTCGATGGCGGGCGAGCACTAATACATTGCGGAGTTCTCCGGTGATCCTCTGCAGCCAGCGGTTATGCGCCAGGTCCTGTATCGCCAGATGAAACTGGCGATTGGCTTCGTAGTAGTTATCCACGTCTTCGTTTCCTGCGTGGAACTCTAGCTGGTTGTGGATGGCTTCAAGATTTTGTATGTCGCCGTCTTGCATTTTCTGGCTTGCCAGTTTGGCGCAGAGACCCTCCAGGCTGGCCATCACCGAAAAGAGTTCCAGCAACTCTTCGTCATCCAGTTTTCTCACCC
>JBNKMQ010000023.1:0-3118 GCA_050293225.1 Sedimenticolaceae bacterium
AGCAGCAGCAGCAAAGCCAGCTGATGTTCGAGCCGCGAATCCCGGGCCACAACGTCCATCAGGGCGTTGTGCTGTGCGCGTTCCAGATTCTGTATCAAGTGCAGCCGGTTGCTTGCCTGCAGCAGGGTCTCGCGGGGCGAATAGGCCGACGCACTCAGCAACGCCTGCAGTGACTGCAGACGCTGGCGGATATCAGGCTGCGTAACCTTGGCGCTGTTCATGGCGGACTGCAAATCGTCCTGGATCTCTTGCAGATCTTTTTCTCCAATGGGTTGACCCTGCTGCAGATCCCGCGCCAGTAGCTCCTCGATGCGCAGACCGATGGCATGCAGGCGGTCGATGTGGATGAGATGATCCTGCACTGGCGTCAGACGCTGCAGGCTATGCGCCGAAAGCAGCACCAGCGCGGCCAGCATGACCGTTACGATGAGAGCGGCCAACAATGCCGGTAACCAGAAGAGCCAACGCAGATTGGGGCCCTTGCTTCTGTCTGTTTCTGTGGCAAGCGGATCTTTCGATTGGCCTGCACGGGTGTGGTTGATACGTTCCATGTTCTCCTGCCTGCAACATACATACCCGCTTGGAAAACCCTGCGGGAGCTGGCCTGTGGCCATTGTGTCGAAAGGAGTTTGGTTGAAACCCTGCTTCTTTGGTCCATATGAACCAAGAAGGTTCCATCATGATGATAGTTGACTGACAGAAGGTCAGCCGGAGTGATTGCTTCAGACTGAAACCTGAAACCGTAGGTTCAGGTGAAAGGCGGGGTGCCTTCGACGATAAACGCTATTCGCTCAGATTCACCTCAACGCGATCTGGAAATCCTCTCCTGCCCAGGCGCCGCTCCCCCGCTCCCGCCAGGTAAACTCCAGTGTAGTGTGATTCGCCAGCAAGGTTCGATCCAGAGTCACCCCGAACAACCCAAGACCTGCCGGTTCACCAGAGCGCTCCTCTATCTCCTGCCAGTTATCGAAGCCCAGGTGGAGATCGGCGGGCTGTGGCAGCAGGATCAGTAGAGAACATCCCGCTGGTATGCTTCCCAGGGGGGAGTGACGACTCCAGAGCCAGAGGTCCGGTTCGGGCCTGATGCCGGCATAGCGTTGACGCACACTGCGCAGGCCATCGAAGGGCTGTCCCTGCTCCCGCGACACCGCCAGTTTCACGAACTCGCTGTGGGTCCAGGCCAGGGGCATCGCCGATCCGCTGGGCCGACCAGGAATCAGACCCCTATCTGGGACTGTTTTGCTCTCCCACACCTGTTCCGGCAGCATGCCGCTGTCGCCTGCCATGGCCGCCATCGCCTGCAGATAGGGCAGACACTCCTTGCCGGCGGCGAGCGCATAGTGACCGCGCTCGCCGGTGAGAATCGGCCAGCCGCGTCCGACGCCAGTACCATCGAAGGGAGCGCCATCCGGGTGCTCACCATACCCGTCACCGGTGTAGCGATGCCAGACCGGGCCAGCCGGTGTCTCGCTGCGTAACAGTGCATCGGCAAGGGTCACTGTGTCGCGCACCAACGGATCATCGGGCTGGCGCAGACCCAGGCGTACCAACTGCAGAAATCCAAGCGCGATCTGTTCTCCGGCAGGCACCAGAGGGGCGTCGCCGCGATTCTTGATCGGCAGGGCGCGGGACATGGTGTCGGGTTGCGTCATCACGCTTTCGGGAGCCTCGCGGACATAGTAGCCCTCGATGCCGTGGGTGCTGGTAAGTGCGGTGTCACGGGTCGTCGTCCACGCTTCCAGTCGCCGATTCCAGTAGTCCGCCACCTGCAACGCCAGCTTCCTATCCAAACCGGAAAGCATGCTGCCTCCTGCCACCAGCGCAGCGATGGTAACGCTCAGGGTGAAGATGTTGATGCCGCTATCCTCCTCCCATCGGTCCTGGGGGCTGGCCGGTCCCTCACGCACGAGAAAGCCAAGCGCCCGCTGTAAGAGGGCTTTGACAGGGATGCCGTCGAGGGCGTCGTTCTCTGCCAGTGCGGCAGCCAACAGCACCGGGAAGGCGGTCTCATCGAGCTGGATGCCTTGCCAGTGCGCTCTACCGCCGAGCCATTGATTCTGGTGCCAGTGACCGTCCGGGTTCTGGGTCGCGATCAGGTAGCGCAACACATTGCGCGCCTCCTCGACCCCGCCCAGGGCCAACAGGGCGGTGGCGGATTCCACCAGATCCCGCGGCCAGACCAGGTGATAGCCGCCCCGCTCCTCTCCCTGGTTGCCCCAGGGTACCGACAGGCTGGCCACCATGGCGCCGACGAAGGTTTTGTCCCGATGAGATTTCAGCACCATAGCCGAGGTCCGGTAGAGATCCGCCAGCTTGGGTGGCAGATCCGGCGGCTGCCGCTGCGCCTCACGCTGGTGATGCCACTGGCGCCAGGCATCGGTCTGCTGCATCAGGTGTTCATTGAAATCCTGTGTCAGCGCCGCCTTGGCTAAGGTTGCAGCGGCCTCCTTCGAGGTGGCAAGCCCCAGTGCCAGTGTCGTTTTACGTGTGAGTTCACCGCAGAGCGCCACATTACCCGGCCCGGCTTCGGTGTAGTGGTTGCCGAGCATCCCATTGCGGTAAAACTGGGACCACCCATCGCTGACGCCCACATAACCGGCTGCGCACGCTGCATAAGCCGACTCAAAGTCCCGGTTGACGGCCAGCAGAGCCAGCCCGAAAGGCCCCTGCTCCGCCCATAACACCTGATGGCTCCGATAGTCGCTGCACCAGGCATGGTTGTCCCACCCTGTCCCGCCCAGATGTGGCGCCAGCAGCACATAGGGACGCAGCGTCTCGTCCCCCGTCAATTCGAGGTCGAGGAGCAACACGTCCCGCTGCGGATCGGGACAGACTCTCAACCGCAAGGTGAAGCGCTCGTGATGGTGGGTAATGGTCGGCAGCGGGATGCCTGCCTCAGGCAGTGTCAGCTGATAGTCGCTGAGTCGTTTCACTTCGCACCAGAAGCCCTGGCCGTCGGCAACGATGAAGCCCAGGTCGCGGATCTGGGGGATGTCGATGCGCGGATAGTAGACCTCGTTCAGAATGCCCTGTCCCAGGGTGTACCAGAGACGGGAGGTACCGATGGCGGTGCCAACCAGATCCTTGTCGCTGCGACACCAGGTGGGGGGCAGCCCCG
>JBNKMQ010000024.1:0-8863 GCA_050293225.1 Sedimenticolaceae bacterium
CTTTGCCTTCGCCTACCTGCTGGTGATGGCGGAAGAGTTCACCCATCTGCGCAAGTCCAAACCCGTTATTCTCTCAGCCGGACTGATCTGGGGCCTGGTGGCCTGGTACTACCAGACCCACGACATGCCCCATGTCGCTGAGGAGATGGTTCGCCATAATCTGCTGGAATATGCCGAGCTGATGCTCTTCCTGTTGGTGGCGATGACCTATATCAACGCCATGGACGAACGGAACGTATTTGAGAAACTTCGCTCCTGGCTGGTCTCCAAGGGCTTCAGCTTCCGCCAGCTCTTCTGGATCACCGGTATTCTCTCTTTCCTCATCTCTCCTGTAGCGGACAACCTCACCACCGCCCTATTGATGTGTGCGGTGGTGCTCGCAGTGGGTGGCAGTAATACGAAGTTCGTCCTGCTTGCCTGCATCAATATCGTGGTAGCCGCCAATGCCGGTGGCGCCTTCAGCCCCTTCGGCGACATCACCACCCTGATGGTATGGCAGAAGAATATTATGACCGCTCAGGGGCCTGTCGATTTCTGGGCCTTCTTCTCCCTCTTCTTGCCCTCTCTGATCAACTGGTTGGTGCCTGCAGCCATCATGGTCTTTGCAGTACCCAAGGAGAATCCCCAGGGTGGCGGTGAAAGCGTGGAGTTGAGACGAGGCGCCAAACGGATTATCGTCTTGTTTTTGCTCACCATCATCACCGCCGTCAGTTTCCACAACTTCCTTAACATGCCACCGGTGGTCGGCATGTTGACCGGTCTGGCCTATCTGCAGTTCTTGGGGTTCTATCTCAAGAAAACCTATGCCAAGGACCACAAGCATCCCTCCAGCGGTGATCTCACAGAGATGGAACATGACGGTCAGATGGGTGACCTGGTGGCCTTCGATGTCTTCAACAAGGTAGCCCGGGCGGAGTGGGACACCCTGCTCTTCTTCTACGGCGTGGTACTCTGTGTCGGTGGTCTTGGCTTCATCGGCTATCTGGCCCTCGCTTCGGAAATCATGTATACCCAGTGGGGCCAGGCCCTGGAGCTCACCGCCAGCATGAGCGCGACTCCGGCCAATGTGATGGTTGGTCTGCTCTCCGCTATCGTGGATAACATTCCGGTGATGTTCGCCGTACTGACCATGATGCCGGATATGTCGCTGGGACAGTGGCTGCTGGTGACCCTGACCGCCGGTGTCGGCGGCTCCATGCTCTCCATCGGTTCCGCTGCCGGTGTCGCCCTGATGGGGCAGGCGCGAGGTAAATATACCTTCTTCGGACATCTGAAGTGGACACCGGTCATCGCACTTGGTTACGGTGCCAGTATTCTGGTCCATCTGTGGGTCAACTCAGCTAGTTTCTGATATGCCAAGGGGGGTGGGCCTAACCACCCCTTAACCTGGCTATAAAGGAGGGCGAGTATTCGCATAAGATAAGATGAACCTCCGGCTCCTCATTGCAGCCCTGTTTCTCACCCTCTCCGGCACAGCTGTCGCGGAGCACATGTCCGCCAGTGGCTACAGCATGATTAACCATTGGGTCGGTCTGCTCAGTCTCGCCACTTTCACCCTCGCGATGATTGCGGTCTTCCTCGAAGAGTTCATCGATCTACGCAAATCCAAGCCCGTTCTCCTTGCCAGCGGAATCATCTGGGGACTGATCGGCTGGTACTCCCAGAGTACCGGCAACACTCATGCGGCAGAACACGCTCTGCGCCACGGTCTACTGCAGTACGCCGAATTGATGCTCTTCTTCCTGGTGGTGATGACCTACATCAACGCAATGTCCGAGCGTCGGGTCTTTCTCGCCCTGCGCAGTTGGGTGGGACGAAAAAACTACAGCTATCGCAGGATCTTCTGGATGACCGGCCTGGGGACCTTTCTCCTCTCCCCCTTCCTGGACAATCTCTCCACGGCACTGGTGATGGGCGCGGTAATTTTAAATCTCGAGCGCGTGAACAAAAAGTTCATCGCCATGGCCTGCACCAACATCGTTGTCGCCTCCAATGCGGGAGGTGCATTCAGCCCCTTCGGCGACATCACCACCCTGATGGTCTGGCAACAGGACATCATGAGCACCAATGGACGGGTCGGTTTCTTCTCCTTCTTCAATCTCTTCCTGCCCTCGGTGATCAGCTATCTGGTACCGGCCCTGGCGATGAATTTTGTCCTACCGGAGGGCAAACTCACTGAGAGTCAGGAACAGATTCGTATGCGGCGGGGTTCGAAACGGATCATCCTGCTCTTCCTACTCACCATTGCGACCTCCGTCTACTTCCAGTGGCAGCTCTTTCTACCGGCCACCATCGGCATCATGACCGGCCTCGCCTATCTGCAGTTTTTCGGTTACTACCTGAAGAAGACCCATATCCACAATCCCGTTAAATTGGAAACTTCCGAGTCGCCCGACTTCTCCATCGTGGTGGAGAGCCGTCAACCCTTCGACGTCTTCATGCGGGTGGCCCGATCCGAGTGGGATACTTTGCTCTTCCTTTGCGGGGTGATTCTCTCCGTGGGCGGATTGGGGTATCTGGGCTACCTGACCCTCGCCTCTGAGCTGCTCTATGTGCAGTGGGGCGCTACTACCGCCAATGTCTCTATCGGTCTGGCATCCGCCCTATTGGAGAATATTCCCACCATGTCAGTGGTTCTGACCATGCAACCGGAGATGTCTCTGGGTCAGTGGCTACTGGTCACACTGACCGCTGGAGTGGGCGGCAGCCTGCTCTCAATCGGCTCCGCAGCGGGTGTCGCCCTTATGGGACATGCCAAGGGAAAATATACATTTTTCAGCCACTTACGATGGACCCCCGTGATCGCCATCGGCTTCGCTTTAAGCGTCCTGTGTCACCTCTGGCTGAATAGTGCCCTGCTCTGACGGAAAACCGTCGTTTTACCGCTCCGCTGGATTTGCCATATCTCCGTGGTATAGTTGGCTCCACTTTTTACCTCGCGTCCTCCTCAAAAACGGAGAATAAAGCCCTTTCGGCGAGTGGTGGACGACAACATTAAAACTATTAGAGTTAGGGAGAAGTCATGTCTAAAAAACACCCTGTGGTTGCCGTAACCGGCTCGTCCGGTGCGGGTACAACAACCGTTAAGCGCGCTTTTGAGCACATTTTTTATCGTGACGGCATTAAGCCTGCAGTGGTTGAAGGCGATAGCTTTCATCGCTTTACCCGGGTCGAGATGCGTCAGAAAGTGTCTGAGGGACTGAGCCATTTCGGTCCTGAGGCCAACCACTTCGACAAGATCGCCGAGCTGTTCAAGACCTACGGCGAGACCGGTCACGGTAACAAGCGTTACTACCTGCACAGCCCGGAAGAGGCCGCCGAGCATAACGAACGTCTGGGCTGCGACAAGCAACCCGGTGAGTTCACCCCCTGGGAGGAGATCACCGGTGATACCGACCTGCTCTTCTACGAAGGCCTGCACGGTATGGTTATCGATGGAAGTGTCGACGTGGCCAAGCATGTCGACTTGGGCGTCGGCGTAGTACCCATCGTCAACCTGGAGTGGATCCAGAAGATCTTCCGCGACAACGCCGAGCGTGGTTACAGCGAGGAGGCCATCGTCGACACCATCATGCGTCGCATGCCCGACTACATCAACCACATCACGCCGCAGTTCTCACGTACCGATATCAACTTCCAGCGCGTGCCGACGGTAGATACCTCGAACCCCTTCATCGCCCGTGACATTCCGACACCGGACGAGAGTTTCGTCGTCATCCGTTTCAGTGATCCGAAGAAGTTCAATATCAACTTCCCCTATCTGCTGTCGATGATCGACAACTCCTTCATGTCTCGCCGCAACTCCATCGTGGTACCCGGCGGCAAGATGGGATTTGCCATGGAGATCATCCTGCAGCCCATCATCGAACGCATGATGGATGCACGCAACGCCTGATCTTTAGATCTAAGGACCGGAACGAGCCGTAGTGGTATCTGCCACTACGGCTTTTTACTGTCTGGCACTGACAAAGTTAAACACTTATGCTGACCGCTTGAGAATTTTCAATGTCCCATCAGGAACGAATAACTTACCATTTCCCTCAAGTTTTACCCTTGCCGCTTTCATGGAGCCAATGATGAATGAGAACCCCCGTCTGGCCTATTTCCCCATCTCCTTTTTCGCCACCGTGATGGGGCTTTCGGGACTCTGTATCGCCTGGGAGGCGTCGCAGAAGGTCTTCGATCTGCCGGTCCGGGTTGAGAGCGCCCTGATCCCCTTCACTGTTTTTGTCTTCGTCCTGCTCCTGTCTATCTATGCGACTAAGATCATCCGCCACCCCCAGGCGGTGATTAAGGAGCTGAATCACCCAGTCAAGCTTAACTTCTTCCCTGCTGTCTCCATCAGCCTGATTCTGCTCTCGGTAGCCTTCCTGAGTATTCAGACATCAGTCTCTTATCCCCTCTGGATCGTCGGTACCGGTCTGCACCTGATCTTCACCCTCTATGTGATGAATGTCTGGATCCACCACGACAAGTTCGAGATTCACCACATCAATCCCGCCTGGTTCATCCCGGTGGTGGGTAATGTGCTGGTTCCGATTGCCGGTACCGCCCATGGTCACATGGAGATCTCCTGGTTCTTTTTCAGCATTGGCATTGTCTTCTGGCTGGTGCTCTTCACCATCATCTTCTATCGGGTGCTCTTCCATCACCCGTTACCGGATAAGCTGATGCCTACCTTCTTCATCCTGATTGCGCCACCGGCGGTGGGATTCATCTCCTACACCAAGCTCGCTGGCGGCATGGATAACTTCGCCCACATCCTCTACTACAGCGGACTCTTTCTCACCCTGCTGCTGTTGACCCAGGCGCCCCGCTTCATCCGCCTCAAGTTTGCCCTCTCCTGGTGGGCCTATTCGTTCCCTCTGGCAGCGATCACCATCGCCACTTTGAAGATGTACGAAGCGACGGAGGCAGCTGGCTTTGCCGTTATCGGCTGGATCTTGCTTTCGATGCTTACGCTGGTGGTGACCTTTCTGCTCTACCGCACATTGCGCGCCGTAGGGGGGAGACATATCTGTCTACCTGAGGATTAGACCGGGATCGGCTCAGTCGTACTCCCGGTCTTTCCATTGACGCAGGGCGGTGAAAACCGCCGCTGTCGTCGATAGGGAATGACCGGCAGCCTTTTCTGCAATCCCTCTGACGTTGGCTTTCTCAGTTCTCAAGAAGGGATTTGTCGCCAACTCCAACTCCAGCGATGCGGGTAGCGTAGGCAAATCCCGCTCACGTTTGGACTTCTCATCCTCCACCCGCTGTCTCAATGCCATGCTGTCAGGCTCAACCCACTGGGCGAAGCCGAGATTATCCAGGGTATACTCATGCGCGCAGTAGATGCGGGTCTCTGCAGGTAGTGCCGCGATCCGTTGCAAGGAGTGGCTCAACTGCTCAAAGGTACCATCGAAAACCCGCCCGCAACCGGCGGCGAAAAGGGTGTCACCACAAAACAGTGCCCCTTCGCCATAGTAGGCAATATGGCTGGCGGTGTGGCCTGGAACCTCCATCACCTGGAGCTTGGCATCCAGCCCGTCGATAGTGACAACATCTCCCTCGGATACCGGATGTGTAACACCGCGAATTTGGCTACCCGCCGGTCCGTAGACAGGGATTCCCGGGAAGGCCGCTACCAGTTCGGGTATGCCGCCAACATGGTCATAGTGGTGATGAGTGATGAGGATGCCGCTTAGACTGGCTTCATGCTGACGCAACCAGTCGAGCACTGGAGTCTCATCACCGGGATCGACAGCGACTATCTGTTTTGCACCGGGATTACCCAGCAGCCAGATGTAGTTGTCATCGAAGGCGGGAAGCGGAGTGATTTCGACCACAGCCCTCTCCGGATCAGCCGGCGTCATCCACGACCTGCAGGGAGGCGGCCCGGGTCGCACGATGGATCGACTGGAGTATCCCTTCCGCATCGAGACCCACTTCAACCAGCTGCTCCTGCTGACTCGCATGATGCTGATAGTCATCCGGCAGACCGAGGTTGAGAATTCTGACGCTATGCCCTTCCCGCAGTAGATACTCATTCACTGCGGAACCAGCGCCCCCCGCCACCACATTCTCTTCAATGGTGACCAGGAGTTGATGACGGTTGGCCAGATCAAGCACCAGTGACTCGTCCAATGGCTTGATAAATCGCATGTTAGCCAGGGTGGCATCAAGCTTCTCAGCTACCTGCACTGCACTCTCGAGCAGACTGCCAAATAGCAGCAGGGCCACCTTCTTACCTTCACGGCGAATCTCACCCTGCCCAAAAGGCAAGGCTTTGACCGGTTCAGCTACTGAGATACCTGGCCCCGAACCCCGGGGATAGCGGACCATGGCCGGTCCCGGATGATCGTAGGCTGTCTGCAGCAGTTGTGCGCACTCGTTTTCATCGGCGGGCGCCATCACCGCCATATTGGGTATAGCGCGCACATAACTCAGGTCGAAACTCCCCGCATGGGTGGCGCCATCGGCACCCACCAGCCCGGCGCGATCCACCGCCAGAGTGACGTCCAGATCCTGCAAGGCCACATCGTGAATCAGCTGATCATAGGCCCGCTGCAGGAAGGTCGAGTAGATGGCCACCACCGGCTTCACCCCTTCACAGGCAAGTCCGGCGGCGAAGGTCAGGGCATGTTGTTCCGCTATTCCCACATCGAAGTAACGCCGGGGAAAACGCTGGGAGAAAGAGACCAGGCCTGAGCCTTCACACATCGCTGGCGTGATGGCGACCAATCGCTCATCCCGTTCCGCAGCTTGACAGAGCCAATCGCCGAACACCTGGGTGTAGGTCTTCTTGCCTGTCTTCTGCTCCATCTTGCCGGTGGCTGGATCGAAGGGGGTGACGCCATGATAGCCACAGGGGTCCTCCTCCGCCGGTTCGAAACCGCGTCCTTTCTGGGTCACCACATGTAGCAGACGGGGTCCCTGCATGCTCGACATATTGCGTAGGGTCTGGATCAGGGTATCGAAATCGTGCCCATCCACCGGACCGATGTAGTTGAAACCCATCTCCTCAAACAGGGTGCCGGGCATCACCATGCCCTTCATGTGCTCTTCCCACTTACCCACCATCTCGCTGAACTGGTGGGGCAGATGGCTGAGAGCCGATTTGCCTCCCTCCCGCACGCTGGTGTAGATCTTGCCGGAGAGCAACCGGGCCAAGTGGTTACTGAATCCACCCACCGGCTTCGAGATCGACATATCGTTATCATTCAGGATAACCAGCAGATCCTGGTCCAGGGAGCCCGCCTGGTTGAGGGCCTCAAAGGCCATCCCCGCCCCCATGGCGCCATCACCGATAATCGCCACCGCCTTGCGGTTCTCGCCCTTCTGCTTGGCCGCCACCGCCATCCCCAGGGCAGCACCAATAGAGGTACTGGAGTGGCCGGTGCCGAAGGTGTCGTATTCACTCTCACTACGCTTGGGAAAACCAGAGAGCCCCCCTTTCCGTCGCAGGCTGGCCATCCGGTCACGCCTGCCGGTGAGAATTTTATGCGGATAGGCCTGGTGGCCCACATCCCAGACCAGTCGATCATAGGGGGTATTCAAGACATAGTGGAGGGCGATGGTCAGTTCCACCACCCCCAAGCCCGCTGCCAGATGGCCGCCGGTCTGGGAGACACTCTCGATCAGATAGCGACGTAACTCATTCGCCAACTGACGAAGCTGATGGGACTCAAGCTGGCGTAGATCGGCGGGCGAGTCCACCCGTCCCAGCAGCGGGTAGTGATCCATCAACTTTGCACTTGGGTTTGAATCACCCTGGTCTGACATAACCTGAACCGTTCCGAGTGAAAATCAGGAGAGAGATTGCTCTATTCGACAACCTCATCGCGGAATAGTTGATTCTAGCGCATTCGATGCCTTGACGCATTCATACCGGTGCATTTTTGATACGCTGGGACTCAGCCAGAACGAAGTCATGGAAGGCCTTGGCCGGCGGCGATAACCGCTTGCCTTTTCGATAGACCATGTACCAGTGACGCTTGATGGGAAAACTCTCCACATCCAGCACCACCAGGCGGCCGGTCTCCACCTCCAGTTCGATGGTATGGCTGGAGACCACCCCCAGCCCCATACCGGCCCGGACCGCCTGCTTGATCGCCTCGTTACGGGTCATCTGCATACCCGTGCTGAGGGGGATTGACTGTTCGGCGAAGTATCTCTCCATCGCCAGCCGGGTACCTGAGCCCTCCTCCCGCATGATGAAGATCTCCTCTCCCAGGCGCTTGGCAGGGATATGGCGTTCTTTCTGCAGGGGGTGTCCAGGAGGAGCTATCACCACCAGGGGATTCTCCATAAAGGGCTCGAACTCCAGCTCGATATCCTCCGGCGGCAGTCCCATCAGTACGATATCGATCTCGTTGTTTTTCAACAGCCCGATCAGGCGTTCGCGGTTGGTGACATCCAATCTGAGGTCGATACCGGGATAACTGCGACTGAACTCCGCCATCAGCCTGGGAGCGAAATAGTTAACCGTACTCGCCACAGCGATATTGAGATGGCCAGTATCCAGCCCCTTCATGGCATCAATCACCTCCACCATCTCTTCGAAGGTCTGAAAGATGGTGCGCACGTATTGATACATCTCCCTACCTGCCTCAGTCAGCTGGATCTTCTTGCCGGCATGTTCGAACAGAGGCAGACCGACCGATTCCTCCAGCTGTTTGACCTGCATGGAGACCGCCGGCTGGCTGAGATGCAGCTCATTTGCTGCGCGAGTGTAGTTCAAGTGTCTGGCGACGGTGGTGAAGACTCGCATCTGTCTTAGGGTTGTGTGCATGGATAGTTTCTCTCGCTTTTGGCGATCAGTTTAGTACTTGGCTCCAGCATGGAGAGACCACGCCATATCGATTTTTATCAAAGAACCAAT
>JBNKMQ010000025.1:0-22063 GCA_050293225.1 Sedimenticolaceae bacterium
CCAGCACGCCTCCGAGACGGTAGAGATGGACGAGCTGCCATCCAAGGCGCTGAGGAATAAAAAAGACTCCTCCATGCGCGTGGCCATCAATCTGGTAAAAAGCGGAGACGCCGATGCCTGTGTCAGCGCGGGAAATACCGGCGCACTGATGGCGACATCGCGTTTCGTACTCAAGATGTTACCGAATATCGATCGTCCCGCCATCATCACGGCACTGCCCTCTGTTGAGGGGCAGACCTACATGCTCGATCTGGGCGCCAATGTTGACTGCACCGCGGATCATCTCTTCCAGTTTGCCGTCATGGGTAGTGAGCAGGTCTCTGCGGTGGCGGAGATCTCCAATCCCAGGATCGGCTTGCTCAATATCGGGCAAGAGGAGATCAAGGGTAACGAACAGGTAAAAGGCGCAAACGATCTGCTCGTCAGCAGCTCGCTTAACTATGTCGGTTATGTCGAGGGTGACGATATCTACATTGGCGGTACCGATGTCATCGTCTCCGATGGCTTTGTCGGCAATATCGCATTGAAGAGCAGCGAAGGGGTGGCGAAGATGATCAGCCACTTCATGAAGCAGGGCTTCACCAAGAATTTACTCACCAAGATGGCGGGCCTGGTTGCCTTGCCGATCCTACGCAGTCTGCGTCGCCGTATAGATCCCCGTCGCTACAATGGCGCCAGTCTGCTCGGCTTGAGAGGTATCGTCATCAAGAGTCATGGTGGGGCCGATGAATTGGCCTTCATGAATGCCATCTCCATCGCCAAAAAAGAAGTATTGGCCGATGTGCCCGGCAGAATCGCCGAGCAGGTCAAGAGCCATATGGAAAGAAAGGAGATCGCGTGAACTATTCCAGAATCATAGGTACGGGCAGTTATCTTCCCGATAATGTCGTAACCAATAAGGATCTGGAGAAGACAGTCGATACCACCGACGAGTGGATCGTCGAGCGAACAGGTATTAAACAACGCCATATCGCCAGAGAGGATGAGTTCACCTGTGATCTGGCGGAGAAGGCGGCGCGCAATGCCATAGATATGGCTGGGATTAATCCCCAGGATATCGATCTGATCGTCGTGGCGACCACTACGGCGGATCAGGTCTTTCCCAGTACCGCCTGTTTGTTGCAGGCTCGCCTTGGTATCCATGGACCTGCCGCCTTTGATGTGCAAGCGGTCTGTACCGGTTTTGTCTACGCATTGAGTGTGGCGGACAAGTTCATCAGAACCGGCAGTGCTAAGCGGGCCCTGGTGGTGGGTGCTGAAACCGTTTCAAGAATCATCGACTGGAGCGACCGCAATACCTGCGTACTGTTTGGTGATGGCGCCGGCGCCGTTGTCATAGAGGCCAGTGAAGAGCCGGGCATCATCTCGACCCATCTGCATGCAGACGGCGCCTTCGATCAGCTTCTGCGTGTGCCCGCCGGTATCTCCCGGGGATATGATCAACTGCAAGCGGGGAGTGCCTACATGGAGATGCGGGGCAATGAGGTATTCAAGATGGCGGTGACCACCCTGGGCCGAATCGTCGATGAGACCTTGGCCGCCAACGGCATGAAAAAATCCGATATCGATTGGCTGATTCCCCATCAGGCCAATATCAGAATTATCAACGCTACAGCCAGGAAGCTGGGGACACCCATGGAGCGGGTTGTGGTGACTGTGGAGGAGCATGGAAATACCTCCGCCGCATCGGTTCCTCTGGCGCTGGATGTGGCCGTCAGGGATGGACGCATCAAGCGTGGAGAGACCTTGTTGATGGAGGCCTTTGGTGGTGGATTCACCTGGGGCTCTGTTTTGGCAAAATTCTAATTCCATTCCGAAATTCTCATGAGTGATACAAATTTCTGTGTAGTTTTTCCCGGCCAGGGTTCCCAATCTGTCGGTATGCTGGCTGCTCTGGCGGATGAGTACAGCCTTGTCAACGAGACCTTTTCCGAGGCCTCGGACGCCTTGGGTTACGATCTCTGGAACCTTGTGCAGGAGGGACCCAAGGAGGAGCTGAATCAAACGGCCAAGACGCAACCTGCGATGCTGGCTTCTGGTGTGGCTGTTTGGCGGGTCTGGGAATCCCTGGGTGGTGCGGCACCGTCACTGATGGCTGGACACAGTCTGGGTGAGTACACGGCACTGGTTTGCGCCGGCGCTCTCTCTTTTTCCGATTCGATCAAGCTGGTCGCGGAGCGGGGCAGGTTTATGCAGGATGCGGTGCCTGAGGGCACTGGCGCCATGGCGGCGATTCTCGGTCTCGAAGACGACCAGGTGCGTCAGGTCTGTACCGATGCCGCCAATGGTGAGGTGGCCGAGGCGGTCAACTTCAACTCTCCCGGACAGGTAGTCATCGCCGGCAGCAAGTCTGCCATCGACCGGGCCTGTGAGCTGGCAAAGGCTGCCGGTGCAAAACGGGCTCTGCCGTTGCCGGTGAGCGTTCCCTCTCACTGTGCTTTGATGAAGCCCGCTGCGGAGAAGCTTGCAGAGATGTTGGCCGGTATTGAGATCAACTCCCCAGGCATCCCAGTGCTGCACAACGTGAACGTGGCCAGTAGTACGGATGGAGATGAGATTCGTCGCTTGCTGGCGGAACAACTCTACAGCCCGGTTCGCTGGGTTGAGACGGTAGAGAAGATGGCGGCCTCCGGAGCCTCTGTCCTGATCGAAGCGGGCCCTGGTAAGGTGTTGGCTGGCTTGACCAAACGTATTGATCGTAACCTGAAGGGAGTGGCGGTCTTCGACCCTGACTCCATGAACAGTGCTTTGGAGACAATAAAATGAATCTGGAGAATGAAATTGCCCTGGTGACCGGTGCCAGCCGAGGTATAGGTGCCGCCATAGCCGATAAACTTGCCGAGGCCGGTGCCGTTGTTATCGGTACTGCGACTTCCGATAAGGGAGCGGATGCCATCACTCAGCGCATGCAGGCGGCGGGTCACAAAGGTAAGGGCATGGTATTGAATGTCTCCGATCAGGCCTCCATCGACAGCCTCATGGAAGCCCTGACCAGTGAATTCGGTAACCCAACCATCCTGGTGAACAATGCGGGCATCACCCGCGACAACCTGCTCATGCGTATGAAAGACGATGAGTGGGAGAGCATTATCAACACCAATCTCAGTTCCGTTTTTCGTCTCAGTAAAGCGGTGCTAAGGGGCATGATGAAGGCGCGCAAGGGGAGGGTGATCAGCATCTCCTCAGTCGTCGGTGCCATGGGAAATGCGGGACAGACCAACTATGCTGCGGCCAAGGCCGGTATCCACGGCTTTACCCGCTCTATGGCGAGAGAGGTGGGCTCTCGTGGTATCACGGTCAATTCGGTGGCTCCCGGATTTATCGAGACCGATATGACCAAGGAACTGCCAGAGGCCCAGCGCAAATCTCTCGAGGATAATATCCCGCTGCAGAAGCTGGGTCAGCCAGAGGATATCGCCAATGCGGTGCTCTTTCTGGCGGGGGAAACTGGTCGCTATATTACCGGCGAGACACTGCATGTGAACGGCGGAATGTACATGATGTAAGGAATTTTATGTTAGAGCGTATGTATGCTCTTACATTAAATATGGTATTTAACTTGTTGAATATATAGAGAAAATGTGTATTTTTTCTGCAGAAAAATCTTCTGCCGATTGCGCTTTTCTCAACAGTTTTTTGTTACTACAATACCGCATCGGTCCTATTGGAGGCCGTCGGTAAATCCAGAGGAAATATATAATCATGAGCGATGTCGTAGAACGAGTTCGTAAAATTGTCGTAGAACAACTGGGCGTTAAAGAAGAAGAAGTGACTTTAGAAGCCTCCTTTGTGGATGATCTTGGCGCTGACTCTCTCGACACGGTCGAATTGGTGATGGCCCTTGAAGAGGAATTCGAAACTGAGATTCCTGATGAAGAGGCTGAGAAGATCACGACTGTGCAGTTGGCTATCGATTACATCAACGCACACAGCTGATCAGCTAGTTCTCTCAAGATAGGCCGCCTTGTCCCCACTCCGGGGAGCGGCCTTTTGCTTTTATGCCACATCATAGATTTTGGGGGTGGTCGTCATGACTGCAAGAAGGGTCGTTGTTACCGGGCTGGGTATGGTCTCTCCGGTAGGATTAGATGTTCCCTCTTCCTGGGAAAGCATCGTTGCTGGAAAGAGCGGTATCAAACCCATCACCCATTTCGATGTCGAATCTTTCTCCACCCGATTCGGTGGTCCCATCTATGGCTTCGAGATCACCGACTATGTGTCGAAGAAAGAGGCCAAGAAGATGGATAACTTTATCCACTATGGTGTGGCCGCTGGTGTACAGGCGATCAAAGACTCCGGCTTTGAGGTTACAGAAGAGAATGCAGACCGTATCGGTGTGCTGGTCGGTTCCGGTATCGGTGGTATCACCGGCATCGAGAACAGCTACCAGGCCTACCTCGATGGCGGGCCTCGCAAGATCTCTCCCTTTTTCGTGCCGGCCAGCATTATCAACATGGCCTCCGGCAACCTCTCCATCATGTTTGGATTGAAAGGGCCTAACTACTCCATCGTCTCTGCCTGCAGCAGTGGCGCCCACAGTATCGGTGAGGCGGCGATGATGATCCGCTATGGTCGTACCGATATCATGGTTGCCGGCGGTGCTGAGATGGCCACCTCTCCGGTGGGTCTGGGTGGTTTTGCTGCTGCCAGGGCATTATCCAAGCGAAATGACGATCCTCAGGGCGCCAGCCGTCCCTGGGATAAAGATCGTGATGGTTTCGTTCTCAGTGACGGCGCCGGTGTCGTGGTCCTGGAGGAGTACGAACAGGCCAAGGCCCGTGGCGCCAAGATCTATGCAGAGATTGTCGGTGTGGGTATGAACTCAGACGCCTATCACATGACGGCGCCTTCAAAAGATGGTTCCGGCGCTGCCAAGTGTATGCAACTGGCCCTCAAGGATGCCGGTCTGAACAAGGAGGATGTGGACTACATCAACGCCCATGGTACCTCAACACCTGCGGGTGATCTGGCAGAGACCATGGCGGTGAAGCGCGCATTTGGCGATCATGCCAATAAGCTTTGTGTCAGCTCTACCAAGTCGATGACCGGGCATATGCTGGGTGCGGCTGGTGGCGCTGAGGCGGTCTACAGTATCCTGGCGCTGCACCATCAGGTCGTACCGCCCACCATCAACCTGGAGAATCCCGATCCCGAGTGTGATCTCGACTATGTTCCCAAGACAGCTCGGGATATGAAGCTGGATGTAGTGATCTCCAACTCATTCGGTTTCGGTGGTACCAACGGCACCCTCGCTTTCCGCAAGGCCGATTGACAGGGCTGACGCCATAGCCGATCCTGGATGGTGTCTTTTCCTTTAGAGATTGAGTCGCCACTTGCTCGTCAACGGTAGCCCATCGGACCAAATCCCCATCAGTGACCGGGGCCTGCACTATGGTGATGGCCTGTTCGAGACCATTGCGGTCATCGATACCAAGCTCGTCGCCTGGCAGCGCCACATGGCTAGACTGGAACGCGGCGAGAAGGTGCTGGGATTCCCGCAAAGCGACAAAGCGCAACTTCATGCTGAGGCCGCTGAACTGTGTGGCGAGACAAAGCGTGGGGTACTCAAGATCATCCTGACCCGGGGCAGTGGCGGACGCGGGTATCGACCGCCTGAGCAAAGCCAGCCCCGTCGTATCCTCTCGCTGTACGACTGGCCCGATTATCCCGCCCACTGGTACACCCAGGGCATTCGGGTTCGTCTCTGTGCAACGCGTTGGAGTCGGAACAGCCAACTCGCCGGTCTCAAGCATCTCAACCGTCTGGATCAGGTCCTGGCACGACAGGAGTGGCTTGCGCCGGAGATCGCAGAGGGCCTGATGCTGGATGAGGCGGGTGCTGTGATCTCCGCGACCCAGAGCAATCTCTTCGCCCTCACCGATGGGGTATTACTCACACCGGATCTAAGCCATTCTGGCATAGCCGGGGTCATGCGGGAGATGGTGATCGAGGCAGCCGCGCAGTTGGGTGTCGCGGTCAGTGTCACATCAATCAGCTTGGCTGAGCTGAAACAGGCTGAGTCGATCTTTCTAACCAACTCAATCATGGGTATATGTCCAGTGAACGAGCTGGATGGGCATGGCTATAGAGTCGATAATGGCGTGACAAAGCTGCAGCAGGATCTCACCCGGGTCGTGACTGAACTCGGCCGATTGTGAAAGAGTAGTGAATTGATCGATCTCCCCATCACAAACTGACCCAAATTCAGTAGAATAGAATCCATGCTGAATCGACTGCTCGGAATTACCATCTTTGTCATCAGCATCCTCCTCGCCTGGGGATGGATGCAGTACGACGACTTCATCAACACCCCGTTGAATCTGCCGCAGGATGGTGTCAGATACGACCTCAAGCCGGGGTCAACAATTCGCGGTGTCGCGGAAGATCTGAAGCAGGATGGTGTGATCACCAAGCCCTTTATGCTGAGGGTTCTCGCCCGCTTGAGCGGACAGGCGAGCCGGCTGAAGGCGGGGGAGTACCAGATTCCCGAGGGCACCACACCGATCCAGTTGCTGCAGATTCTCACCTCCTCCAAAGTGGTCCAGCACGCCTTGACCATTATCGAGGGCTGGAACTTCAAGCAGCTGATGCAGGCTATCCGAGAACACAAGAGCCTGACCCAGACCCTTGGTGAGTCGACAGATAGTGAAATCATGCAGGCCCTGGGACATGAGGGTGAACATCCCGAAGGTCGTTTCTATCCCGATACTTATCATTTCCCCAGAGGGACCACCGACGTGGAGTTCCTGCAGCGCGCCTATCGACGTATGCAGCAGGCGCTGCAGAGCGCATGGGAAGGTCGTGAAGAGAATCTTCCAATCAAAACACCCTACGAGGCCCTGATCCTCGCCTCCATCATTGAGAGAGAGACAGGTATCCCCGAAGAGCGCGGCAAGATCGCCGGGGTCTTTGTGCGACGTCTGCGCAAGGGCATGTTGCTGCAGACCGACCCCACCGTTATCTATGGCATGGGAGATAAGTACAAAGGCAATATCCGTCGTCGTGACCTGACCACCGACACCCCCTACAACACCTATACCCGCAAGGGGCTGACCCCGACGCCCATCGCCATGCCCAGTGGTGCGGCCATCGAGGCGGCGCTGCATCCGGAGCCGGGTAAGGCCCTCTACTTTGTCGCCACCGGCGATGGCGGGCACTATTTTTCCAACACCCTGGAAGAGCATAACAAGGCGGTACGCAAGTACCAGCTCAAGCGATGACAGAGCAACGCGGGAGATTCATAACCGTCGAAGGCGGCGAGGGTGCCGGCAAGAGCAGTAATCTGGCCTATATCCAGTCGAAGCTGGAGGCGGCGGGAAAACAGGTGCTGTTTACCCGCGAGCCCGGTGGTACCCCTCTGGGAGAGTCGATCCGAGAGCTCTTGCTGGGACACCAACACACCGGCATGGCAGACGAGACTGAGCTGTTACTCATGTTCGCCGCCAGGGCGGAGCATCTGCACAGCAAGATCCTGCCCGCTCTCGAGGCGGGGACCTGGGTCTTGTGTGATCGCTTTACCGACGCCAGCTATGCCTATCAGGGGGCAGGGCGGGGGATCGCCCATGAGCGCATCGCCACCCTTGAACGGTATGTCCAGGGGGATCTGCGACCCGATTTGACTCTGTTGCTCGATCTGCCGGTGGAGACGGGCCTCGAGCGGGCAGGTAAAAGATCGGCCCCGGATCGCTTCGAGAAAGAGGCGGTGGATTTCTTTCACAAGGTACGCCAGGGCTATCTACAGATTGCCGCGGATGAACCTGATCGGGTCAGGGTGATCGACGCATCTCCTGCGCTGGAACAGGTCCAGCATCAGATCTCCACCGTGTTGGAAGAGTATCTCACCACCTATGGATAACGCCATCTTCTCCCGGCTCCCCTGGCAGGATGAGTCCTGGCAAAGGTTGCAGTTGGCCCATAGCCAGGGCAGACTGCCCCATGCCCTGCTGTTTGCCGGTCCCAGAGGCGTGGGTAAGGAGGCCTTTGCCCTGGCCCTGGCCCAGAGCGTGCTTTGTCCAGAGAGCGATGAGGCGGGTCGTCCCTGTGGGATCTGTAGGCACTGCCATCTGCTCCACAGCGGCAGCCATCCCGATTTTCACCGGGTCGTCCCGGATGAGGATAGCAAGAGCGGCGAGATCAAGATCGAGGCGATCCGCAAACTCGCTGCCGGTGCCTCGCTGACGGCGCAGAGTGGCGGACACAAGGTGATTATGATCCAGCCGGCCCATCGCATGAACACCGCTGCCGCCAACAGCCTGCTCAAGACCCTGGAGGAGCCGAGCGGGGATACCCTGATCATTCTCCTCACCGACGAGCCCGCGAGGCTGTTGCCGACCATCAGGAGCCGCTGTCAGCAGGTGATCTTCCAGATTCCGCCGCAGGATATCAGCCTCGGCTGGTTGAGCGGCAAGCTGGAGCATGGCCAGGCGGAGACACTGCTCGCCCTCGCCAGTGGGGCACCTTTGCTGGCGTTGAGCCTGGATGACCCTGAGCTATTGTCCCGTCGTGATCAAATGCTGAAGGCGTTCATCGCCCTGGGGCAGTGTCGAGAGGATCCCGTCGCCCTGGCGCAAGCCTGGAGCGGTTTTGACCTGCGATTGCTGCTGGACTGGCTGGCGGGTTGGACAATCGACCTTTTACGCCTGCAGACGGTCACAGAACCGCCACAACTATACAATCGGGATCAAACTCAAGCTTTGCATGCCCTGGCCGACAAGTTAAACTCAGGGGCACTGCATCGCTATCTTGCGATGATCTACGAGGCCAGAGCCCTGGTAGACAGCAACCTTAATCCACAGATGGCGCTGGAAAGAGTGCTCATTGAGTGGCACGCTGTCAGTGATAGGCCAAAAGCATGAGGACAAACGAGGTTAGATAATGGCTGGTGGACCCAAACAAGGCATTCTCTCGCTTACCATCAAGGACAAGAATGCCCTCTATGCGGCATATATGCAGTTCGTGAAATATGGCGGGCTGTTTATTCCCACCACCAAACAGTATCGTCTCGGTGACGAAGTCTTCATGCTTTTAACCCTGATGGACGAGGCCGAGCGCCTGCCGGTTGCCGGTAAGATCATCTGGATTACCCCCGTCGGTGCAGAGGGCAACCGGGCCGCCGGCATCGGTGTACAGTTCAGCGATCAGGACGGTGGCGCAGCGCGGAATAAGATCGAAACCTATCTGGCCGGTGCCCTGAAATCCGATCGACCGACCCATACCCTCTGATTCCCTCTGTGCGAATTCGTTAGCGTCCGATCTCCACTCCCGACACCTGATCCCGAATAGACGTCATCTGAAAAGTGGTGAAGACAGGCTGTCTTTGCGGCAAAATAATCGAATACAGATAGACGACCTTACAGGAAACTGACCATGCTGGTGGACTCCCATTGCCATCTCGATCGGATTGCTCTCGATCACTACGACAACCGCTTTGATCAATTCGTCACTGAGACTCTGGAGAGTGGTGTCGAACATATGCTCTGTGTCTCCATCGATCTCGAATCCTGGCCGGCGATGGTCAGACTGGTAGAGTCCTATCCACAGATCAGTATCTCCGTCGGCGTTCACCCCAACGATAAGGAGCGTCGCGATCCAAGCATAGAAGAGCTGGTACAACTCTCTCAAACAGATAAGGTGGTCGCCATCGGCGAGACCGGTCTCGACTATTTCCATGGTGAGGGCGATCTGGATTGGCAAAGAGAGCGCTTCCGACGCCACATCCGTGCTGCCATCGCTGCAGAAAAGCCGCTGATTATCCATACCCGGGATGCCAAGGCCGACACCATCGATATCATGACGGAAGAGGGTGCTGAAAGAGCAGGGGGCGTGATGCACTGCTTTACAGAAGATTGGCCGATGGCGAAGCAGGCGCTTGAGATGGGGTTTTATATCTCCTTCTCTGGAATTATTACATTTAAAAATGCCGAGCCTCTCCGGAAGGTCGTCAAAGAGGTGCCTATGGATCGACTCCTGATAGAGACAGACTCTCCCTATCTCGCGCCAGTACCTTTTCGTGGCAAGCCAAATCAGCCCCGCTATGTGGTGAAGGTTGCTGAGTGTGTTGCTGAGTTAAAAGGCCTTACAGCCGATCAAGTGGCAGAAGAGACGAAAGAGAACTTTCTGCGATGTTTTCCTGAGGCATCGCTATAGATCAGGCTTTTGAACAAGTAGGCCTTGAGTTTGAGTGAGGGGAGAGGGTTGATCTTGCTAAGGAAGTAGACCGGAGGCAGTAAAAAGCTGTTTTGGATCAATGTCTTCTTGAATGCTGACTGATAAGTTGGTTGTGCGAAATTTTAAATTTCTATCGGAAATGGCCGATAGATAATCGATGGTGGTTGAGGAATCCGACTCAACTCTTGTGGGTGATAGAGTGTTTGATTGAGGCATTGGTTATCTTGATTTATCGACGATGGGCGAGTCTAACGAAAAAAACCACGAAGAGTTCCATTCTGATCAGATAGAGCAGATTTAAGCCAGTTTACTGCAATCATCAATAGCTATTCTTGCGGTAGTTGTACTGGTCAGATTAGGACTCGACGCTAGCTGGATGGCTAACGCATGGACGGGCTTCATGCTGTTATTGGTGATGGTTCGTATCTCACTCTATCTCTTATATGTAAAGAGATACGATGATTCAAATATTCGTCTCTGGAAAAACTTAATAGTTCTCGCTGCATTTATGACAGGGTTAGGCTGGGTAGGCCTGTCTCTGTTTTTCTATATATTGACGGATCCTATCTATAAGACATTTGTCATCATGGCCTTGATCGGCATCATGGCGGCTACCATCTCAATCTATTCTGCGCTATTAAGTGCCATGTTCATGGCCTGGCTTCCTCCGGCGCTTTCGATCTTGTATGCGGTTGCTGTTTGGGAACATGAAGGGGCAAAACTGCTGTTGTTAGGGATAGTGGTTTTTACACTCCTGATGGCTTATGTAGGTATTAATGCCAATCGTAATCTACGTAATAAGCTTACTCTGCAGAATGAAAACGAGCAGTTGATTGAAAACCTGAACAGCGAGAACCTGAATCGCGAATTAATGCAAAGTCAGCTCGAAACACATCGGCGGGATTTGGAATACATCATTGAAGAGCGTACACATCAGCTCTCCATGATTAACGAGACGCTCGAAGACGAAATTGCCATCAGGGTGAATTCGGAAAAGCAGTTGCGTGAATCACATGCCCGCTTCACTGCGGTTTTAGACACTATCGATGCAGCTGTCTATGTGTCTGATATGCGGACATACGAAGTCCTTTTTATGAATCGAGCGGCGATTGCCCGATGGGGAGACAGGATTGGCGACAGTTGCTGGAAACTGATGCAGACACTTCCTCTTGGGCCCTGTAAATTCTGTACGAATTCTCATCTTCTCGATGCGCTAGGTAAGCCTACAGGAATCTATGCCTGGGAGCGGCATATTTTAGAGACAGATGAGTGGCTGGATTGTCGTGATCAGGCGATTAAATGGCCAGATGGACGATTGGTGAGGATGCAGATCGCGAAGGATATTACGAAAAGAGTAAAGGCCGAACAGCAGATGCGGTCAGAGCATCAGTTCCTGCAGACCATTATCGACGCAGTGGCTGATCCCATACTGGTCGTGGATATTGACTACGAGATCAAATTGATGAACCGGGCGGCGCAAAATACCCCGGCTATCAGAAACCATGGATTAAGAAAGTGTTATCAGCTTAATCATGATCGTTCAATTCCTTGCACAGGTGATGAACATCCTTGTCCTTTGGAGCGTGTAAAGAAGACACTTAAACCCGTTACTGTAATACATGGCCATAGAAGTAGTGACGGGTCAGAGAGGCTCTATGAAATAGTCGGTACGCCACTATTTGATGAGGAGGGACAATTAAGCGGCATGGTAGAGGCCTCCCGTGATATTACCAACCACATGAAGACTCAAACAGAGTTGAAGGAGAAGAAGACACGTCTGGAACATGTTGCCTATCATGATAGTCTGACGAGTCTGCCGAATAGGGCATTGCTGTCAGATCGGTTGAACCATGCCATGGCATTGAGCCATAGACATGGCGGGCAGATTGCTTTTGCATATCTTGACTTGGATGGATTCAAGGAGATAAATGATGCCTATGGCCACGATGTCGGTGATCTTTTTCTTGTTGCATTGGCCAAGCGTCTACAGGAGATACTCAGAGAGAGCGATACAATTGCCAGATTGGGAGGAGATGAGTTTGCTGCAGTGCTGGTTGATCTATCTGACTCAGAAGACTGTATCCCAATGTTGGAGAGGATGCTCTCTGCCTCATCTCGACCTGTCCATCTGGGAGATTTAAGACTCCAGGTTTCTGCCAGTATTGGAGTGACCTTCTTCCCGCAGGAAGAGGCTGTCGATGCAGATCAACTTCTACGACAGGCCGACCAAGCGATGTATGACGCTAAACTGGCGGGTAAAAACCGCTATCACTTCTTTGAGACGGAGAAATATCTTGGTCTGCGTGGACGGCATGAGAGTCTGGCCATGATAGAGCAGGCACTGAAGAACGAAGAGCTTCTCCTTTACTATCAGCCTAAAGTGAACATGCGCACAGGAGAGGTTATTGGTGCCGAGGCGTTGATACGTTGGAATCACCCATCAAGGGGGCTCTTGATGCCTGCTGAATTCCTGCCCCAGATTGAAGATGATGATTTGGCGGTGGCAGTGGATGAGTGGGTTATCGATAAGGTATTGGCTCAGATGTCAGAATGGAAGAGTGAAGGTCTGACCTTGGCCGCCAGTGTAAATATCAGCGCCAGATTTCTACAAAGTGATTATTTCGTGAGCAGACTACGTACTCATTTGGAGAGACATCACTCTGTGGATGCTGGGTTGTTGGAACTTGAGGTACTTGAGACCAGCGCTTTGGAGGACGTGACTCAGGTTTCGGAGGTGATAAACACCTGCGCTGATTTAGGTGTGAGTTTTGCCCTGGATGATTTTGGAACCGGTTATTCATCTCTGACCTACCTTAAGCTTCTGCCGGCAAAATTTCTGAAAATCGATCAGAGTTTTGTACGCGATATGCTGTCCGATCCAGAAGACCTCGCTATTCTGGAGGGTGTGCTGGGTCTGGCCACGGCATTCAACCGGGTTGCCATCGCCGAAGGGGTGGAGACGATTCAGCATGGTCAAATGCTGATGCGGTTGGGGTGTGATCTGGCACAGGGATACGCGATTGCGAAGCCTATGTCAGCAGCAAATCTGTCAAATTGGATAGACAGTTGGGAACCTGATCCGGAGTGGCACGATCAACAATTGGTAGATCGTGAGGATCTGCCACTGCTGTTTGCCTGTGTTGAACACAGGGCCTGGGTTAAAAGTGTCGAGAACTATCTGAAGGGTTATAACTCAAGCGGATTGATACTGGGTGTAGACGATTGTCGTTTTGGTCGTTGGCTTTCCGGACCAGGCAGTCGTAAATACGCGGATCATCCAGCATTCTCTGATATAGATGATCTGCATCGGCAGATACATGAGTTGGCAATAACTCTAGTTGAAGTAAAAGATAATAAAGAGCCTTTTGATATGATAGAGGGTGTAGTCAATCTCAAAAAATTCAGAGATAAATTACTTCAAAATATGGATTTACTTAGTCAGGCTCCCGAGCTGGCTGCCGGAGTGAGTGGCTCTCACCCCCTCTAAAAAAACGACTTTGCAGTCGTGATTCCCGTAAGCTGATTACTACTCCTTACTCATCCTCGATAATGTGATCACTTCTGGTTGGATTGGTGTGGATGTGGATATCGAGGGGCGTGATATAAGTCGTGGTTTTATTGTGTTGGATTGTGCTCAACTATACACTGGTATTGAGCGCTGAGTTTATACAACAATCATATTGTCACTCAGATCATGCAGTAGCATGAATACCTCCGAAAGAATCGACTTTCCTATGGATTTACATTTCAAATGAGAATAATTGGTGGCATGTTAAAAACGATAATTCTATTCCTGATCACAATGTCGCTGTCAGCCTGTAGTGTCTTTGGGCCGCTCCCCGAGGAGATGGGACGACAGTTGGTCAAGGGTAGTCAAACTAACAATGAAGTATTGATTATTTTACTACCGGGTATTTTTAGTGATGCCCGGCACATGCAGGAAGAGGGCGTGCCCGAGGCGATCCATCGTGGTTGGCCTGAGCCCGATATTTTAATGGCCGACCTGACAATTAATTTCTATCGCAAAGGCATGGCCACCAAACGTCTTCATGATGAGATTGTCCTGCCTTATCTTCAGCAGGGTTATTCTGAGGTCTGGCTGGCCGGTGGATCTATGGGCGGCCTGGGAACGCTTATGTATGAGTGGCATCACCCGGGTGAGATGGATGGATTGATCCTGATCTCGCCCTACATGGGCGGTAGTGAAGTGACAGACTCCATTCGAGATGCGGGAGGTCTGATTTCCTGGGATTCCGGTGAACATTCAAAGAGCATGCAAAAAGATAACTATGACCGTTTGGTTTGGCAGATGGCGCAAGAGTGGATCGGAGACGAGAAAAAACTACAGCGAGTCTGGCTTATATGTGGAGATGAGGACAGCCTCTATCCAGACGTGCAGATGCTGGGTGCCATTTTACCGGATAATCACTATTTCCCCGGGCCAGGGGATCACAGCTGGGATTACTGGATTCCAAACTTGGAAATACTCTTTCGTACGATATCTGAATCACGTCAATCAAAGATATCAAAACAATAAAACGATTAAATAAAAGCTGAAACAAAGTTAAATATATATTTTTTCGAAATCTTGAATATTTCTGCCCGGTGTAAATATCGAGCAGATCTTATTCGTGCGATATCGGCTGGATTCCTTTCAGTATGGGGAGATACCCGGGCAGCTCGATAGAGTCGAATGATGTTACGAGTTGACCTGTCATTCAACATTGAATAGGGTGGGCGAATAGTAGTTGAGCCGTTGTGCACTTTTGCCAAATATCATATCTCAATATAGAAAAAGACATGGAAAAACACCACGCAAACTATCAACCCTGGGAAAAGACCTTCGACCGAATCGTTACTCCCTTCGAAGAGTTTATTCATCAGGAGACTGGCTCGGGCATCATTCTGATGACCTGTACCATGATTGCCTTGTTCCTGGCCAACAGCGCGTTTGCGGAATCCTATGCCCACCTTCTGCATACAGAATTGGCTGTCAGCCTGGCCGGTTGGGAACTTAGACATACTCTCCACCACTGGATCAATGATGGGTTGATGGCCCTGTTCTTCATGGTTGTGGGTCTGGAGATTAAGCGCGAGGTTATCGTCGGCGAACTTTCCGACATTAAGGCAGCACTGATGCCGATCATCGCAGCTCTCGGTGGAATGGTATTCCCTGCAATCTTTTTCTATCTGATCAATGCGGGCGGTTCGGGGGCTTCTGGTTGGGGGGTTCCCATGGCCACGGATATCGCTTTTGCCGTAGGTGTGCTGGTGTTGCTCGGTTCCCGCGTTCCCAAGACGGTTATGACCTTTCTGGTTGGTTTAGCTATCGTGGATGACCTGGGTGCCGTGATGGTGATTGCACTCTTCTATACCGAACAGATCTATACAAACTGGTTGGTCATGGCCCTGATATCCTTTGTCGTCCTGATAGTCTTCAACCGCTTCGGTATACGCAAGCCGTTACCATACTTCCTGGTAGGCATTGTGATGTGGTTTACCATGTTGCAATCCGGGGTCCATGCAACACTTGCCGGTGTACTTACTGCACTTACCATCCCGGTAAAACCCAAATTCGATCACAAACTTTTTGTCGAGCATATGAGTGAGTTGCTGACCTCACTGCGCAAAGCCCAGGGTAGTAGGGAAGAGCTGAAAAGCGACTGTATCATCCATGACGGTGAGTCCAGAGCGGTACTCCAGACTCTGGAAAATGGCGTCCACTCGGTGGAGTCGCCTCTGCAGCGTCTGGAGCATAGCATGCACTTGCCGGTAGCCTTTCTCATTATTCCTCTATTTGCCCTTGCCAATGCTGGTATTCCCGTCGACTTCGGTGCCATGGGTCAAACCCTTACCCACCCCGTTGCTCTGGGCGTAATGATTGGCCTGGTGTTGGGAAAACTGGTTGGGGTCGCAGGGCTGACATGGCTGGCGGTCAAGTTCGGGTTCGGTAAACTTCCGGAGGGGATGACAACCAGGCATCTCATCGGAGTCGGACTCGTGAGCGGCATCGGCTTCACCATGTCTATCTTCATTTCAGAGTTGGGCTTTGCCGGACAGGCTGAGAATCTACTGATGGCGAAAACCGGGGTTCTCTTTGCCTCTTTGATTGCCGGTGTCGCTGGTTATTTATGGTTCCTACTGGGAACAGAGAAAGAGACATAGTAGCTAATCGCCAGCCCTTGGCTAGCTAGGGAACCTCTGAACAAGTCTGGACCGACACTTGCTATTACGTGCGATCAGCGCCTTGAATCGGCGCATTTTGATCGACAATCTGTTCGGCCCAGACTTATTCAGAGGTTCCCTAGGTGTTTTTATAAAGGGGTTGCAGAGAAATCGCTAATATTTACATTACCGATTATCACCAGCCCTGCAATCACTGGCAAAAACTCACTTAGGATCAGTGCCCCTCATACATCCGCGCTATCTCATCCATATTCTCTGCGTGGATGGTTTTGCGCTTCAGCTTCATGGTTGGGGTGATCATGCCATTCTCGATGGTCCAGGGCTCTTTTGCCACTGACAGACTGACGATCTTTGCGTAGCCAGGAAAGTTGTCCAGCTGATTGTTGATCCGTTCGAGCAGCATCTCCTGCTGTTGTGGAGTGATCTCACGGGGATCGATCTGCAGATCATTTGCAATCTCCTTATTCAGCGCGACAAGGGCACTGAGATAGGGTTTGCCCTCACCGATCACCACTACCTGTTCGAACAGGTTGTCCATGGCGATACACATCTCCATATCCGCCGGCGGTACCTTCTCACCATTGGCCATGACGATGATCTCTTTCAGGCGGCCGGTGATGAAGATATGGCCATGCTCTATTTTTATCTTGTCGCCGGTATGCAGCCAGCCCTCCTGATCGAGGACTTCTGCAGTTGCATGTCGATTGTTCCAATACCCGAGCATCACGTTAGGGCCGCGTACCAGAAGTTCATCATCCTTGCTGACCTTGATATCCAGTCCGGGGAAGGGGATGCCGACACTGGACGGGATATTGTGCTCGTGGGTATTGGCCGAGATGATCGGGCTGGTCTCGGTCAGTCCATAACCCTGAAGGATGGGTACCCCCAGACCGATGAAGACCTTGGCAATGTCGGAGGAGAGAGGTGCGCCGCCGGAAACCGCGATACGTAGACGTCCCCCCAGCTTCTGCTGGATCTTTCCCGCCACCAGCTTTTTATACAGCGGCCAGAGGAGTAGTTTGGGTGACCAGCCAGCTCGGCCATGGCTATGTTCGAACTTCAGCCAACCGGTCTCGACAGCGCCGTTGAAGATCGCCTGGGCAATGGCAGAGTCGTTCTTTAGCTTGTCCTGAATCTTGCTGTAGACCCGCTCGAAGATACGCGGGACCGATATTAAAACTGTCGGTTTGATCTCCTGTAGATCATCCGCCAATTGAGGAATGGAGCGGGAGAAGGCGACCCGTGAGCCAGCGACCATGGCGAGTGTACAGCCGACGGTTCTCTCCAAGGTATGGGAGAGAGGCAGAAAAGAGAGAAAGAGATCAGTGGTGTAGATATCGATGATCTTTAAACCGCTCTCGATATCCCACAACATATTGCGATGGCTCAGCATCACGCCCTTGGCGCGTCCGGTGGTGCCGGAGGTATAGACGATGGTGGCAAGGGACTCGCTGGGGATATCTATCGCGACAGGTTTCTCCAGTCCCTTTGAAGGCAGCCATTCATCGATATGCACAAGTCTCGGCTGCAGCCCCATGGGGCTGACCCGTTCCAGAGTGACGATACGGTTAAGCCCCGCCAGCTGATTACGAATCGACTGCAGACCCTGCCACTGTTCATCAGAATCGAGCAACAGCAGACGAACATCCGCATCCTGCAGAATGTAGCCGATGTTTTCTGCCCGATCGTTGGTATAGAGGGGTACAGTCACCAGCCCAAGGCCTTGAGCGGCGATATCAAACAAGATCCACTCGATCGAGTTCCGTAGCATCATCGCGACCCGGTCACCGGGTCTGAGATCCTCTTGCTGAAAGGCCGCCTGCCACGTTGCCAGACGTTCACCCATCTCCGACCAGCTGTAGTCGAGCCAGGCTGACTTGGCTTCGTCGTACTGGGTATAGGCGACCTTGTCTCCGGAACGCCGTATCCTCTCCAGAAAGACGCCAGCCAGAGTGTCTGCATCCTTTAGCTGGATATAGTCAATATTGGATCTCTTCATATTGTGAGTATCGTTATTATCTTTGTCTGCTATTTCAGTTTCTGAGGGCTGTCCTTTGAGCCCCGTTTCATCGAATAGTAACATCTCACACCTCGCCTAACTGAGTCCAACCCGAATCCGGGTGGAACTTGCCGCCGTGACGCTGTTCAAGAATCTCCAGTCGATGGCGTTGCTGCTCCAGACCACCGGTATAGATGGTATGCATGGGACCGCCCCTGAACGGCGCATAGCCGGTACCGAAGACAACCCCGGCATCGAGCAAGTCAGCGTCCTCTACCACTCCTTCACGCAAGCAGGCGACCGATTCATTCAATAGTCGGAAGATCATGCGGTCGGCAAGATCCGTGGGTGGTTGATAGCTGCCGGGAACCTTCTCTCGCTGAATGCGGCCTTTGTTGTAGTGGTAGAAACCCTGACCGGTCTTTTTGCCGAGAAGCCTCTGCTCCTCCACCAGTGTTTGCAGTTTTTTGGGAATGGTGAGATCGAACAGTGGCGCGAGCTTTTTCGCTACTGCGAGACAGATATCCAGTCCCACTGCGTCGGCCAGTTCCACCGGACCCATGGGCATACCGAACGCCACCGCTGCCTCGTCGACGGCAGGGGCGGGAACGCCTTCGTCCAGCAGGCTCATCGCCTCCAGCAGATAGGGCATCAGAATACGATTGACCAGGAAACCGGGACTGCTCTTTACCGGCAGGGGCAGACGATCGATACGGCGCACGAAGGTGGCACCCTTGTCGATCAGTGCGGCGTCGGTCTGTTTACCGTGCACCACCTCCACCAGCTGCATCTTCGCCACCGGGTTGAAGAAGTGGAGGCCGATCAGGCGCTGCGGCGCATCCAATACTTCCGCGATATCCTCCAGCGGGATACTGGAGGTGTTGGTGGCCATGATCGCTTCGGGCTTGAGCTGTTGCTCCAGTTCTTTGAATAGACGCTGCTTGGTCTCCAGGTCCTCGAAGATTGCCTCAATCGCCACATCGGCCTGTCTCACGCCATAGCCCTTGGGATCCGGGATCAGTCGATCCATAGCTGCACTCACTAACCGTTTCGAGCGCAGTTTGCGTTTAAACAGTTTGTGCGCCCGACTCACGGCTTGGGTGAGATATTTCGCCTCCCTATCCTGCAGGGTGACAGTCATGCCTCTGAGTGCGCACCAGGCGGCGATGTCGCCCCCCATGATGCCGCCGCCGATGACATGCAGGTGTTGCGGTTTGAAATGCACATGGTTGCCGATGGACTTCATCCGTTCCTGCAGAAAGAAGAGCCGGATCAGATTCTGCGAGGTCTCTCCGGTGAGGAGGCGGCTGACCTCTTTCGCTTCGCTGTCAAACATGGCGGGCTTGTCACCAGCATGGGCTTTCCAGTGGTCGATCAAAGCATAAGGAGCCGGGTAGTGTTCGGGTCTGGCGTGCTTGGCGGTCTCTTTGGCAAAGACAGGGGAGAGCAGATGTCTTGCCGGCAGGCTGTTGAGCATGCGCTGCACCCAGGAGGGTCTTTTCTCTGCAGGTGGATTGTTGATATATGAAACGGCTGTATCCCTCAGCTGACGCTCGGGTACCGCCTGATCCACCAGCCCCATCTTCTTAGCCTGTTTACCGCTGACACTGCGACCGCTCAACATCAGCTTCATCGCCTGGAAGGCACCAATGCGTTCGATGCTGCGTACTGAGCCACCATAACCGGGAAAGATGCCGAGCTTCACCTCGGGGAAGGCGAGACGGGTCGATTCGTCGTCCCGGGAGATTCTATAGTTGCAGCTGAGGGCCAGTTCCAGACCGCCGCCGAGACAGAAGCCGTGGATCAGGCAGAGGGTCGGGAAGGGGAGATCCTCAATCCGCTGATAGAGTTTGTGTACCCAGCGGATATGGCTCTCCGCCTCATGCTGATGCATGCCGCTCTTGAAGCTCTCTACATCGGCCCCGGCGATAAAGCCATTTCGCTTGTCGGATAGGATGATCAGCCCCCTCGGCAGAGTCGCCTCAAGCTCATCCAGGATCTGCTCCAACTCCTGCAGAAGTTCTACCGAGAGGATGTTGACCGCGCTGTCTGCGTGGTCGAAGTGGAGCCAGGCGACCCCGTGATTGTCCGTTTTCAGTTTCAGATGTCTGTTCATGACGCACTCTCCACTAGCATGGCTCCACCCTGTCCACCGCCGATGCAGAGACTGGCGATGCCTCGTTTGGCCTGGTTCTGTTGCAGTGTCTTCAGCAGATGCAGCACCAGCCTGGCGCCGCTGGCTCCCACCGGATGGCCGATGCTGACGGCGCCGCCGTTCACATTCAGGCGTTCATCGCGGATGGGTGCAGGCAGTTCATCCAGGCCCACCTCCTGGCGCATGTAGTCGGCATCCTGCCAGGCGGCCTGACAGGCGAGCACCTGGGCGGCGAAGGCCTCGTTGATCTCCCAGTAATCGATCTCGTCGCCTTTCATCTGTTGTCGCTTGAGCAGTTGTCCCATGGCGTGTACCGGACCCAATCCCATCTGGCTGGGGTCGAGGGCGGACCACTGGGAGTCGATGATGCGACCGAGAACCGGCAGGTTGTGCGCCTCGACAGCTTTCTCAGAGGCCAGTACCAGCATCGCTGCGCCATCGGTGATCTGGGCGCTGTTGCCGGCGGTGACCTTGCCCACCGGTCGATCGAAGGCGGGTTTGAGTTTGGCCAGCTTCTCCATGCTGCTATCCCGGCGCAGGCCATCGTCGCTCTCGAACAGGTTGCCGTCGTTGTCATAGAGGGGTTCGATCTCATCCAGTCGGCCATTGTCGATGGCATCCGCCAGACGGTGATGGCTACGCATGGCGAAATGGTCCATCGCCTCCCGGTCGATACCGAATCGCCAGGCCAGCTTTTCAGCAGTCTGTCCCATGGAGAGACCGACCAGGGGATCGGTCAGCCCGCGCAAGAGGGCGATGATCAATTGGAAGTGGTGGGGTCTTAAGGCAGCTAGCTGACGCCCTCTGGCACCGAAGCTCCTGGCCCGGTTCCAATCCGCCAGCCAGGCCACCATGCGCTGGTTGAGTAGGATCGGATGGTGACTCATCGACTCGGTTCCACCGGCAAGCACCAGATCGGCCCGGCCGCTGCGTATATCCAGCGCTGCACTGTCTAGGGCCTGCATACCTGAGGCGCAGTTGCGCTGTACCGTCCAGGCCGGAACCTTGTCGCCGCAACCGAGCCGCAGGGCGACGATGCGGGCGATGTTGGCCTCATCGGGACCCGGAGCGATACAGCCGAGGATTACCTCATCGAACTGTTCCGGCGCAACGGCTTGTCGCAACAGCAGGGGTCTGCCGGCGGCGACAGCCAGATCGGATGCCTGAAAAGCCCCAGGCTTTCCCTGCGCTTTGAGAAAAGGTGTGCGGCTGCCATCAACGACATAGACGGCCCTGACCGCGTTCGATCTCTGCTTACTCATCTAATACTCCTCCGTTTGTATCAACCTTTGGCTGATAAGTTTTGAGTGTTGAGTTATTGGTTTTGAGTTGAGGTGTTCGCTCCACTCACGGGCTTTATATCCTCTCCGTTATGTCGGGAGAGTGAATTGAGAAAACCTGCGCAACGCGCACTCCACAACTCAAAACTCAAAACTCAAAACTCATAACTTTTAAAGTTATTTCTCTCCTCTTGCAGCGATTGCCAGTTATTCAATTAGAAACCGACAATCTGCCACCTCCCCCTCAAGCCACACCCAGCCTGTCCAACAGGGAGA
>JBNKMQ010000026.1:0-3339 GCA_050293225.1 Sedimenticolaceae bacterium
CCACCGCATCCACCAGTTCCGTATCCACTGCTGGAGCAACAAATTCAGCCGCTGTCCTGCCCACGGCCGCAGCAAACTCTTTGATAGCATTAATGGCTATCTGCATCTGCTCATGACCAAACATGACCGCACCGAGCATCACATCTTCAGACAGCTCGTTGGCCTCGGATTCGACCATCAGCACCGCCTCTTCCGTACCCGCAACCACCAGATCCAGATCGCTGGACTCGTTCAGTCCGGTCTGATCCTGGTTCAACAGATACTGGCCATCCTTGTATCCGACACGGGCGGCACCGACCGGACCCTGAAACGGCAGACCGGATATAGCCAGGGCAGCGGAGGTACCGATCAGGGCCGGGATCTCCGGGTCCACTGCCGGGTTAAGGGACATAACGGTACAGATAATCTGCACCTCATTGGTATATCCCTTCGGAAACAGGGGGCGAATAGGACGGTCGATCAGACGGCAAGTAAGGGTCTCTTTCTCACTTGGGCGGCCTTCACGGCGAAAAAAACCGCCGGGAATAACGCCGGCGGAATAGGTCTTTTCTTGATAGTCAACGGTCAGAGGGAAGAAGTCACGCCCCTCAACCGCGTTCTTAGAACCGACCACGGTGCACTGCACTACGGTGTCGGACATATTGATCATGATGGCACCATCGGCCTGACGGGCGATCTCGCCGGTCTCCAGGACAACTTTGTGGTCGCCATACTGAAATTCTTTGGTTATCAAACTCACTTTAATCTCCTCGTTGTGTTTGAGATGAGCGACTTAACGGCGCAGACCAAGACTGGAGATGAGAGAGCGATAACGCTCCACATCTTTGGCTTTCAGGTAGTCCAGAAGCTTGCGGCGTGAATTTACCATCCGTACCAGACCCTGGCGGGAGTGGTGATCATGCTTGTGCTCTGCGAAATGCTCAGTGAGCTTTTTGATATTGGCGGTCAACAGGGCCACCTGTACTTCAGGTGATCCGGTATCGCCCTGGGAACGAGCATACTGCTCAACAATCGCCTTCTTCTCTTCCGCGTTCATTGCCATGGTGTTTACTCCTCATTGAAAATTAAATTGGCGGGACCATCCCGCCGTAGATACGTACCCCGACAATGGGTTCAGAGTACGTCCAGAGACCTTCCAAAGAAGGCCCTACAAAGATACCTGATCAGCCGGCAAAGCCGTTCAGGATCCGCATACCACAAAAATAAGCCGTGCATTATGCTAGGTTTAGGTAAACCAAGCAAATTAAAACCCCAAATAGTATTGTCATTCTCCCTCTCCCCTTGGTGAGAGGGCCGGGGTGAGGGTAAACCTAAAAGCCACTCAACCCTCACCATCTCCCAATCTTGGGAGAGGGGATCGCTGTGTACTTACATCATCCGGCGCGGCGCCACCCTGCCGTCATCCAGGACCTCGCCAGCCCCCATAAAGGCGCCGTTGGCGTCATAGATTCTTACCATCCCTTCGGTGGGGGCATTCGGCACCAGCACCGGCTGGCCCTGTTTCAGATAAAAGGTGGCATCAGGAGACAATCTAACCTCCGGCCAACCACCCAGGGCGCTATCTATCGGCAACAGCAACTCATCCAGGGCAGAGAATCCCTCTTCGGCCAACTGCTGTATCTGCTCCATATCCACCAGATTATCGGCACCATAGGGACCGACCCCGGTGCGCCGTAGCGCGGTCACATGGGCGCCACAACCTAGTTTCACGCCGATATCCTCCGCTAGGGTGCGAATGTAGGTACCCTTGGAACAGTGTACCTCCAGACTGAATTCCGGCTCTGCATAATCCTGCAACACGATGTTATGGATAGTTACCTGACGCGGCTCCCGCTCCACCTCGATACCGTCACGGGCCAGTTTATATAGGCGCTCGCCCTTGTGCTTTAGGGCCGAGTACATTGGGGGGATCCGTTCGATCTCACCTGCGAATTCCATCAGTACCTGCTGGATAGCCACCTCGGTAATACCATCCACCGGCTTGGTCTCCAACACCTCTCCCTCCGCATCCGCAGTGGTGGTAGTCACACCCAGTTTAATCCGCACCAGGTAGTGTTTATCTGCGTCCAACAGAAAGGCGGATACCTTGGTGGCGGCGCCGAAACAGATCGGCAACAGACCATCGGCCAGAGGGTCCAGGCTACCGGTATGCCCGGCCTTTTGCGCCTTAAATATATGTTTGACCTCCTGCAGCGACTTGTTGGAGGTGATGCCCAGCGGCTTATCCAGCAACAGGATGCCGCGCACATTGCGGCCTTTTTTATGACGCCTTCCCATAATCAATATCTACTCATCATCATCGGTTTTTTTCTTGTCGCTCGCCACCGCCTGCTCAATCAGGGCGGATAGGTGGGCACCCTTTTCGATGGAGTCGTCATAAACAAAGTGGAGTTGCGGCAGGGTTCTTATATTCAGGCGATGACCCAACTCATGCCGGAAGAAAGGCGCTGTCTCTTTCAACACACTGGTGGTCTCTTTTATATCCATATCACCACCAATGAGAGTGAAAAACACCTTGGCATGAGAAAAATCACGCACCACCTTCACTGCCTGGATGGTGATCATGCCCAGACGGGGATCCCTCAGCTCGTCCCGCACCAGTTGTGCAAGCTCACGCTGAATCTGGGAACCAACCCGGTCGGTTCTACTGAATTCTCTGGCCATTTAGGGTCTATTGAATTTCGCGCGCCACTTCGGTGCGTTCAAACACCTCGATCTGATCACCGTCTTTGACATCGTTGTAGTTCTTAACACCGATACCGCATTCGGTTCCCGCCTTGACCTCGTTCACATCATCCTTATGGCGACGCAGGGACTCCAGCTCACCTTCATAGATGACCACGTTATCGCGCAGCACGCGGATCGGGTTGTGGCGCTTGACCACGCCCTCTACCACCATACAACCGGCGACGGCACCAAACTTGGAGGAGCGGAACACCTCTCTAACCTCGGCCAGGCCGATGATCTCTTCCCGAATCTCGGGGCTGAGCAGACCGGAGATGGCCTTCTTAACATCATCTATGATCTCGTAGATGATGCTGTAGTAGCGAATATCCACACCCTTGTCTTCCGCCGCCCGGCGGGCTGTGGCATCGGCACGCACATTGAAGCCGATGATGAATGCGCCAGAGGTAAGGGCTAGGTTAACGTCTGATTCGTTGATACCACCCACGCCGGAGGCAACGATCTTGACCTTGATATTGTCCGCTTCAATCTTCAACAAAGACTCTTTCAGGGCCTCCACGCTACCCTGCACATCGGCCTTGACGATCAGGTTGACGTAGTTGGTTTCACCCTCTGTCATCTGTGAGAAGAACTCATCCATCTTGGCGGCCTTTT
>JBNKMQ010000027.1:0-3452 GCA_050293225.1 Sedimenticolaceae bacterium
GCAGAGAGTTATCATGACCTTGAATCAAAAACGCGGCGTCCAGCAATACGGCAAGGTCGCAGTCGGTTCCGAAGTCGCCTTCGCCAGTCCTCACCGTTTGGTGCAGATGCTGATGGAGGGGGCGCTGGAGAAAATCGCCACAGCCAAAGGTCATATGATTCGCAAGGAGTTCGAAGCCAAGGGGAGCCATATCAACTGGGCGATCTCCATCATCGATGGCCTGCGTGGCAGCCTGAATATGGAAGAGGGTGGCGCCATGGCGAACAATCTCGATAACCTCTACGCCTATATGGTCAGACGCCTTGCCGAGTCCAACGTGAGCAATGACGTCGAAGCCCTGGATGAGGTCTCCTCCCTCCTGCTTGAGATCAAATCTGCATGGGATGCCATCCCGGAAGAGGTAAAACAGTCCCCCGCATCTTCAGGAAAACCCTCTGCAGCCTGATATGGACAACCAACTCCAACAGGGACTTGAGATGACCCGGCAGATGCTGCAGATGGTTAAGGATGGTGCCTGGGAAGAGGTGGCTAAGCTTGGATCCGAACGTCTTAAACTGTTACGTCAATGGGGTGATAGTGCCGATCCTGATGAGGTGCAGCGCAATGTCGGCGTGTTACAGGAGATCCAGGCCATGGATGCCGAGATAGAGACCATCGGCCAGCAAGGGCGTAAGGATATCGCCGAAAACCTACGTAAACTCCACCAGGGCCGCAAGGCCGGCAAGGCCTATCTGGGCTGAATTAACTCAGGATCAGCTCGAGTACCACCTTGCTGCCGAAGTAGGCCAGCATCAAGACCACAAACCCCGTCAGTGTCCAGATCAGGGCCTTCTGTCCGCGCCAGCCGAAACGGTAGCGACCCCAGAGCAGGGCGCCAAAAACCAGCCAGGCGATGATCGACAGGACTGTCTTATGCGCCAGATGCTGCTCAAACATATTGTCGAGAAAGGCAAAGCCGGATAAGAGCGCCAGACTCAAAAGGATAAAGCCGACCCCGATCATCTCGAACAGCAGACTCTCCATGGTCTGTAGTGGTGGCAGGGCGCGGATGAAACCTCCCGGTTGGCGCTGGCGCAGATGGTGATCCTGAATCGCCAGCAGAATCGCCTGCACACTGGCCAGGGTAAAAAGGCTGTAGGCCAGCATCGAGACCAGGATATGGGTGGTCAACCCGGTGGAGACCTGGTCGGTGAGAAAGTGGACTGTCTGATAGCGGTTATCGAGATAGACGGCGATGGCGGCGATGGGCATGATGGCAATCGCCAGATTCTCCACAGGCTTACTCAGGCTGGAGATCAGCAAGAGCAGCGTAATCGTCCAGGCGATCAGGGAGAGGGCGTTGAAGATCCCCATATTGATGCCGCTGGCAGAGATCATATGCTGATAGAGGGGCACTGCATGCAAGGCGACACCGGCAAAACCGAGCAGAAGCGCCAGCACCCGGGGCGGGTTGATACCCGATGAGGTATGAAACAGCCTCAAAGCGATGACAACGCCGGCGGCGAGATAGGCAAGAATGGCGAGTAAGGCGATCAAGATCCCTGGATTCCACGAACGAACAAAGAAACAAACAAACGTTTCGACGATATTCGCATATTTGCTTGCGAGTGGCGACTCTCTACAGCTGATTTTGCCGGGTGGGCGGCGATTTATCTCCTGGTGATATATAATCGCCCTCCTACTGATCTACCTGCTACTGGAATCGAGCAAAAATATGTTTGACAACCTGACAGAACGACTGGGCAAGGTCCTCACGAATTTACGCGGACAGGGACGCCTCTCTGAAGAGAACATCAAGGAGACCATGCGTGAAGTGCGTATGGCGCTGCTGGAGGCGGATGTCGCCCTGCCGGTGGTGAAAGAGTTCGTCGATCATGTGAAGCAGCAGGCGATGGGCGAAGAGGTGATGAAGAGCCTCACCCCGGGCCAGACCCTGATCAAGATCGTCAATGACGAACTGGTCAAGGTGATGGGGGAGGCCAACGAGAGCCTCGATCTGGCGGCCCAGCCCCCCGCAGTCATTCTTATGGCCGGTCTGCAGGGTTCGGGTAAGACCACCAGTGTGGCCAAGCTCTCCCGCTGGTTGCAGCAGCAGGGCAAGAAGAAGATCTCCGTGGTCAGTTGTGACGTCTACCGTCCGGCGGCCATCGATCAGCTACAGACCCTGGCCAAAGAGGTCAATGCCGAGTTCATCCCCAGCACGCCGGATCAGAAGCCGGTGGATATCGCCCGCAATGCCCTGAGCGAGGCGAAACGCAGCTTCGCCGAGGTGCTGCTGGTGGATACCGCCGGTCGTCTGCATGTGGACGACGAGATGATGCAGGAGATCAAACAGCTGCATCAGGCCATCAACCCGGTGGAGACCCTCTTCGTGGTCGACAGCATGACCGGTCAGGACGCGGCGAATACCGCCAAGGCCTTCAACGAGGCCCTGCCGTTGACCGGTGTGATTCTGACCAAGGCGGATGGTGACGCCCGTGGTGGTGCCGCGCTGTCGATCCGACAGATCACCGGCAAGCCGATCAAGTTCATCGGCGTGGGTGAGAAGACCGACGCCCTTGAAGCCTTCCACCCCGACCACATCGCCTCCCGTATCCTCGGCATGGGCGACGTGCTCAGCCTGGTGGAGGAGGTCAGCCGTAAGGTCGACCAGGACAAGGCGGCCAAGTTGGCGAAGAAGATCCAAAAGGGTAAAGGCTTCACCCTGGACGATTTCAAGGAGCAGATGCTGCAGATGTCCAACATGGGCGGCATCGGTGGTCTACTCGACAAACTGCCGGGTATGGGCAACCTGCCTGATCACGTGAAAAATCAGGTCAATGACAAGGAGATCGGTCGCCTGATCGCTATCGTCAACTCCATGACCCCCCATGAGCGGGCCTTTCCCGCCGTCATCAAGGGCTCGCGCAAGCGGCGTATCGCCAACGGCTCCGGCACCCAGGTGCAGGATGTGAACAAGCTTCTCAAACAGTTCACCCAGATGCAGAAGATGATGAAGAAGATGAAGGGTGGCGGCATGAAGAAGATGATGCGGGGCATGGCCGGGAAATTCCCCGGCGGAGGCATGCCGCCTGGGGGCGGGGGTTTCCCGTTCTGATTTAAGTTGTTGTATTAGTTATGAGTTTTGAGTGATGGGTTTTGAGTTTGATGGGTGTGCTTTGCACCTGAACCTCCATCACTTGGGTACGCATCTGGTAAATTTTTCGCTTCAAAGCTCCAATTTTGGAAATCTTGCCTAGATTTCTCTTCACATCGCCGAAAAGTTGGCTATAATGCGCGGTTTCCCGCCGAGCGGTTTTCGCCGGTGCGTCAACGAAATTTAATAGGATACGACATGGTAACCATTCGCCTTTCCAGAACTGGTGCGAAGAAGCGGCCTTTCTACCACATCGTGGTGACCGACAGCCGTAATGCGCGCGACGGCCGCTATATCGAGCGCCTGGGCTTTTTCA
>JBNKMQ010000028.1:0-15004 GCA_050293225.1 Sedimenticolaceae bacterium
GTCTGCAGAGGGGTAAGTTCGTCGGCTGACGAGAGGCTTGCTATGCACAAACAGTCGCCCGGAGTACCGGGCGGCGGTTCTCTTCGGAACCTTATCCGGCCATTAGCTGCCGAATCCGGTACAACACATCAGGGCCTGTTAACACTAATCCAATATGCCCTGTTGAGCCTGAAAATGCGCCAATCAAGGCGCACCCCAAGGGCACTTCCTACGGGCGCGAGGAGCATAATTTGGTTATTCCAAATGAGGGACGAACCACACTGAGTGGCGCTTTTTCAGGCTCAACCCGAAGGGCTGGGGCTGTTTTTGCCCCCAGCGGGGTTAAACCCAAAACACTCGCTACGCTCGCGGAGCAGGCTCTCATTCGCTCATGTAGCGGGCTACATCATTCTGTCTTGCTGGACACAAAAACAGTCCCAGCAGGGCGTATTGGTTTAGTATTAACAGGCCCTAACGACCAGTAACCTCCCATGACCCTCGACCTGGCCCTGCTCAGTCTGCTCTGGATTCTCTATTTTGCGTTCCACTCCCTGCTGGCCTCACTCTGGTTCAAGTCACGCATGGCCACCAGGTTCGGCAGTCTGATGCCGACCTACCGTTTGATATATAACACGCTCGCCACAATCCTGCTGATCCCGCCGGTGTGGTTGATGTACCGGCTGAATGGCGAGACGCTTTGGCAGTTCGAGGGTATCTGGCACTGGCTTAGAATTGCCGTCCTGCTGCTGACAGTGGTCGGTTTTGTCTGGTCACTTCGCTACTACGACAGCAAGGAGTTCCTCGGCCTGAAACAGATACGCCAGGGTCGCCGGGAGATTGAAGACCAGGAGAGCCTGCAGATATCCCCCCTGCACAGGTATGTCAGACACCCCTGGTACAGCCTGGGGCTGTTACTGGTCTGGAGCCTGGATATGGATGCCGCCAGACTGGTCAGCGCTATATTGATCAGCGCCTATCTGGTTATCGGTTCCCGTTTCGAGGAACAGAAGTTGATGTGCTATCACGGGGAGAAATATCGACGCTACTGTGAAAGGGTACCGGGTCTGATTCCCATACCCGGTCGCCGACTGACTCAGGCAGAAGCTGAAAGGTTAATGATGCAGGAGTAGTTGATTCAGACGCCTGCCAATCCGGCAGACGCCTGATCAGTGGATTACTGATTCGGATCCCAGAAGTTTCTCGGGCCATAGGGACCAGGACCATAGCCATAACCCGGCGCCATGCCTTGACCCATGGGAGGCCGCATCATGGGACGCTCCTGGCTGCTGCGTTTCATAAGCATATGACGCTGATGCATGGCGTGGCAGGCAGCCTTCTCCTCATCACTCATGCCATCGATCGCCGCCTGGTGCTTGCTCCACTCATCATCCATCATCTGCTGGCGTCGCTGCTGGGCCTGCTCGCGCATCTCCTGGTAGCGGGCCATGCGTTCGGCCTCTCTCTCCTGCCGACTCTTCGCCATCATCTCTTCATGCTGCTTATAATTGGGCTGCATATCTGCAGGATAGTGCATCGGCTGACGAGCAGAGTCCTCCCAGGGCGGTGTCTCCGGCAACATCACACCCATCTTCTCAGCGCGCTGTTTCAAATCCTGGTAGCGTTCGTTGCGGGCCTGCCGACGGGCCTCACGCTGGGCCTCGAAAGAGTTGGGATCAGATACAGGCGCTTGCTCTGTGACCTCTGCAGCAGTTGCTGGTTCGGCACTTTCCGTTTCGTTGACTGCCTCTTCAGCTATAAGTGGCAAACTGGTGCTGACTAATGAAGCCAATCCAATCATTAGGATTTTGTTCTTATTCATACCGCTTCCTCTTCTCCTTTGGTTTTGTTTATTGTGTTGTTCAGTGTAGTGGAAAAATGGGTGAGTGAAACCCCATGATAGAGAATTAGCCTAGCCAGCAGGCTTCAACTCCCGACTACTCCCTCACTGCTTACTGCACTTTGGTCTGCTTATCATCAAGCTGATTTTTGGTCTTCAGGTTTGCCACCTTCTCGGCCAATTCCGCCAACAGGCCATCCATCCCCTTCTGCTTGACCAGGTTTCTGAAGGAAGTCCGATAGTTACTCACCAGACTTACCCCATCTACGGTGACATCGTAAGCGTACCAGTCATCATTGCGTTCCCTGAGCTTGTAACTTACCGGCACCTCTTTGTCGGATGAGACTATAAAGGTCTGGACCTCTGCCAGCTTGCCTTTCTGCCTCTCTCTGCCCATACGCACAGTCTGGTCATTAAAGCTATCCATGGCTGAGTAGTAGGTCTGTTCCAATAGCTCACGAAACAGGGTGATGAACTGTTCTCGCTGCGGCAGGGTAGCGGTACGCCAGCTCTTGGCAAGAATCACCTGAGACATGGACTGATAGTCAAACCGCTGTCTGACAATCTCTCTCACATGCACCCTGCGCTGCTGTTTATCCAGAGCAGGATTCTTCAAAACCACAAGGATTTTATCCACCGTCTCCTTGATGCGATCCGACGGAGTCACCGCTGCCGCAGGCAAACTAGAGGTAAAAAACAACCCCAATAAAAACAATGTTATTAGCCGATTCATTATGACTGTTCCTAATTGGTTCCCCGGTAATTTATGGGACAATATTATTTTCCAAAGGTGCCGTTTGGCACGGCTCAGCTCTCAGAGCTATCACCAGCCATCAACTGAAAGTCACTGACATCCCAACAGATACCGACGCGGTGAGATCCCTCTTCCTCCTCACTGGTATGGCTGTAATCGAGCATCCATCTTGTCCGGCCATCGGGTAGCACAACACGATAACTCAACTGCACCTCGTGATTTTCAGACGCTGATGAGAATAGCGCAGAGACTTTTTCACGATCATCTTCATGCACGAGATCCAATATCGCGTCAGGTGTCGGCTGGAAACTTGCCTTGTCGGTCTGGAAAAAGTCATACATCCCCTTATCCCACTGACATTGACCTGTCGATGCGTTCCACTCCCATGCAGCGCTGGGCATGACATCCCGCAGCAACACAATTTCCTGCCGGTGCTTGCGCAACTCTTTACGATAGCTCAGCGCTTTTTGCTTGAGACGCAACATCTTCGTCTTTAACAACTTCTCTCTCTGACGCAGGCGACTGATTTTCGCTTTCAATCGGCCATGGAGGTGAACCTGCTGTTGCTGTGTATAGCGCCACACCACCCAGCCTACAACAACAGTCCATATCATCAGCAGCGGAAGTAAGATAGCCCAGAGAGGAAAGGAACCGTTGATATAATCCGGCCTCTCCACTTTGGGCCAGCGAAGCCAGATCTCACTCAGCACTTTTCCACTAATGCGTTCAAAACCCTTTTGAATCAGGCTCTGCAATTCAGGTGCCTCTTGAGGAGTGGCAGCCGAAACATCATATGTCAGCCGGGCACGAAACCGCTCCTCAACTGCACCAAATTCCTTCTGATCGAGCAGGTGCTCTGTACTGGCCACATCAGAAAGATAGGCTGACACCTTTTTTTCAGCAACCGCTTGCAGTGCCTCATCAATATTCATGAAAGGAACACTGTTCACGCCAGGGACTAACCTGAGCACGCCATCTTCCCAAACGCTACCTTTCACAACAGCGACAGACTTTCCCTTTAAATCAGAAAGTCCAGTGATGGTTAGATCATCATTGCCATAGATCGCTACCGGCAGAGAGAGATAGGGTAGCGTGTAGAGCCAAGGCTTGTTGCTTTCCAAGCCATAGGTAACCGCGCCAATCAGATCAATTTCTCCGTTTGACAAGGCGTTTGATAATGATAGTTCGTCGGCGTAACGCTTAATATCTATCTGGAGCCCCAGGTGCATCGCCAGCGCACGTAGATAATCGACAACCAATCCCTTGGGCTGCTCCCTGCCTTCATAGAAGAGAATGGGGGGAGCCAATTCCACTACGCCCACCCTGAGGACTTTATGAGTGTCTAACCAGGCCTTCTCTGCCACATTCAAGCGGGTTATGTGGACTGCATACAAGGGCCCAGCAACAAACAACAAGCAACTAAACAGAATAAAATTGAAACGATTCTTCCACATGCACACCCCCAGCAATCCTAGAAATCCATACTTTCGTCAGGGCTGGGTTTCTAATATTTCACAAACTTGATTAAATTAAATCAGTGCTATCATGCCAATCTTCATTGGCGATGCCATAGATTAAGCCATGCCTATACCACTATACAAATCCTGGCGTATCCGGACTTCTGCCCAGATGCTATGGCAGGGTGCAATCCTGGCCTATCCCACAGAGGCTGTCTATGGACTCGGTTGCAATCCATTCAATGAATCTGCGGTGTTTCGACTGCTGTCACTGAAACAGAGACCGGCTGAGAAGGGGCTTATTCTGATTGCAGACAGCTTTGCCCGACTTGAACCACTGGTGGGAGATGTACCACAGAAGATCCTGGATACTGTCCTCGCAGACTGGCCTGGACCGGTCACCTGGCTGATGCCAGCGGCAAAGGGCGTACCCCGCTGGCTGACCGGAGATCACACATCCCTGGCGATGCGGGTAACCGATCACCCCATCGCCTCCGCCCTCTGTCGCGCCTCCGGTCTGCCACTGGTCTCCACCAGCGCCAATCTGAGCCAGAAAGCGCCGGCACGCACACCGCTCGAGGTCAGATTACGTTGTGGCGGTGGAGTGGATTGGATCGTACATGGAGAGACCGGCGGAAACTCACGCCCGACCCCCATCAAAGATGCCCTGAGTGGAAAGATCTTACGCCACTAGAGAAATCGAAAGCGTGAAAAATAAAAAAGGCCCATCCGGGGAGAGGATGGGCCTAAAGCGCTTGTTTTAGCGCCGGAGGAGGATCGAAACTAAAAAATTGCCTGTTACTCTTGATAACGGCAGCCTCCCGGTGTTCTTTAGCCTTTTTTCCAATTTATTTCTAAACCAAAAAAACACACTATCTTATTGATTTTTAGCGTTATTAATCCAGCAATTCAAATAAGATCACGCTATAACCTTCGATTGGTGAAATTAATTCACCCCTCTCCCGCCTAATCCTCGCCACTCTCCCCGAGATGTTCCGCGATCCAATCCCGTAGCCAGTGAGTCGCCCTTGAGCCATGAAAACGACCACGCTCCTCCCCGTCGACGAACAGAATCACTGTGGGGAAGCCTCTCAGTTTGTAGCGTCCCGCCAGACGCATATTGTCATCCACCTCGACCTTGGCCAGCAAAACCCGACCCTCCAGTTCATCGACTACTCTCTCCAGGGCGGGTGAGAGGGAGATGCAGGGGGCACACCACTCCGCCCAGAAGTCGACCAGGATCGGTTTCTCATGGGATGCCTGAATCACTTGCTCCTCATAGCCAGCCTCATCAACGTCGAAAATATGGGGGGAAGTGGTGCTTTTCTGCCTCATGAATCCTGCCTCAATCTGTCTGCCAGTGGTTTGCGGCGTGCATGATAGGTTATCTTAGGGGTTTGACCCAAGTCTGCAGGGAAACCAGAACACCATGAGTAGCCAGCAACGATCCCCCTTTCCAGCCACCCGCATGCGCCGTATGCGCCGAGATGAGTTCTCCCGCCAGCTGATGCGTGAGACACAGCTGACACCGGCCGAATTCATCTATCCGGTATTTGTCCTGGAGGGCAGTGGAGAGCGGGAAGCGGTTCCCTCCATGCCCGGCGTCGAGCGCATGAGTATCGATCTGCTGGTCGAGGAGGCGAAGGCCATACACGATCTCGGCATCCCTGCCATGGCGCTATTTCCGGTCACCCCCCTCTCTGCCAAGAGCGAAGATGCCAGCGAGGCGTTTAACCCTGATGGTCTGGCCCAGCGGGCGGTACGCGCCCTGAAGGAGGCGGTTCCCGAATTGGGCATCATGACCGATGTCGCCCTGGATCCTTTCACCACCCATGGTCAGGACGGTCTCATCGACGAGACTGGCTATGTGCTCAATGACGAGACCAAGGCGGTGTTGGTAAAACAGGCCGTCTCCCACGCCGAGGCCGGTGCCGACATCGTCGCTCCATCGGACATGATGGATGGCCGCATCGGCGCCATCCGCGAGGCCCTGGAGTCCGATGGCCATATCTATACAAGGATCATGTCCTACGCCGCCAAGTATGCCTCCAGCTTCTACGGCCCCTTCAGGGATGCAGTGGGTTCAGCGGCCAATCTCGGCGGCGGCAACAAGTACAGTTACCAGATGGACCCCGCCAACAGTGACGAGGCCCTGCACGAAGTGGCCCTCGACCTGCAGGAGGGGGCCGACATGGTGATGGTCAAACCGGGCATGCCCTATCTCGATATCGTACGCCGGGTGAAAGAGAACTTTCAGGTGCCGACCTTCGCCTATCAGGTCAGCGGTGAATACGCCATGCTCAAGGCCGCTGCGCAAAACGGCTGGCTCGACGAAGAGGCGGTGGTCATGGAGTCCCTGCTCTGCATCAAACGCGCCGGCTGCGACGGCATCCTGACCTACTTCGCCAAACAGGCAGCGGAGTGGATGCAGTAGCTCTGCTGATAGATAGAGATGGATAAATACGCAGTTATCGGCAACCCGATCGAACACAGTAAGTCACCCCTGATACACGCCGCTTTCGCCGAACAGACCGGTGAACCAATTGAGTATGGCCGCATCCTGGGTAACCCGGATGACTTCCCAGGGGATGTCAGAAAATTCCTCGCCGAAGGCGGCCAGGGCCTGAATGTCACTGTACCTTTCAAGGAGGAGGCCTGGCGTCTGGCCGACGAGCTAAGCCCCAGAGCGCATACCGCCGGAGCGGTGAATACCCTGATCCGTTTAGACAACAATCTACTGCGGGGAGACAACACCGACGGCGTCGGCATGGTGCGGGATCTCAGCGTCAACCAGGGCTTTCGTTTCAGAGACAAGCGCATCCTGATGTTGGGTGCCGGTGGCGCTGTGCGCGGCGTCATGCGCCCCCTGCTGGAGCAAAATCCCAAGCGGGTGGTGATCGCCAACCGTACCGCCAGCAAGGCCTACTCACTGGCCCAGGGCCTCTCGCAACTGGGACAGGTAGCAGGCTGCGGCTTCGATGAACTTGAGGGGATGCAGTTCGATCTCATCATCAACGGCACCTCGGCGGGACTGGATGGCGATGTCCCTGCGATCCCCGATAGCGTCCTCAGCAAAGGCGGCTGGTGTTACGACATGCTCTATAGCAACAGCGCCACCCCTTTCCAATCCTGGGGACGAGAGCACAACGCCGCCAAATCTCTCGACGGCCTCGGTATGCTGGTGGAGCAGGCCGCCGAGTCCTTCCAGCTGTGGCGAGGTGTGCTGCCGGAGACGAGCGAGGTCATCCGATCTCTGCGTTAATTACTGATTCAGGAATTGCGGTGGCGTTCTACCAGCCTGACATAGTGATCGGCCGTATAGTGCATAATCTCCACCTCCTCTTGTGTCAGTCGGCGAATACGGCGTACAGGGCTACCCAACCAAAGATACCCCCCCTCCAGCCGTTTCCCCTGAGGCACTAGAGAGCCGGCCCCGACCATCGTCTCCGCCTCCAATACCGCGCCATCAAGGATTGTCGATGACATGCCGATAAGAGACCCATCGGCGATTTCGCAGCCATGCAGCATCACCCGATGACCAATGGTGACACCGTTCCCGATTATCAATGGGCGGCCACCGGGGAGATATTGGCTGTCGTGGGAGACATGCAGCACAGAACCGTCCTGAATGTTGCTGCGCTGGCCTATCTCGATGTGATGGACATCCCCCCGAATCACACACATTGGCCAGACTGATGACTGAGATGCGATACTCACATCACCGATAACAACCGCCTGTTCATCAACCCAGGCGTCCTCGGCGATGTTTGGGGTGTGGGATTCAAAACGGCGTATATTGGACATAGCAACCTGGAGGTATCTAGCTGATGGAAATTGTACTCTTCGTCCTGATCGGGATCGTTGTGGCTATCCTGATCTATGGCGTACTGATTTACAACAACCTGGTTCGTCTCAAGCACGATGTCACCAAGGCCTGGGCCAATATCGATGTCCTGCTGAAACAGCGCCATGACGAATTGCCCAAGCTGGTGGAAACCTGCAAACAGTACATGCAGTTCGAGCAGGAGACCCTGGAGAAGGTGATGCAGGCCAGAGCAGCGGTCAACAGCGCCATGCGCCAGGGTGACGTGGGCGCCGTGGGCGCTGCCGAGAGTCAGCTACGTCTGGGACTGGGTAACCTCTTCGCTGTCGCGGAGAACTATCCCGATCTGAAGGCCAACGAGACCTTCCTCCACCTGCAGTCCCGTATCACCGGACTGGAGAACAGTATTGCCGATCGGCGCGAATTCTATAATGAGTCGGTCAACATCAATAATGTCCGGATCGAGCAGTTCCCCGATATCCTTATCGCCCAGCGTATGGGATTCAAGGCGGCTGAACTGTTGGAATTTGATGAGGAAGAGCTTACCGATGTAGATATGGGCAAACTCTTTGAATAGGCAGTAAGCCTTTCCGCATGGTCAGACTTATCACGCAAATGGGGGATGGGGCCTTCTGGTTCTGGACTGCCCTCCTCGCCGTTGGCAGCCTGGTATCTCTCTACTTCTCCTTCCGTAATCTGCATCGCGCGCGACTGATCGAGGATACCCCCACCTCTCGTATCCGCTCTGCTCCCCAGGGCTATGTGGAACTGGTGGGAGAGGCAGCGATGATGAAGGGGGAACCAGTGATATCCCCCCTCAGTGGATCGGCCTGTTGCTGGTGGCGATTTAAAGTCGAGAAGAAGGACGAGAAGGGCTGGCGTTTCGTCCGCAAAGGAGTCAGCGAAAGCCTTTTCCTGCTAAAGGATGAGACCGGTGAGTGCATTATCGATCCGGAGGGGGCACAGGTCTCGCCGAGCGATAAGAACGTCTGGTACGGCGCGGAGGAATCCCCCAGGGTTGGCCCCGATGTCGGTCCAGGCACTCTGCGAAATAACCTTCTGCTCGGTAAGCTCCGGGTCACCCTTCACAACGACCTTTTCAACGGCAACTATCGCTACACCGAAGAGACTATCCTGCCCGGTGATCCCCTCTATGCCATTGGACTGTTTAAATCGATGGGGGAGCTCGACCGTCGAGCGATGCGGGAGGAGATGATCAAAGAACGCCTGCGCCAATGGAAGACGGATCATACCAGCCTAGTAGAGAACTTCGATCGCAATCGGGATGGCCAGATCGATCTGGACGAGTGGGAGGGCGTCCGCCGGGCCGCATCGCGAGAGGTTCGGCGTGAAGAGATGCTGGAGGATCAGCAACCTATACACACGCTGAATCGCACCCAGTCCAGTAACAGGCCACTGTTGATATCGACCAAGGATGAGTTTGAGATTGTACATAATTACCGCCGACTCTCTATTCTCACGCTATTAGGATTCTTCGTTTTAGGCTCTCTCGTCGTTTGGATATTGACTGTCAGGTTCATCTAAAACGGTACAAGATCATCCAATTTCCCACCTATTCCTGGGGAATCAACCCTTTTCCATTATCGATCTGAGTGCGACACTAGATACTTTGAAATATGGCAGGAAACCCAACCATGATGAGATATCTCCTCATACTGCTTCTTCTGACTCCGCTTAGTGCTGATCTGATGGCCTATGATCCATTGGCGAATGAGGAGGAAAATGACTTTGTAGAGCCGATCGACAACTGGAAAGAGGATCAAATTACTCTCCCTACCCGAATCAATCAGGACAACCTGCAATCATTCGAGCTCAGTGGCAGAAAAACCCCCTTTGAATACTATATCGACCGAGACTCTCTGCAGACTGGCGAGGATAGGGTCACCCGCTTTTTGCTATTGATTCGCTCCAACCGGGGTGCAATAAATAGCAGCTACGAGGGACTCCGTTGCGACAAACGTCTGCATAAAGTCTATGCCTACGGAGATGCGAACAAACTGACGCCAATGCCCGGTGCCGAATGGGAGGAGATCCCTAAGGGTGGCAATGACTACATGACCGTACTCTACAAAGATTTGATCTGTAATCTCCTAACCGGCAACCCAAACCCTGCTGACGCTGTTTTCCAAGCTATGCAAGACAACCGGCAGGTCACTGCCCCATTTGTCGATCCTGAACGTTAATAATGAATAGCAGAGATTGAAATGACTAACCCTCTCCTAGAAATGGAAAGCCTCCCCCCTTTCTCCAAGATCACACCACAGATGATCGAACCAACGATTGATGCCCTGCTCGCTGAAAACCGGGACAAAATCCACAAGCTTCTGCAAGATAAGCAGAAGCACACCTGGGAAGGACTGATCGAACCATTGGAAGAACTTGACGACAGACTTAGCAGAACCTGGTCGCCCATCAGCCACATGAACTCTGTCGTTAATACCGAGGAACTACGAACAGCCTACAACGCCTGCCTTCCCAAACTCAGTGACTACGCCACCGAGTTGGGACAAAACATCGATCTCTGCAACGCCTACAAACAGGTAGCCAAGGATCGCAGCGGCATGAACGCCGCACAAAATAAATTACTCGACAACGCCTTGCTTGATTTCCATCTCTCCGGCGTCGACCTGCCGAAAGAGAAGAAACATCGATACAAGGAGATCAGCCAGGCACTCTCCAAACTCACTACCAAGTTCGAAGAGAATATTCTCGACGCCACCAATGCCTGGAGTAAATTAATCACCGACGCCAATGATCTCGCAGGCCTGCCTGAATCAGCCATGGCCCTTGCCAGGCAAACCGCTAATCAGCGTGATCATCAGGAAGGTTGGCTGCTGACTCTCGACTTTCCCTCGTATATGCCTGTGATGACATATGCCGACAACCGGGCATTGAGACAAGAGGTCTATGAGGCCTACTCAACCCGTGCATCAGACCAGGGCCCCCATGCCGGTGAATTCGACAACACTGAGGTCATGCAGCAGATTCTTGCTCTACGCCATGAGCAGGCCCAACTTCTTGGATTCAACAACTACGCCGAACGCTCCCTGGCGCGCAAGATGGCCCGTAGCACCGAAGAGGTAATGGGCTTTTTAACTGACTTGGCTAAACGCTCCCGCGCACAGGCAGAGCGAGAACTTGATGAGCTCAAGACCTTTGCCCGTAAATCACATGGTATAACCGATTTACAGGCCTGGGACATCGGCTACTACGCAGAAAAACTTCGTCACAAAAGACACAACATCTCTCAGGAGATGCTAAAGCCCTACTTTCCGGAAACCAAGGTCATCCCAGGCATGTTTGCTGTCGTGGAACGGCTCTATGGATTGAGTATTCAGGAGATAGCAGACGTCGACACCTGGCACCCTGATGTGCGCTTCTTCGAGATACGTGATGCAGACCAGGCGCTGCGTGGTCAGTTCTATCTCGACCTGTATGCCCGTCCAATGAAACGCGGTGGCGCCTGGATGGATGACTGTGCCAATCGCTTCTTTACTGACCGTATCGACCAGATACCCGTCGCCTATCTGACCTGTAATTTCACCCCTCCGGTAGATGGCAAACCCTCCCTACTCACCCATGATGAAGTAGAGACCCTGTTTCATGAGTTCGGACATGGTCTGCACCACCTGCTGACGCGAATCGATTATCCCGCTGTCGCTGGCATCAGTGGTGTTGCCTGGGATGCGGTGGAGCTGCCTAGCCAATTTATGGAAAACTGGTGCTGGGAGAAGGAGGCGTTGGATCTCATCTCAGGGCATGTAGAGACTGGCGAGCCCATCCCCGATGATCTATACCAACGCATGCAGGCTGCGAAGAACTTTCAGTCTGCAATGATGATGGTACGGCAGTTGGAATTCTCTCTCTTCGATTTTCGTATACACCTCGAATACCAACCGGACCAGGGGGCAAGAATTTACCAGATTCTAGAGCAGGTGAGAGAACAGGTTGCTGTGGTGCAGCCACCTGCCTGGAATCGCTTTGCCCACGGCTTCTCTCACATCTTCGCCGGTGGCTATGCGGCGGGCTACTACAGCTATAAGTGGGCCGAGGTACTCTCCTCCGACGCGTTCTCCCTTTTCGAGGAGAAAGGCATCTTTGATGCTGACACAGGGCGCGCCTTTCTGCGGGAGATCCTGGAACAGGGCGGATCAAAAGACGCTATGGAACTGTTCATCGCCTTCCGCGGAAGGGAACCGGAGATTGAGCCGCTGCTAAGACACAGCGGCATTACCACGGCCAGTTAAGAGTCATTAACGCAGGCTGTTCAAGAGTTCACTGGCACTCTGCTTTGCACTGAAACTCTTACCCGATGCCAGTATCTCTTCCAACTCATTTTTCGCGACGCCTGTGTTACCCGCCTGGGCATGTGCCGCAGCCAGATGATAACGGATATCCAAATCTTCCGGCTGCTTGGCATTCGCCTCCTGCAATAGTTTCAATCCTTCCTGAACCTGACCATTGTTAACCAGGATCCAGCCATAAGTATCAAGAATGCCCGGCACTGAAGGCGCTGCCTTGTAAGCCTTCTCAGCTAATACGATAGCCTCATCATCTTTACCCTGAGTATGGTAAAGCCATGCGAGATTATTCATCACCACGAAATTATCTGGCTGCTGCTTGAGAACAAGCGCATATTCACTGACAGCGGCGTCCTCTTTACCATCGGATTGCAGGTATGTGGCATAACTCAGTCGTGTCACAACATCATCAGGTCTTTTTTCCAACCATTGACGCATTATCTGCAGAGACTCATCCTGACGCCCCAGAGCGCGAAGCGAGCTGATCAACTTAGTCAATGTCACCCGGTCTTCTGATCTCTCATAGGACTCCTTATAGGCAGTCAACGCTTTATCAAACCGCTTTTGATACATCAAGATATCGCCTTTGAGGGAATAACCCGCAGCGGAATCCGGATGCTGTTCAATTAGTACTGTTGCGTGTTTCTGCGCAAGGTTTTCATCACCTTCGGCAAGCGCCAGCCCTCCCAGCGACCAACGTGCGCCTATGTGATCCTCTTCCTCGGCAAGTACACTCTGAAACCCTTTACGCGCTCCAACCAGGTCACCTCCCTTGGCCTTTAATCTGGCTAACTCCATTAACAGATCGGTACTTCCAGGGTTGATCTCCAAGGCTTTTTCTAGCGTGTTGATTGCTGACTCATCATTGCCAGAGGCTATCTCAATCTGAGCAAATAGCCTCAACACAGCGAGGTTGTTTGGGGCAATCGACAGCGCCTCTTCAGCATATCCTCGCGCCTCGTCATACTGCCCCCGACGAAGGGCATCGTTTGCCAACATGATTCTCGGCGTAATCGCCTTTAGATTTCCGCTCCTTGCCTGCTCTACCAGCTTCTTTGCCTCATCCCTGTTACCCGCCTGTTCCTCCATTGAGGCAAGAAACAGCAATGCCCTCTCATGCATTGGCTGTTTCTTCAAAGCCGTCTCTAGCCGCTTTCTTGCCTTTTGCGTATCACCATCATTCAACTCCAGCTTGGCCAACAAAAGATAGCCATTTATATAGGATGGGTCGACCTTAATGGATTGCTCGAGATACTCATATGCTCCCTCTTTTTGGCCCAGCGATTCAGCTGCGGCTGCAGCCATAGCATAGGCCATCGGCATGTCAGGTTTCTTGTCGATTAATTTTTTCGCCGCATCCAAAGCCTGCGAAAACTCTTTAGACTGCATATGAGCTGTGATGAGTGCGATATCTGCAGGAAGATAGGACTGATCAGATTCAGTTATGGTATTAAGATCCGCTATCGCCTGGTCGTGCTCACCTGAGGCCCATCGATTAAGCGCCATCCGGGTCTCAATCTCTTTCGCACCTGGCGCTAACTTCATCGCCTTTTCGTAATACTCTTTACCCGTGACGTAGTCACCTTTACTGGTATAGAGATTGCCAAGGGACATCATCAATTGTGGATCACTGGGCGCAGCATCCACAGCAGATTCCATATATTCAATTGCGCGATCCAAATCACCTAATTTGACATAGGTCTGAGCGAGTAGCTTTTTCGCCTGCACACTGCTCTCATTTTCTGCGAGATAGCGAACAAGATTATTGACTACCTGTTCATACTCACCAAGACCATAGTGAACCGAACCCAGCAACAAGAGACTAGGATAGTGGTCAGGCGCTTTGGCGAGCACCTCCTGCAGTAAGGACTTCGCACTAGATAGATCTTTCTTTTGAAAAGCCGAAACCGCAGCAAGATAGCTGACAACAAGATTTTGCGGTTCTCTCTCACTCAACACTGATAGGTGCTTGTCAGCCGACTCAGCATCTTCCATGGCTAAGTAAGCACGGGCCAAGCCTATCCTGATATAGTTATTATCCACTGCACTCAGAGCACGATCATAGGCAGCGACGGCACCCTGGGGATCACCCTGATTCATCTTTATCTCTGCCAGATAGGTCAATCCCTGGGCATCATTCTCCTTGAGCTTCAAGATCTCATTAATTTGCTCTGTTGCCTCCCCAAGATCTCGTTGCTGTAAAGCAATTCGAACCAACCCGTAGCGCGCTCCAACAAAGTCTGGCTCAACAGACAGACTGGACTCATACTGCTTCTTTGCCTCAGCAATATCTCCTGTCGCCAAGAAGACATCACCCTTGAGGGTAAGCGTTTCTCCATTCTGTGGAAGGCCTTGCGCACCACTGAGAAGTTTCTTCGCCTCTCCCGCTTCCTGCGTCATCAAATATGACTTGGCAAGCGGAATCACCAGATCTCTATCAGCAATCCCCAATGAGCGAGCTCGAAGCAACTCTTTCTTTGCGCCAGCAGCATCATTGGCTTCCAGATATGCCTTACCCAACATGAACCGAGCCTGAGCATGCTCAGGATCACTCTTTATGACATTTTTATACTCGATGATTGCTGCATTGAGCTCCCCTTTCTCCTGATACTCCACCGCCTTGCGGTAACGTTCTTCACTACTGGAAAAGAGGTTGCATCCTGATAAAAATAGCGCGGACACAAGTAACCAGGAAAGAATGAATCCTGAAAATAACGGCTTCAATGGCAACTTCATGCATCCCTCACAATTATGACTATTTGAGTAATATTTAACTTCTATGGAACCTCTGAATAAGTCTGGGCCGAACAGATTGTCGATCAAAATGTGCCG
>JBNKMQ010000029.1:0-3492 GCA_050293225.1 Sedimenticolaceae bacterium
AATATTGCTGACCGATCTGCATCATCGGCGCACCACCGCAGGCACCCAGACACTCCACCTCTTTGAGGGAGAAGCGGCCATCCTCGGTGACTTCACCGAAGCCGATACCGAGCTTGTTCTCCAGGTGCTCGACAATCTCATCGGCCTTGTTGATCATGCAGGATACGTTGGTGCAGACACAGATTTTGTGTTTGCCCACCGGCTTCAGCTCATACATGGAGTAGAAGGTGGCCACCTCATACACGGCGATGGCCGGCATATCGAGATAGGCCGCCACATCGTTCATCAGCTCGGTGGTGAGCCAGCCGCCGTTGTCATCCTGTACGATTCTCAGCGCCGCCATAACAGCGGACTGTTTCCACTCCGGCGGATACTTGGCGATCCAGCGGTCGATCTCCGCCCTGACTTCCGGGTTGAAGAGCTGGTTGACGTCTTTTGCTACTGATGTACTCATTCAATCACTGTCCTAACGGTCGATCTCACCGAATACCACGTCCATAGTGCCGATCACTGCTACCACGTCGGCCAGCATGTGGCCCCTGACCATCTCGTCCATGGCGGCAAGATGGGGGAAACCCGGTGCACGGATCTTCAGGCGGTAAGGTTTGTTGGCGCCGTCGGAGACGATATAGCAGCCGAACTCACCTTTCGGCGCCTCGACAGCGGCATAGGCTTCGCCCTTGGGCGGACAATAGCCCTCGGTGAAGAGCTTGAAGTGGTGGATCAGGCTCTCCATGTCGTCCTTCATCTCGTCACGCATGGGTACGGTGACCTTATGGTCATCCAGCATCACGGGGCCAGGGTTGTTACGCAGCCAATGGATACACTGTTTGATGATCCGGTTGGATTGGCGCATCTCCTCGATCCGCACCAGATAACGGTCGTAACAGTCACCGTTGACACCTACCGGGATATCGAACTCCACCTTGTCGTAGGCGGCGTAGGACTGCTTCTTACGCAGATCCCACTCGATGCCTGATCCACGCAGCATGGGGCCGGTAAAGCCGAGCTGCATGGCGCGCTCCGGCGAGACCACGCCGATGCCGACGGTACGCTGCTTCCAGATACGGTTGTCGGTGAGCAGGGTCTCGTACTCGTCGACCAGTTTGGGAAAACGGTTGCTGAAGTCCTCGATGAAGTCGAGCAGGGAACCCTGTCTCGCCTCATTACGCTCTTCCACGTCGCGTCCGGAGACCCATTGGCTCGCCTGGTATTTGGGCATCTGCTCCGGCAGATCGCGGTAGACGCCACCTGGCCGATAGTAGGCCGCATGCATGCGCGCACCGGAGACCGCCTCGTAGCAGTCCATCAGATCCTCGCGCTCACGGAAGGCGTAGAGGAAGACCGCCATGGCGCCCACATCCAGGGCGTGGGTGCCGATCCACATCAGATGGTTGAGGATGCGAGTAATCTCGTCATACATGGTGCGGATGTACTGGGCACGGATCGGCGCCTCCACATCCAGCAGCTTCTCGATCGCCCGCACATAGCCGTGTTCGTTACACATCATCGACACATAGTCGAGACGGTCCATGTAGGGGATGCTTTGGTTGTAGGGTTTGCTCTCGGCCAGTTTCTCGGTGGCCCGGTGCAGCAGACCGATATGGGGATCGGCGCGCTCGATCACCTCGCCGTCCATCTCCAGCACCAGACGCAATACGCCATGGGCCGCAGGATGTTGTGGACCGAAGTTGAGGGTGTAGTTACGGATCTCAGGCATCGCCGGCGTCCTGGGTTTCGTTATCTTCCGCGACATAACGGTTGTCATCTCGAATCACCCGCGGCACCAGGGTGCGCGGATCGATACTCACGGGTTCGTAGACCACGCGACCCATTTGCGGGTCGTAGCGCATCTCCACCTGGCCGATCAGCGGAAAGTCTTTGCGGAATGGATGTCCGATGAAGCCATAGTCGGTGAGGATACGTCGCAGATCCGGGTGTCCATCGAAGAGGATGCCGTAGAGGTCGAAGGCCTCCCGCTCGAACCAGTTGGCGCTGGCCCAGACCGGCACCATGGAGGCGACGATCGGCGCTGACGTGTCGACAAAGACTCTGACTCTTAAACGGATGTTGTTCTTTATAGAGAGCAGGTGGTAGACCGCAGCGAAGCGGTTCTCCTCTTGCGCTTCGAGGACACCCTGGGTCTCGACACCGCGGCCGAAACCGGTATTCGGTGCGCCCTCGGTCTGCCACTGGGAATTACCGTAGTCGCCATAATCAACACCGCAGACATCGATCAGCTCCTCGAAAGAGAATGCCTCGTCGTCTCTTAGCCGGGTCGCCACCGTAACCCACTCTTCACTGGGTACGATCAGGGTAATCTCGCCGCAGGAGTGCTCGACGCTGCAACCACTCTCTGAAAAGTTCGATGCCAGCGCTTCAGCCAGTTGCTCAAGTCTTGCCTGCATACCTTCTTGCAAACCGTTGCTCATGAATTCTCCAAACTAGCGCGCGATGGTACTGGTGCGGCGTATCTTGTCCTGCAGCTGCAGCACACCGTAGAGGAGCGCCTCTGCCGTCGGCGGACAGCCGGGCACATAGATATCCACGGGTACGATCCTGTCGCATCCCCTGACCACCGCGTAGGAGTAGTGGTAGTAACCGCCACCATTGGCACAGGAGCCCATGGAGATCACCCAACGCGGCTCAGCCATCTGGTCATAGACCTTTCTCAGGGCGGGAGCCATCTTATTTACCAGGGTGCCGGCGACGATCATCACATCGGACTGCCGCGGGCTGGGACGAAAAATGATGCCGAATCGGTCCATGTCATAACGGGCTGCTGCCGCGTGCATCATCTCCACCGCGCAACAGGCGAGACCGAAGGTCATCGGCCACATGGAGCCGGTGCGAGCCCAGTTGATCAGTTTGTCGGCAGAGGTTGTGAAAAAACCCTCCTCCATGATGCCTTCAATACCCAAGATGAACCTCCTGCAGCGCCACTGGGCCTGTTAACACGTCCAGCACTATTCCCACTCCAACGCTCCCTTCTTCCACTCATAGATGAAACCGATAACCAGGATGCCGAGAAAGACCATCATGGCGATGAAACCCACCATACCAATCTCATCCAGCACGACGGCCCAGGGAAACAGGAAGGCGATTTCAAGATCGAAGATAATAAAAAGGATGGCAACCAGGTAGTAGCGCACATCGAACTTCATGCGCGTATTCTCAAAGGCTTCGAAACCGCACTCGTAGGGCGAGAGCTTTTCGTCATCGGGCTTGCGGGTGCCGAGCAGGAAGCCGAGAGCGATGACGACGCCACCCAATACAAAAGCAACTGACAGGAAAATCAGAATGGGCAGATAGTTTTCGAGCATATAAATGCAGCCCCTTAAATGTCGTCAAATCGTTATGGTTGTTTACAGCGAACCATCAGGGAAGGCAGGAGTCTATCCTCTGGTGCACAACCGTGTCAAGTTGAGGGAAAAGTGTAATCTCCCTATAAATCAATTAGTTATAATAATTTTAGGGGCATAAAAAAACGGT
>JBNKMQ010000030.1:0-4118 GCA_050293225.1 Sedimenticolaceae bacterium
CTTCATGGAGTGGCAGGAGGTACAGAAATCCATCTCGTTGGTATAGGCCATACCCATGTTGAAAAGACCAGCAAAGACGATGCCGATCACAAATATGGTGCCTGCCAATATAATGGAAATTTTTCCCGAGGTACGTCTTAACGCGCCCAGTCTGAACATGCTCACTCCACCTTCAAAATTCTTATATTAATTGTTAGGAGAAGTTAGTCTTCTCCTTTTATAGTCGTTGCCTGGTGTAGCTGATGGATATCCGATCACAACCATTGTCGACAATCGGATGTTACGTCATGTCGTTTGCCAATGCAAAAAGGACCATGCAAACAACTGCATAAGGGAATATTAATAAAAACTGATTTGTTAATTAACGGTCTCTGACTGATGTCAAAAGCTCAGTTTGCCGGCAGAGCAAACAGAGGCGAAAACCATTGATTTTGACAAGGCAACCAGGGCTTGTGTTCAAGGGGTTTAACATAAGTTGAATATTGGCATATAAAAAAGATATATACCAAGATAAATGCTACATTCCGTCGCCAACAAACGGATTGTTGCGCCGCTCCTCACCGAAGGTCGACATGGGCCCGTGACCGGGAATAAATCTGACCTGATCTCCCAAGGGCCAGAGCTTTTCTCGTATTGACCGGATCAAGGTCGCGTGATCGCCCCGGGGAAAGTCTGTACGACCGATGGAACCTTTAAACAGCACATCCCCTACCTGGGCAAGCTGGTCACCAGGGTGGTGGAAGACGATGTGGCCTGGTGTGTGGCCGGGACAGTGAAGCACCTCCAGAGACTCCTCACCAATATCGACCTTGTCGCCCTCCTGCAGCCAGCGATCCGGTTGACAGGCCCGCTCATCGCCGAAACCGAACATGGCGGTCTGCTGGGCCATATTCTCCAGCCAGAAGGCGTCATCGGGATGGGGACCGTCGATGGGAATCTTGAGTAGCTCCGCCAGTTCCACCGCGCCTCCGGCATGGTCCAGGTGGCCATGGGTGAGAAGGATTCTCTCCGCCGTGAGTCCCATGGCGCTCAACTCCGCCATGATGATGGGGTTGTCACCACCGGGATCGACAATGGCGGCCTGAAGGCTCTTTTCGCACCAGAAGATGGTGCAGTTCTGCTCGAAGGGGGTCACAGGGACGATCTTGAATTTCATTCGATCACCCTTTTGAGCAGGTCACCAAGCTGCTTTTCGCCTTTGGCACCCAGGACCACATCGAGGACTCTGTTGCCCTTTATCAGGATGGTGGTGGGTGTGGCGCGGATATTGAAGTCCCGGGCGGTTTGCGGATCCGCCTGCACATCCACCTTGCTGACTTCCGGGTTGGATTCCGCCAGGCGGTCGATGATTGGCGTCATATTGCGGCAGGGACCGCAATTGGCGCTGTAGAAGTAGATCAGGCGGTTATCCGGTTGGTTGTCGCTGTGACTCGCTGCGATCTCTTTGCCTACCATGCGTTTCGCGGAGAGGTAGGTGAGCAGCGGCATCAATATCAGAAATGCCGCCACCAGCAGCAGAACTATCATGACCCAGGACATAGTTACGAATCTCCAGATGGTGTTTTAGAAGGCACCGGATACAATAGCAGCTCGCAGAGAGATAACTGAACAAGGTTGGCCGATGGATCAGATGACGCTTTTTCTCGTATTGGGTGGATTATTGATCCTAACCCTGATGGTGGCAAGTATCGCCCAACGCTACCATGCCTATCTCGAAGAGCGTCGTCGACGGGTCGAGCAGATACTGCAGAAGGTCAGGTCGATTGAGGATATCCTCTTTCGTATGCAGGGGCTGCCGGTGCCGATGGAGGCGGAGACAGTCCTGAGAAGAGACGTTGTGTCGCGCCTCAAGGCGTTGAAGGGCGTGCATGCCGGTCATCCGGGCATCAATCAGATGATCACTGCTGCAGAGCAGGCCCTGGCCCAGACAACACAGAGTACTGCTGCGCTGGATCTGGACGAGATTCAATTCACTGGGTTACAGAAATCCCTGGGTGAAGTCATCTGGATGGCCCGGGAGGGACGCTTCAGCGTGGCGCTATCTCCCCAGGAGAGCGCTGCCCTGGTGCAGACCTGCGCCATGCGCCGGGCGGAGTGCCTGGTCCGTTTTCACCGTCGTGAGGGGGAGCGGATGCGGCAGGAGAGGCAGTACAATCAGGCCCAGTGGCACTACAGCCAGATCAGTAGTTTTCTGCGCGAGCATGGACCGAATGTCGACCAGGTCAAGGCCTGGGTCAAGGAGGCGGAGGAGATCCACCGCCAGATCTCAAGCGAAATCAGCGGTCAGGGCGAGGGGTCCTCTTCGGAATAGCCCTCCATCGGCTCCGAAATTTTGTGGTTCTCATCCAGCCAGTCACCCAGGTCGATCAAGCGGCAGCGTTCACTGCAGAAGGGTCGCCAGCGGGAGTTGTCTGACCAGGGCACCGGCTTGTTGCAGGTCGGGCAGGGGACGGTTGTGGTCCCTTTGGCTGGGTTCGATTTCTCTGTCATTCTGAGATTCTAGGGCCTATCGGATTAGTGTTAACAGGCCCTGGTCAGAAGATGCAGGCGGTCAACTGGAAATCGACATCTTCTTTTGTCTGTTTCGGCTTGCTGTTATCCACTGTCTCGAGAAACCTGACGCTGAAACGGTGTTTGTTACCGCTGATTTCGGTGAATACGCTGGCGTTCCTCGGCAGGCCGACCCTGATCATCTGTGCGGGGGCCGAACTCTTCAAAGTGCGCTGGAACATCCCCTGATGGGCCTGTTCCTTGGTCGGCAGATTGCTGTTCCTGACCAGGTTGAGCAGCAGCACCACCGCCTCTCTCACCGGGTGCAGATCCGCCATCCAGTCGCTCATCTGCGCCTGCCGGCTCTCGTGGGGCTGATTCAGCCAATAGTGGTATTGGGGCAGATCGAAGTTGCAACTGCCGCCGGGGATGCCGCTGCGTTGCAGGATGTTGTTGAGGAACTCGTTACTCCGCAGATCGCGGCCAATCTGGCCATCCAGGCGATAGACCTGGTGGATCGCCTGTTCCAGATCGTCCAGCACCTGTCCCAGTGCCTGCATGTCGACCCCGGGTTGCTGTCGTACCTTCTCGAGATTGCTGGTATGTCTCTCCAGTTCCTTGAGTATCTCGGTCTTCAGGTCGGAACGGCCAAAGATGCTGATGATATTCAACAGGCCATTGATGGCAGCCCTATTGCTCCAGGGATCGGCCAATGGGCGAAAGTGGTCCACCTGCATGAAGAGGTGCTCCAGGCGCAGAAAGGTTCTGATCCTCTCATTCAGCGGGTGTTCGAAAATAATCAGGTCAGCCACGTCTTCGTTTTTTGGTGGAGTCGAATCTAAAATTGATGCCCATTATGTCAGGGCGAGAAGGGAACTGCTAACCGTTAAGCCATGCATATGTCACAAATGTAACCGGGTTGGCAGCAATGTCTCTTAACCCCGGACGCCGGGGGCGTGGTTGAAGCTGTCGATGATATGCACATAGTTGACCCGCTCAAATGCGCTGGGATCGGCGACCGCCTGCTGACTGACCCGTCCCCGCACCTCATCGATCGACTCGAAACCCATCTCCTCCATCCAGTTCTCCAGGCCGGAGATGACTGAAGCGATGGCTGTTGCTCCCTGTTCCAGCAGGAGACTGCACAGATGTACCACATCGGCTCCGGCCAGCAGCAGTTTGATGGCATCTTCCGAGGTATGTACACCGCCGGTGGCGCCGAGGGAGAGACTGGTTCGTCCGTGCAGGATGGCAATCCAGCGCATCGCCAACAGGATCTCGGCAGAGGTGGAGGTGTGCAGACTGGAGGAGAGCCGCAGGGTATCGATATTGATGTCAGGTTGGTAAAAGCGATTGAACAGGGAGACACCGGCGGCACCCGTCGCCTCCAACTGCTTGACCATATTCGCCACCGAACTGAAGGCGGGGGAGAGCTTCATGTTGATGGGGATGGAGACCTGCTGTTTCAGTTGGGTCAGTAGTTCGATATAACGCTGTTCGATCTCACTGCCGCTGACTTCGATATCGGCGGCGACCTGGTAGATATTCAGCTCCAGGGCGTCGGCGCCGGCCTGCTCCATCTCCTGGGCATGGGAGATCCAGCCCCCGGGGGTGGTGCCGTTGAGGCT
>JBNKMQ010000031.1:0-19861 GCA_050293225.1 Sedimenticolaceae bacterium
ACAGGTTCGATCCCTGTTGCGCCCACCATTCCCTCACAGACAAATAACCTTCACTGGCATCATTCCGGCATCTGCTACAGAATAGCGCCATCCGGTCGCAACTAGGGCCTGTTAACACGAATCCAATAGCCCAATGCGCCCAGTAAGGAAGTGCCCTTGGGGTACGCCTTGAAAAAGCGCCACTCGTTGTTGCTCGTCGCTCATTTGGAACAACCAAACTATGCTCCACGCACCTGGATTGACGTTTTTTCAGACGCAACAGGATATATTGGATTAGTATTAACAGGCCCTAAGACCGATCATAACTAACCATAAACAGACATTAACGAGCCCAGCACCCATGAAAAGGACTATCCATCTCATCGCCGCCGCCCGACCCAACTTCATGAAGATTGCCCCCCTCTACCATGCCCTGGCCAAAGAGGAGGAGCTGGAGCCGATGATCGTTCACACCGGCCAGCATTACGACCTGAACATGTCCGACGCCTTTTTCCAGGACCTGAGACTGCCGGAACCCCATATCCACCTGGGCGCCGGCAGCGGCAGCCACGCCGAGCAGACCGGCCGGGTAATGATCGCCTACGAAAAGGTAGTGATGGAGCAGAAGCCCGATATGGTCGTTGTGGTGGGAGATGTGAACTCCACCATTGCCTGTACCCTGGCAGCCACCAAAGTGGTCTATGACCAAGAGAAAAGTGACGAGGCCCCCGGCCTCAACCGACCCGTGGTCGCCCATCTCGAAGCGGGACTGCGCTCCTTCGATCGCACCATGCCGGAAGAGGTCAACCGGCTCGCCACCGATGTGTTGGCGGACTATCTCTGGACCCCCTCCCCTGACGGTGACGAAAACCTGCTGCACGAGGGAGTAGCCAAGGAGAAGATCATACGGGTCGGCAATATCATGATCGACTCCCTGGAGATGATGCGGGAGGCAATCGAGGCGGAGCCAGTCTATGAACAGCACGGCGTCGCCAAGGGAGACTATGCAGTCCTCACCCTGCATCGTCCCGCCAATGTGGACAACCCCAGCTCCCTCAAGGCCCTGTGTGAGATGATCCTGCGTCTGTCAGAACAGATGTCGATCATCTTCCCGGTACATCCACGCACCCGCAAAAACCTGGAGAACACCGGTCTCATCGAGATGCTGGATAATAAAAAGGAGATCAAACTCCTGGAGCCGCAGAACTACATCAGTTTCATGAACCTGATCTTCAACTGTCGTCTGGCGGTGACCGACTCCGGCGGCCTGCAGGAGGAGACCAGCTATCTCGGCATCCCCTGCCTCACCCTGCGCCCCAACACAGAAAGACCAATCACTATCACCCAGGGCACCAACCAGCTCTGCACCCTGGAGGATATCGGCGGCAAGATCGATCAGATCATTGCAGGTGAGAGTGGTAAGGGGAAAGCACCCGATCTTTGGGATGGCCACACCGCTGACCGGGTGGTTGCATCGATCAAAGAGATATTCGCCAGCCAATCTTAAAATAGATCAGCAGTCGGGTAGGAGGCTCGCCTCTTACCTGACCAGTTCGATCTCTGCCCTTCGATTGGCGGCCCTGGCCGACTCGGTGAGCTTGCGAATCTTGGGGCGGGATTCGCCATAGTGCCGGGTTGAGAGCTTTGAGGCGCCTACCCCTTTGGCAACAAGAAAATCCCGCACCCGCTTGGCCCGCCTTGATGACAACCCAAGGTTATAACGGGGTGAGCCCTGGTCGTCTGCATGGCCGGAAATCTTCACCGCCTTTATACGTTCGTCTGCAGCGATGTAAGCCGCAAGCTGATCCAGAATTCCCTGGGCCTTGCTGTCGAGCTGATCCACATCCAGGGCGAAATTGACCGTGGTCTGTTTGAAGCTCTGGTAGGCTCCTCCCCCCGGCTTTTGGCGCTTCAGACACTGCTTGAACTCCCGATAGGGCCGCTGGAACTTCACCGGTGAGAGACGGATATGCAGCTGTTTGCGGCTGTCGTTCCAGTCGAGTAGATCGAAGCTGCCGATCTGGCCCTTGGCCAGGGAAGACAAGAGCCAACCGGCGGGTCTTCTGTCGAGGGTTACCGGCCGCAGACCGGGATTGATCTCCACCAACTGCTCCAGGGGATCGGGATCGCTATGCTCCCAATCCGGTGAGACCTCTCTCAATACCCCTTCGATCTTCTCCGGTACCGGCTGATAGGCGTCGAGACGGAAACGCAGACTTTCACCGGCCAGGCGCAGGAAGCGGGCATGACCGAACTGGGGAATCTCATGTTCCAGCTCGCACAACACCGGAGAGCCTGTAAAGACCCACTCGGATTCATGTACCTGAGCCATGTAGATCTCAGCTTCGAGGGACTCTGCGGCGAGGGTCGTACCCATGCCGAGAGAGCCTGCCATCAGCAGCAGGCCAGAAAGAGTAGACAGGCATCGCTTTGCCAGAAATTGAGATTTGACCACCCAGCACCTCATGCTGCTTCAGAGGGATTAACTCCCTTATCGACGGAGGGTTAGCAAATCTTTATAGCCCTCTGGTGATGCAAGAGTAGCTACTACTCCGACTCATGCATCTCCAGATAGTCGATGAGACTGCGGAAACGGTTGTAGTCCTGACGCTGGAAGACCGGATCATCCATGTGCGGGATCTTCTGCTCCAGCTTCTCCCACTCCTTCTCGGTAAGAACTTTTTCCACCAGAGGAAAGATCTCATGCTCCTCCAGAACAATATGCTGCCGTTGCAGGGCGATGAACTCCCGCCCCCGGGTCTCCACCTCCTCCCGACGCATGACCTCTCCCTGCATGATCCCCTCCAGGGTCTCACGGAAAACACGCGCCATACCCAACAGCGCCTCATGCTCGCGATTAATCCTTTCATAGAGCGCCTCGTGCTCCTGCATCGCCGGTTTGGCAAAGGCGATCTTGTTGATCTGATCCTCTGTCGGGTGATGGTGTTGCTCGGCGTAGTGCTCAATATAGTCAAGCAGCTCAATTTTCAGATCGAAATCGGACTCCCTTCCGGCAAACAGGGCATCCAATTGCGCACTCAACAGATCAAGCAGTCGATCCAGATTTTTATGGTCCCGTTGGAGTTTTTCCAGCAATTGGCTCATGTCGCCCCCTTATTGAAGAAGTGACGCCAGATCCAGCCCTGCGGCCTAGCTTCACCTGTAAGTATATAGCTCAATGCGTTTTCATTTTGCAGCGTCCAGTCCATGCGATCTTTGGAATAGGGCGTGCCACAGAAGAGAAAATGGTCATCCTTCTGTACTGTCAGCTCAGCATCCGGCAGCAGAATCCACTCATTGCGTCGCAGCAACATCAGCGGGATACAGGGTAGACTGGATGCCCGATTGCGCGGGTCCACCATCAATTGCGCCAGTGTCAGATGTTTTCCCCGCCTGACATGGGAACAGACCGCATGGGAGTCCTCTTCGGTGAAGGCCACCTCCCATACCTCAGGCGCATGGCTGGTCACCAGAGCAGAGATGCGACTGACCAGTTCACAGGCCCACTCATCTTCCTGGTGCAAAACCAGCTTGACGAACTGATGCTGCATCGGTGCCCCCAACAGGACACGGATCTGATTGGCGATGATCTCACTGGGCTGCATCACCATATCCGCCTTCACCGCTTCGATTACCGGATCATTATCTTTTCGATTTTGCCGCATAATGACAAAAAGATCAGGATTCAACTCCCTCGCGGTCATGATGATAGAGAGATTGTTGGCGTCGTTGTCGGTACCGGCCACCAGCCCCGCCGCCCTCTCGATACTCGCCTCTGTCAGGGTTTCAGCTTCTGTTCCTCTACCCATAACAAAGGCGGTCGATGGGATACCCGTGGTATCGGGATTGGCCTCCACCACAATGACTTCCAGCCCTTCACGAATCAGCTTGTCGTAGATCGCCTTACCAAAGCGTCCATAACCGCAGATCACCCAGAGCCCTTCATTCGGTGGATAGACCGGATCCTTCAGCTGATCCCTATACCCCAGGGAGAGCCAATCCTGTAGCAGGCTGAGACAGGGGGCCTGAATCGCCGTCGCCAGATGTAGAGAAAAGGTATCAAAGGGATCGATAATATGGTCGGTGCCGAAAGAGGCCATATTGGCCTCGATATCGTGGGAATCGGCACGACAAATCACCTCGATCTCTGGATGCAGCAGTTTTGAAGTGATGGCAACCTTGAGATTGGCCTCATTGGAATTGGTCAGCGCCACCACTCCCTGGCAGAGAGGGTGATCCAGCCCCGCCTCCAGCAGATGCGCCGACAGGCGGACATCGCCACAGAGCGCCGGGACATACTCGCGCAGATTCTCCAGTTTCAGCAGATTGACCCGATCCTCCAGGATATCGACCACTACCGCATGCTTGTTTCTTTCCGTGAGGGCCTTCACCAGCGCCTCACCGGTCTGACCATAGCCGCAGATTAAATAGAAACCCTCCCGCAAACGTTTGATCTGACGGGCAAAACGGCGTTCTGTCAAAGCGTGCTGAAAGGTCTCATCCTTCAACAGCGCCAGCACGGTACCAATGGAGTAGAGCCAGACCACCACAGTAAAAAAGATGCAGAAGGTCACCCACAAGCGCTGAGCCGCAGTAAATTCAAAGGGAATCTCACCAAACCCGATGGTGCTGGCCATGAAGCTGACAAAGTAGAATGCATGGAAGAAATCCATGTGCCAAACATTGCCATCCGCATCCTTGCCGGGAATCAGTACCAAGCCCAATACCGCGATTGAGTAGGACAATACCAGCATCAGCAACGGCGCGCGCATGCGCCGGAAGATCAGAAAGACGATATTTTCCATCAGCAGCCCGTTTCTGCTTCTACTTAGCGACGCAGCATTACGGTTTCAATGATTAGCAGCACCACTGAGATGACATTGGCCAGCATGGCGCCACCGGAGAGGGAGACGATACTCGCCATCGCAGTCGGGGTCAGGCCGGTACCGGAGATATGCTCAACCACCGTCCAGACCAGTGCGGCGGCGATCAGCTGCAACATCGCCACCAGGCTGGTGGCCAGGAGTACCGCTCCCATCTGGGTGCGGTCGCCAAACTTGAGGATGGTTGCCACCAGATTGACCACAATCACCGCAAACAGCTCATACACATGGTGGTGGTCTGGGCTATCGATCTCGCCGACGAAGAAGCCGAAGTTGAGCGTCAGAGCCAGAACGATAAAAAAACCAAATAGGACCTTCTCCGGATTCACGCTAATTTCTCCTGAAACAGTTTCAGCCACTGATCTTGGTGGAAAATAGGCAGTTTTTCCAGTCTTCATTGAAGCATCAGCCGAATCGAAATCAAGACGTTAAAGCTTTGCCTACGATTACCGCTATATCTCCTGACAGCTATGATGTTGTTAAAACAGGCTTAACTTCATCAGCAGGCATCATTTTTTCTCATCTGGGTAAAAGCAAAATGGCAAATTTCATAAAATCCGTCGACGACAGAACCCGCTTGGCCGGCACAAACCGCTTGGAAGTCTTGCTCTTCAGCCTGGGAAAAGATATCCATACGGGCCGGGAAGAGACCTATGGCGTCAATGTCTTTAAAGTCAGAGAGGTGATGCTGGTACCAGAGATCACCCATGCGCCGGATATGCCTGAATCTGTCGAGGGCATGGTCAGCCTGCGCGGCAATATGATCCCCGTCATCAACCTGCCCGATTTCTGCAATATCGAGACAGAAGACAAGGCAGAGATTCTCATCGTCACGGAGTACAACAAGAACATTCAGGGCTTTCTGGTCCACTCGGTGGACACGATTGAGAGACTCGCCTGGGAAGACGTGAAAGTCCCCCCTGCCATGATGGCGCAACAGCACGGCGGCCTGGTCACCGCAGTGACCGAGCTGAAAGACAACCGCCTGGTCATGATTATGGATGTGGAGATGGTCCTCAGCCAAACCTCTGGATTCGGACAGAATTCGGATCTCTTCGATGGCATCCAGGATATCGGCGACAGTGATATCACCCTGCTCTTCGCCGATGACTCTGCGGTGGCGCGGGATCAGATCATCCGCACCATGGACCACATGCGAATCAAATACATCAGCACCAAGAACGGCGCCGAGGCCTGGGCAAAGCTCAAAGAGCTATTGGAAAGGACCGAAGCCACCGGCCACAAGGTCAGCGATTTCGTACAGATCATTCTGACTGATGTAGAGATGCCCGAAATGGACGGCTATGTCTTGACGAAGAAGATCAGAGAGGATCCAAGACTCGCCGATATTCCGATTATCATGCACTCTTCCCTCTCCGCCGACGCCAACATGGCCCTGGGTAAGGGTGTAGGTGCAGACGCCTATGTGCCGAAGTTCGAACCCACAGAGCTCTCAGCCAAACTGCACGAGATCATCGAAATGACTCGCAAAGCCAAAGAATCCTAGAAAACCTCTTCTCCTCTCCCCCGGACCCTGGTCCGGGGCGGGCTGGGATGTTGTTACATTAAGTAACAACTGCTAGTCTCTTGGGATGCGAGAAAACCCACCCCCAGAGCGCCAACTCGACCGGACCCTCGCCCTCGGTCTGTTCATCATCCTGATCCTCTCCACCCCGGTAATGATCTGGTGGACCGCTGAGGATAGCCCCTGGTATGTCCCTTATCTGCTCTGGTTCCTGATTATTGCCTGTATCGCCTGGATAAGCCGCCGTCGTCATGGCTCATAACCTTGGACTTCTCTTTGGTGTCGGTCTCGCCTACCTGGTGTTGCTGTTCCTGATCGCCTATGCCGCAGACAGCGGCAAGCTACCGGAAAAGCTGATCCGTCATCCCCTGATCTACGTCCTATCCCTGGGTGTCTACGCCACCTCCTGGACCTACTACGGCAGTGTCGGCTTTGCCCAGACTCAGGGTTATCTCTTTCTCACCATCTATCTCGGGGTCACCCTCGCTTTTGCACTGGCACCGGTATTGTTGCAACCCATACTCAGATTAACCCAGGAATATCAGCTCACCTCGCTGGCAGATCTGTTTGCCTTCCGCTACCGCAGTCAGCTGGCTGGCATTCTGGTCACCCTATTCATGTTGCTCGGCACCCTGCCCTACATTGCGCTGCAGATCCGTGCGGTGACCGATTCTCTAACCGTAGTCAGTCAATCCGCCACACCTCGCAGCCTCGCCTTCATCTTCTGTATCACCCTGGTGATCTTCGCCATCCTGTTCGGTGCCAGGCACAGCACCAGCCGGGAAAAACATCGCGGCCTGGTAGCTGCTATCGCCTTTGAATCCCTGGTTAAACTGCTCGCTTTGCTGGTCATTGGCGGCGTCACTCTGATTGGGGTTTTTGGCGGATTTGATGGACTTGATCAGTGGCTCAAACTCCACCCGGAGGCGATCAACAAACTCTATCAGCCGGTCAGAGAGGGGCCTTGGGCCACACTCTTACTGCTGGCTTTCGCAGCTGCTTTTCTGCTGCCAAGACAGTTTCATATGCTGTTTACGGAAAACCTGGACCCCAAAGCCCTGCGTACCGCCAGTTGGGCCTTTCCGCTTTTTCTGCTGTTAATTAATTTACCGATTCCATTGATTCTATGGGCTGGGGAGTTCCTGCAACTCAATCTCCAGCCAGACTACTTTGCTCTGGGTATCAGCCTGGAGGCCGGTCCCTCCTGGCTGCCGATTTTGGCCTTTATTGGCGGCGTCTCATCAGCCAGTGCGATGATGATCATTACCACCCTGGCCCTCTCGTCAATGACCTTGAATCACATCCTGCTGCCGACCAACTTCCCCGATCCCCAGGTAAATCTCTATCGCTGGTTGTTGTTGGGCAGACGCTTGTTAATCGCCCTGATTATCATGGCTGGTTACGGATTCTATGTGCTCCTGGAGGAGCACCATGGACTGGTACAACTGGGTCTGATCTCCTTTGTTGCAGTGGCGCAATTCCTGCCTGGCATCGTCGGTCTGCTCTACTGGCGAAGAGCCAACCGCCTGGGGCTGATTCTGGGTCTGCTTGCCGGCATCATCATCTGGTCGGCAACCCTGCTGATACCACTCTTGGAAAGCTCCGGTTTCATCCGCACCGAATTCGATATCCCGGCCCTCAGACTGGCAGCCGGTATGGATCAATGGCAGTTCGCCACCTTCTGGTCGCTGACAGCGAATACGCTGATGTTTGTCTTTGGCTCCCTGATCGGCAAACAGAGTCGTGGTGAACAGGAGGCCGCCAGCGCCTGCTGTTCTGAGTCGATGATCCCCCTGGGCGGTTTCGTCGATGCGGGCTCCTCCGCACAATTCACCAAGCAGCTGGCTCAAATGCTGGGAGGAGAAGCGGCAGAGCGGGAGGTAAAACAGGCCCTCAGTGACCTCAGCCTCTCTGCTAACGAGACAAGACCCTCTCAGCTGCGTCGTCTGCGGGAGCGCATCGAACGCAACCTCTCCGGCCTCTTGGGCCCCCAACTGGCGCACATGATCATCAGTCGGCGACTTAAACTTGATGCCCATACCCAGACGGCCCTGGCCGACTCCATGCGCTTCATCGAGGATCAACTGGAACACTCCCGTTCCCGCCTGCGGGGATTGAGTGGCGATCTGGACAACCTGCGCCGTTACCATCGTCAGGTATTGCTGGACCTCCCCCTGGGGGTCTGCACCATCGATAAACTCCGCACTGTCACCATCTGGAATCTGGCCATGGAGGTCATGACCCGCCTGCCGGCGCGGGATGCGGTTGGCGTTCCCCTGCATCGCCTGCCCGAGCCCTGGGGTCATCTGCTGGCGGGTTTTGCCAGCGCATCTGACGAGCACATCTACCACCTGGAGTTGACCCACGATAACAACAAGCGATGGTTCAACCTGCACAAGGCGGCAATACCCGGTCCACTGGCCGTGGACCATCCGGTGGAAGAGGCCCGCACCAGTCAGGTCATCCTGATGGAAGACCTTACCAACCTGGAGACCCTGGAGGCCGAACTGGCCCACAGTGAACGTCTCGCATCCATCGGTCGCCTCGCCGCCGGCGTCGCCCATGAGATCGGAAACCCTGTCACCGGTATCGCCTCTCTGGCGCAAAACCTCCGCCATGAGGAGGAGCCGAGTTTGGTCAGAGAGAGCATCGACGAGATCCTCAACCAGACCCAGCGCATCACGGCTATCGTCAAGACCTTGATGAACTTCAGCCGTAGTGGCGGCATCGGTACCGATATCCGCGACTTCTCTGTCAAAGAGGTGGCTGATGAGGCGATCCGCCTGGTTAAGTTGACCCAACATGGTCGCCAGGTGAGCTGTCAGAATCTCTGCTCCGAGGATTTACATCTCGAAGGGGATCGCCAGGCCCTCTCCCAGGTCCTGGTCAATCTCCTGGCGAATGCTTGCGACGCCTCCTCCCCTGGAGATTCAGTGGAACTCAAGGCCAGTGAAATCGCCGATATGTTGCGCATCGAAGTGGTCGACCATGGCGCCGGTATAGCGGAGGAGAATCAAGGCTATATTTTTGAGCCTTTCTTCACTACAAAACCACCGGGAGAAGGTACGGGGCTGGGTTTGGCGATGGCCTATAAGATCATCTCCGACCACCAGGGCGTCATCAGCATCGATTCAAAGCCGGAGGAAGGCACCCGGGTAATCATTGAACTTCCAAAGAGATCGAAACTTCAGCATGAGCCGCATATTAATTATTGAAGATGAGACCGTCATCCGCCGCGCCGTGAAGCGCCTGCTGGAACGCCACGAATATCTGGTGGCGGAGGCAGGCTCCATCGAAGAGGCGGAAGCGCAACATACACTCAGCAGTTTTGACCTGATCATCAGTGACGTTCGACTGCCGGGTATGCCGGGAACAGAGATCATCCAGCGAGCCGCACCGGTTCCGGTACTGATAATGACCAGCTATGCCAGCATTCGCTCCGCTGTGGAAGCGATGAAGATGGGGGCCATCGACTATATCTCCAAGCCCTTCGACCACGATGAGTTACTGATGCTGGTGGACCGGACCATCAAGCAGGATCGCAACCAACGGCAACAGGCCGTCCTAAAAGACGAGGTGGAGAAGAGTTATCCGGTGAAAGGGATGGTTGGGGAGTGCCCCGATATGCAAGAGGTTTTCAATCGTATCGAGAAAGTCGCTCCCACCGACGCGACAGTCCTGATTCTGGGTGAATCGGGTTCAGGCAAGGAACTGGCAGCAAGAGCCCTGCATGAGAAGAGTCAACGCAGCCAATCCCCCTTCATTGTTTTTAATTGCGCTGCGGTGCCGGATAACCAGGTAGAGAACGAACTCTTCGGTCATCCCGGCGAAGGGGAACAGCGAAAAGGGGGATTACTCACCCAGGCCAATGGCGGCACCCTCTTTCTCGACGAGGTGGGCGAACTCCCCCTCGCCGCCCAGGCTCGCCTGTTACGTGTTTTACAGGGTGACGAATATGGCTCTGGCGACAATCCAATGCTACAACCAGACATCCGCATCATTGCCGCTACCCATCGGGATATTCGACAGCTGGTACAGCAACAGAAATTCCGCAGTGATCTCTACTTCCGGCTGAGAGTGGTGGAGATGTCCCTGCCCCCATTGAGAGATCGCGGCCCTGACATCAAGGCGCTGGCCCAGTTCCTGCTCGAAAAGTCATCCCGACAACTTAACCGGGCTTCACTCAAATTGAGTCGCACTGCCATGGATGCGATCCGCCGTTACCACTGGCCGGGTAATGTGCGGGAGTTGGGCAATACCATCGAAAGGGCTGTGATCCTGTGTGAGGGGGATACCATCACCCCGGAAATGCTCTCCATCGATCACCAGATCGGCGCGCAAAGCAAACAGCGGGAACAGTCCGGCGACAACCTCTCCCTGGAGGAGTACTTCCGCCACTTCGTGCTGGAAAATCAGGATCGCATGACTGAAACAGAGCTGGCGAAGCAGCTCGGTATCAGCCGCAAGGCGCTATGGGAGAGACGCCAACGCTTCGGTATTCCGCGGGATAAAAAAGGCAAAAAGAGCTGAACTCGGGCCTGTGAATGGCGTAATCGATTTGGGTCAGGTGGTCGACTTGATCAACTTGATCCAATTCGAACCGGAGGAGACCGACTGACGTTTGTACTCCGCAGCCATCGTCGAACTCAAACCGCTTCTGGCATGCTGCAATAGTGCGCCACCATCTTTCCCGTCGCGGGGAAACAGAGCGGTACCGACGCTGATCTCCAGATTGATACTCTTGCCTTCCACAACCACCGGATAGGTCAAAGCCATACGGATCTTCTCGGCCAAGGGCACCACAGATTTCTCTTCCCGCACATTGGGTAACAGGAGGAGAAATTCACTGCCGTCGATTCGAGCCAGGGTATCGCCTTTGCGTACCTGACGCTTGAGCCGGGTGGCAAGGGCCTTGAGACAGGCATCGCCGGCGGCGTGCCCATAGTTTTCGTTCACCTGCTTCAGGTCCTTCAGCACGATATTCATCAGACAAAGGCCTGTACCATTGTGTTTCGCCTGGGTCAGGGAGAAATTCAGATAGTCATCGAAGAGCACCCGATTCGGCAGCCCTGTGAGCGGGTCGTGAAACTCCCGATACTTATTCAGCTCTTCCAGCTTGTTGTAGTGGGTGATATCCCGCGCCACACCATAGTTACCAAAAAATAGTTTTTTACCCTGCTGAACAGAATAGAGTCTGCGCGACTGCAGTGACACCAACACTGTATGAGGTTTCTTTTCGTCGGCCGACGATGGCTTACACTTCAATCTTACTTCCACCTCAGGAAACTGATCGGGCGTCGTTCTGCGCTCTTCGAAGACGTGTTCAATGCGTTCGATCTCATCCTGCTCCACCAGAGACTTCCAGTGCATCCCCAGCAGTTCTTCCTTGGAATAGCCGGTCACCTTGGAAAAGACATTGTTGACCATGCGGAAGTGGCCGTTCACATCCAGTAAGAAGAGTAGATTGGGCGCGACATCGAACATCAATCTATGCAGACTGTTTTTTACATCCAGGCGTTTTCTCTGGTCCGTCTCTTGCCTCTCCTTGGCCCGCCGTTTAAGACTCTCATCAATCGCCTTGAGAAGATTCACCGGTGCTACCGGCTTGCGGATAAAATTGTCAGCACCTTTTTTCAGGGACTTTATCGCATCATCCATTGAGGGATCGCCGGAGATCGCAATAACCCTGGTGGCGAGTTTTCGCTTGCGGATGAAGTCCATAACCTTGTGACCGTCCGCCACCGGCATGTGCAGATCGAGCAGAACCAGGTCGACGGGGCGGGTGACAAGGATACCGGCAGCCTTGGCCCCATCTGCAGCCGTCTCCACATCGTAACCCCAGCTACTGACCATCATGGCCAGACTCTCAGCGTGTCTGAGATCGTCGTCAACGACCAGAAGACGCCCTTTGCTGTCGACCTTTCCAGCGGTGTTTTCGTCTTTTTGCTCTGACATCTTCTTACATCCAAGGCGTTATGAAATCGTAATTGGTGTGGCTGAAATATATCACGGCGATTGAAATAGATTGGGAAATCAACTCCTCAACAATCCAGCAACACCCCTATTACCCCTATTTCGCCGCAACTGGGCAATGGGGCCAAGACCCTATTTTGCATATGTGATTGGAAATTCTTGCAGGTTATCCAAATTCACTATGGCGCTTTTGATTGCATGACCCTGTGCTTGGTGGAGATAAAATCTCGATGGGAGACGTGGAGCAGTTCAGAAAGCCGTCGAATGACATGCTCCTCATGCCTATCCAGCACCTGATCGGCAAATGCCACCCGCCAGAGTCCTTCGATCAGCGTAATCTTCTCATCCGCCGAGTAGGTCTCATTGATCAAACGGGTAAACTGGAAATAGTCGGTGGAGTCGGCGTGTTCCGCCTCCGCCAATGCGAACAGCTCCTTCGCCTGATCGTCCGGCAGGCCGAAGTTCTCGCGTACGATCTTGAGGATCATCTGCTTCTCTTCAGATGAGCGGGAGAAATCCGACTCAGCAATCTCCAGCATAAGTGCAGCAACCGCGAGACGAATACCCTCTGCTTGCTTCTCTTGGCTGACAGCGGCGTTGCCAGGGGCCAGATAGCTGTCGAAGAAGCGTTGGATGGATTTGATCATATCCTGCATTTTTTCACGATTTCGTAAGCGAGTCACCCGCCAAAACCATCCCATTTACCCCATCAATCGGCACTCGAATAGTGCCGAGTCCGAAGAATGGCCATCCAGATCGAAGCCATTCAGGCTGGAGACAATATGGCCAAAATCAGATGAGAGATAAGACGCATGAGCGGCACTGAATCACCTCTGTTTACTTTTTGTTCACCAGTTAACCGGATGAGTTGCATCCAGAGAGACCTAAATGAAGGCGTTTGGGATGCAAAGATGCCAAATCCTGGGAAAAGCCAAGAGAGGGAAAAAAAACTGATTCTTACCTATGGAAACGAAGCCCGGTTCCGAAGGTAACACCACCCCCCGAAAAGTGTTACCCCCGGTAACACATATGCGGCGGCGCAGCATGAAATAACACGTCCTAACTTATTGTTTTATTTGACATTATCACACTGTGTAGCTCAAAATTGTGAACTGTGTAACCGTGCACACGGAACACTCAACAGGGCCTAGGTATTTTCAGGACGAGAATCATCAGAATCAGAATTGAGGACAGGAGTCGTCGATGCTAAAGGCTCGAACGCATCAACAACTTTTCATTACGGCGGAGTGATCATGATATGAACAAAACTGCTGAACAGTACTGGAAAGCCAATATCAAACTGGTAAGCATCTTACTGGTGATTTGGTTTATCTGCTCTTATCTATTCGGCATCATCCTGGTAGAACCACTTAATACGATTAAGATTGGTGGTCTGGGTCTCGGTTTCTGGTTTGCCCAGAACGGCTCAATCTATACCTTCCTGGTGCTGATCTATGTCTACGCGAAACGCATGAACGCTCTGGATGTCGAGTTCGACGTCCATGAGGATTAATGGGGGATAACGACTCATGGATCTGCAAACTTTGACATACATTGTGGTGGGCATCACCTTTGCCCTCTACATCGGTATCGCCTTCTGGGCCCGTGCAGGGACAACCGGCGAATTCTACGTTGCGGGTCGCGGCATTCACCCTGTCGCCAACGGTATGGCTACCGCTGCCGACTGGATGTCCGCTGCCTCCTTCATCTCAATGGCGGGACTGATCGCCTTCAACGGCTATGGCGCCTCCGTCTTCCTGATGGGCTGGACCGGTGGTTATGTACTGCTGGCCCTGCTGCTGGCACCTTACCTGCGTAAGTTCGGCAAGTTCACCGTACCTGAATTCATCGGTGACCGCTTCTACTCACGTACTGCGCGAATCGTGGCGGTTATCTGTCTGATTCTGGCATCGGTAACCTACGTTATCGGTCAGATGAAGGGTATCGGCGTGGCCTTCTCCCGCTTTCTGCAAATCGACTACGACACCGGCCTCTTCATCGGCATGGGTATAGTATTCGTCTATGCGGTTATGGGCGGCATGAAGGGTATCACCTACACCCAGATCGCTCAGTACTGCGTACTGATCTTCGCCTACACCGTTCCTGCTGTGTTCATCTCCATGCACCTGACCGGTAACCCAGTACCTCAACTGGGTCTAGGCAGCAGCATGGCGGATGGCTCCGGTACTTTTATGCTGGATCGGCTTGATCAAGTAGTGACTGACCTGGGCTTCAAGGAGTACACGACACAGGTGATGGGCAGCAAGCTCAACATGTTTGTCTATACCCTCTCCCTGATGATCGGTACTGCGGGCTTACCTCACGTTATCATCCGCTTCTTCACTGTACCTAAGGTTAAGGACGCTCGCTCCTCCGCCGGTTGGGCATTGGTCTTCATCGCGATCCTCTACACCACCGCTCCTGCTGTGGGTTCCATGGCTCGCCTGAACCTGATGAACACCATCCAAGTGGGTGAAGTCGGTAGTGCAGAAGGCAACCTGGCCTATGCTGATCGTCCCCAGTGGTTCAAGAACTGGGAACAGACCGGTCTGCTGACGTTTGAAGACAAGAACGGCGACGGACGCATTCAGTACTACAACGAAAAGAATGCCGAGTTTGCTGCTAAGGCAGAGTCCTTTGGCTGGAAAGGCAACGAGATGACCAAGGTTGACCGTGACATCATGGTACTGGCCAATCCCGAAATCGCCAATCTGCCCAACTGGGTTATCGCTCTGGTGGTTGCCGGTGGTCTGGCTGCTGCGCTCTCTACTGCGGCGGGCCTGTTGCTGGCTATCTCCTCCTCTATCTCGCATGACTTGCTGAAAGGCGTATTCATGCCCGACATTTCGGAGAAGAGCGAATTGATGGCGGGTCGCTTCGCCATGGTTGGTGCCATAGGGCTGGCGGGTTACTTTGGTCTGCACCCACCGGATTTCGCAGCGGGCACCGTGGCCATCGCCTTCGGTCTGGCGGCGTCTTCCATCTTCCCGGTGCTGATGATGGGTATCTTCAACAAGCGCATGAACCGCGCCGGTGCCATCTGGGGCATGATCTCAGGTATCAGCGTAACCATGCTCTACGTGTTCCAGCACAAAGGCATCATGTTCATCCCCGGCACCTCCTTCCTGGGTGACATGGGCGCCAACTGGTTCATGGGCATCTCACCCAACGCCTTCGGTGCTGTCGGTGCTGTGGTCAACTTCGCGGTGGCCATCATGGTCTCCAAGATGACTGCTCCGCCACCGGATCACATCCAGCATCTGGTGGAAGATATCCGTGTACCCAAGGGTGCCGGTGCTGCAACTGACCACTAATCGAAAGACAATAATAAAGCAGTAATTTGTGCCCCGCTTCGGCGGGGCCTTTTTCCCTGGGCACTGAGAAAAGAGTCTCAACGCATTGACCGAGTTGAGGTATTAACCCCTCGCACCAATGCGTTGAGATTTTTCCCGAATTATCCATACTGGGATCAGTAGCGGTTACCCCGGTATGCCCAACGGTTTCATTCGAGTGAATCTATGGAAATCGAACTGGTCGAGATACGCGACTTTCTGGCACAACGCCCACCCTTTGATGTGCTGCCGGAAGAACAGCTTAATCAGCTGCCTAAAATCCTGGATATCCGTTACCTGCGCAGAGGTAGCGACTTCCCACCGCCGGATTCGGATCAGAGCTATATCTACATTCTCCGTAGCGGCGCCATTGAGCTTTTGGATGAAGATGACAAACTGGTCGAAAAGCTGGATGAAGGCGGCGTCTATACTACCGAGTGCCAGCTGATCGACTTCGGTAGCGCCATCCGCGGCGAGGCGACGGAAGATACCCTCCTCTACCAGTTACCCTGCAGCCATCTAAGAATTTTACGTCAGGCCGAACCGGCATTTGATCGTCACTTCAGCGAATCGATCAGGGACCGGCTGAAACAGGCGGTAAGGACTCTACAGGACAACGGCGATAGCAGCAGCATCGCCCAGATGACGGTGGAGATCTCCCACTTGTTGAAAAAGACACCCGTGGTGGCTCCGGTATCCAGTTCCATCCGGGAAGCCGCTCAGCTGATGAGTGAGAAGAGCGTCTCTTCTGTCATGCTGATGGACGGTGACACACTTGTCGGCATGATCACCGATCGTGATCTGCGTAAACGATGTGTTGCTGCCGGCATCTCACCGGAAGAGTCAGTCACCCGGATCATGACCAAGGACCTGGAGACGATCGATGAGGATACCCTCGCCTTCCAGGCCCTGCTGACCATGACCCGCCTGCATGTGCATCACCTGCCGGTAGTGCGTGAGAAAAAGGTCATCGGTATGCTCACCGCCACCGACCTGGCAAGACATCAAACGACAAACTCGGCCTTCCTCGCCACCGATGTGCGCAAGGCCGAGAACGTGCAGGAACTGGCAAATGTCAGCGCCCGCTTGCCGGATCTGCAGTTTCAGCTGGCCAACTCAAGCGCCAGCGCCCTGCATATCGGCGAAGCGATCTCCAGCATCACAGACTCGCTCACTGCTCGCCTGATCGAGTTGACAGAAGAGGAACTTGGGCCAGCCCCTGTACCCTATGTCTGGATGTGCGGTGGCTCCCAGGCCCGGGGTGAGCAGACTTCCCACTCGGATCAGGACAATGCCCTGCTCATCTCGGACCAGATGAAGCCTGAGCATGAAGCCTATTTCGAGGCCCTGGCCAAGTCAGTAACCGATGGTCTGAATGCCTGCAGTTTCATCTACTGTCCCGGCGATGCCATGGCCTCCAACCCAAAGTGGCGACAAACCCTGAGTGCCTGGAAAAAGTACTTCAACACCTGGATCAACAAGCCCGATCCCATGGCCCTGATGCTCTCCAGTATCTTTTTCGATCTGCGACCAGTGCATGGAGACAATGAGCTCTTCAATGAGCTGCAGAGTGACATTCTCGACAAGACCCGGGGCAATGGTATCTTCACCGCCTATATGGCCTCCAATGCCCTGCAGCATCGCCCGCCACTGGGCTTCTTCCGTAACTTCGTGCTGATCCACGACGGCGAGCACGACGACACTTTCGATATCAAACACCGGGGCATAGTCCCCATCACCGACATCGCCCGGGTCTTCGCATTGAGCCAGGGACTGAAACCGGTCAACACCACTGAACGTATCGAAGCGGCAGCGGAGACACCCATCCTCAGCCGCGAGATGGGAGAGAATCTGATCGACGCCCTGGAGTTTATCGCCAGCATGCGCATCAACCACCAGGCGAAGCAGATTCAAAAAGGAGTACAACCTGACAACTACCTTGCGCCGGATGAGCTCTCCGATCTGGAGCGTCGCCATCTGAAGGACGCCTTCCGCGTTATCCTGGATATGCAAGAGACCATGGACAGCCGTTATCAGGGCGGCAGGTTCAGATAGGGTTTATCTGACCAATGTTTCAACGCTTCTTCAGCCAGGAGACCCTTCGCAAGCGGGCGCTGACGAAAGTCAGTGACGGGGTACTGCACGACTACCTATCCACACCGCTGACATCGAAGAGGACCCAGTGTGACGACCTGGTCATTGTCGCCCTCGATCTGGAGACCACCGGCCTCGATCCGAAACAGGACAAGATCCTCAGCTATGGTCTGGTAGAGATCCGGCATATGAAGATCAAGCTGGAGACCTCCCGACACCAGTTGATCTCCATCGATGAGGAGATACCGGAAGAGTCCGCCGTCATCCACCACATCACCGATGACCAGGCGGCAACCGGCATTCCCATTGAAGAGGCGCTACCGGAACTGCTCGAACGCCTGGCGGGAAAGGTCATGCTGGTGCACTACTCGGCGATTGAGCAGAATTTCATCGACGCCGCCTGCCGCAAGCTCTATGGCGCCCCCTTCGTCATTCCGATCATCGATACCCTGGTGTTGGCAAGACAGCTTTTCGAGCGCAGAAATCACACCATACAGGCCGGTAATCTAAGGTTGTTCAACCTGAGGCCCAGATACAATCTACCCAACTACAAGGCGCACAATGCCCTCAGCGACGCCCTGGCGACCGCAGAGCTTTTTCTTGCCATGGCGGCGGAGATGTATCCCTCACCGAACACTTGTCAGCTAAGCCGGTTTCTAACACGATAACAAGACGTTACAATGTCCAGATTAAATAATCATCAAAGCATTTTTTTTATTTCAGGATCGATAGCAATTTTCAAGGTCCTGTTGAGTATTTCGAAAGATAATCATCTTTCTTCAAACTAATAAGTATCAACAATCACCGTTGAGGAGTCTCACATGTCAGAAATTAAGACGTATCCCGTCCCCGCCGAATTTGCCGCCCAGGCTAACATCGACCAGGCGCAATATCAGGCCATGTACCAGAAGTCCGTGGATGACCCTGAAGGCTTCTGGGCCGAGCAGGCGGATCAATACATCAGCTGGTTTAAAAAATGGGACAAAGTCCTCGACTGGAGCTTCGATAAAGACGATCTCCATATCAACTGGTTCACCGGCGCCAAGCTGAATGTCTCTTACAACTGTCTCGACAAGCACCTGGAGACCCGAGGCGACCAGACAGCCATCATCTGGGAAGGCGACGATCCGAATGAGGACCGCACCATCACCTATCGTGAACTGCATGAAGAGGTGTGTAAGTTCTCCAACGTGCTCAAATCCCGTGGCGTGAAGAAAGGCGATCGGGTCTCCCTCTATCTGCCGATGATCCCCGAGGCGGCGGTGGCCATGCTGGCCTGTACCCGTATCGGTGCGGTTCACTCCATCGTCTTCGGCGGCTTCTCCCCGGACGCCCTGCGTGATCGTATTCTCGACTCCGACTGTCAGGTGGTGATCACCTCCGACCAGTCGATGCGTGGCGGTAAGAAGGTCCCGCTGAAGGCCAACGCCGACAAGGCTGTCGCCCAGTGCCCCAATGTGCACACCTGCCTGGTGATTCAGCGTGGCGGCGATCCCGTGGATTGGGATGACAAGCGCGATGTCTGGTACCACGAGGCCATGGCCGATGCCTCTGCTGACTGCCCGGCTGAGGAGATGGACGCTGACGATCCCCTCTTCATCCTCTACACCTCCGGCTCCACCGGTAAGCCCAAGGGTGTGCTGCACACCACCGGCGGCTATCTGCTGCAGGCGGCAATGACCCACAAGCTGGTCTTCGACTATAAGGACGGCGAGGTCTACTGGTGTACCGCCGACGTGGGCTGGGTTACCGGTCATACCTACATCGTCTATGGCCCGCTCAACAACGGCGCCATTACGCTGATGTTTGAAGGCATCCCCACCTATCCCGATATCTCCCGTTTCTGGCAGGTCTGCGACAAGCACAATGTCGCCACCTTCTACACCGCTCCCACCGCTATCCGTTCCCTGATGGGCGCCGGCGAAGAGCCGGTCAAGAGGACCAGCCGCAAGAGCCTGCGCCTGCTCGGTACCGTGGGTGAACCGATCAATCCGGAAGCCTGGGAGTGGTACTACCGGGTGGTCGGCGATGAGCGTTGCCCCATCGTTGACACCTGGTGGCAGACCGAGACCGGC
>JBNKMQ010000032.1:0-18948 GCA_050293225.1 Sedimenticolaceae bacterium
GCCGCGATTCCCGATATCTTCCGCGAAGTGGAGGCGGGCGCCTGCCACTATGGTGTGGTGCCGGTGGAGAACTCCACCGAAGGGGTGATCACCCACACCCTGGATACCTTTCTCGGCTCGCCACTGCGAATCTGTGGCGAGGTCAGCCTGCGTATCAATCATCATTTACTCAGCCGTGAGACTTCGATGGAGGCAGTTGAGAAGATCTACTCTCACTCCCAGTCATTGGCTCAGTGCCGGGGTTGGTTGGATCTGCATCTGCCCAGGGCGGAGAGAGTCGCAGTGGGTAGCAATGCCGAGGCGGCCCGGCTTGCCTCCAGTGAACCCGGTACAGCGGCCATCGCCGGTGAGGCGGCGGCGGATATCTACGGTATGCAACCCCTGGCCTCGAATATCGAGGATGAGCCTGGCAATACAACCCGCTTCCTGGTTATCGGCAAGCAGGATGCCGCCGCCAGTGGCGACGACAAGACAAGCCTGATGTTCTCCACTCAGAACAGATCAGGCGGACTGCACGCCATGTTGAGCCCTTTTGCCGAACATGGGATCAGTATGACCCGGATCGAATCCCGTCCCTCCCGCAGAGGGCAGTGGGACTATGTCTTTTTCGTCGATGTGGATGGACATCGGACCGACCCGGCGCTCTCGCAAGCGCTCAAGGCACTGGAGAATCAGGCCTCGCAGTTCAAGATACTGGGCTCCTATCCAAGGGCAGTTCTTTAGGGGCCCGAAAGAGGTCCTGAAATGATTACCTCTTCTCTTTTTTCCTTGTGTTCATGAAAAAAAATCGTTTTGATTAGAAGATGAATGACTTTCTCAATATTGCCATCCCTGCCATCGGCGACCTGAAACCCTATAAGCCAGGTAAGCCGATCTCCGAACTTGAGCGGGAGTTGGGTATCTCCCACTCCATCAAGTTGGCATCGAATGAAAATCCGCTGGGGGCCAGCCCGAAGGTGGCTGCGGCCATCCAAGCGGCCTTACCCGAGTTGGCGAGATACCCCGATGGGGGAGGCTTCGAACTGCGACAGGCGCTGGCAAAGAAGCACGATATCGATCCGAATCGAATCACGCTGGGTAACGGCTCCAATGATGTGTTGGATATGGTCGCCCGGGTCTTTCTCAGGCCGGGAACTGAATCACTCTTTTCCCAGTACGCCTTTGCGATCTATCCCATCAGCAGTCAGGCGGTAGGGGCAGACCTGGTCATTGCTCCGGCAAAGGATTATGCCCATGACCTTGCCGCAATGAGAGAGAAGATTACATCGAAGACGAGGGTGGTCTGGATCGCCAATCCCAATAATCCGACAGGCACTTGGACCGGACGGGATGAGCTGTATCACTTCATCCAAGGTCTGCCGAAAGAGGTTATTGTGGTCGTCGACGAAGCCTACACTGAATATGTCGCTGAGTCGGACTATCCAGATGCCTCTTTATGGTTGGATGAGTTCCCCAACCTGATCGTCACCCGTACCTTTTCCAAGGCCTACGGACTGGCCTCCTTGCGCTTGGGGTATGCCTTGTCCCACGCCGATGTGGCTGACCTGCTGAATCGCGTCAGGCAGCCGTTCAACGCCAACGCCCTTGCCCAAGTGGCTGCCCTGGCGGCACTGGAGGATCAGGCCTTTATCGAGCATTCGATCAAAACAAACCGGGACGGTATGGCGCAATTGTTGACAGGTCTGGAACAACTGGGTCTCGGATATATCCCTTCGGTGGGAAATTTCATTACGGTTGATTTCAATCGGGATGCTGCAGAGATCGACCAGGCCTTACTGCAACTGGGTTGTATCACCAGACCGCTAGCCAACTACGGAATGCCTAACCATCTCCGCTTCACCATCGGTCTTAAGGAAGAGAATGAGAGGCTGCTCAACAGCCTGCGAGAGGTGTTGCAGAGATGATAGAGAGACTCGCCATTATCGGTGTTGGTCTGATCGGGGGCTCAGTTGCTTTGGCGTTGCGTGAGTCCGGCAGTGTCGGTTCTGTCATCGGTTGCGGCCGCAACCAGGAGAATCTCATCCGAGCCAGGCAGCTAGGCATAGTGGACGACTACACCCAGGATCCCGCCAAGGCAGTGGATGGGGCCGATATGGTCCTGCTCGCAGTGCCCTTGGGTAATATGCGCACTGTGTTCGAACAGATTCGGGATCACCTGAAGCCCGATGCTGTAGTCACAGACGCCGGTAGCGTCAAAGGCAGTGTGGTGGAAGATCTGCGGGATCTGTTTGGAGAACTGCCTGCCTGGTTTGTGCCGGGGCACCCCATTGCCGGAACCGAGCGCAGTGGTGCTGAGGCAGCCTTTGCAACCCTCTACCACAACCGCCGGGTGATTCTTACCCCCACCGATGAGACAGATCCCCAAGCCCTGTCCCAGGTGGAACAGATGTGGCGGGATTGTGGTGCGGAGATCACCACTATGTCGGTGACGCACCACGATGAGATCCTGGCGGCCACCAGCCACCTGCCGCATATGCTGGCGTTCAGCCTGGTGGATAGCCTGGCGAGAATGAAAGAGAATGATGAGATCTTTCGTTATGCCGCCGGCGGTTTTCGCGACTTCACCCGAATCGCCTCGAGCAATCCGGTGATGTGGCGGGACATCTGCTTGGCCAATCAGAGCAAACTGAGTGAAATGTTGACCCACTTTGCGGATGAACTGCATGAACTTGCCGCAACCCTTGATGCGGGAGACAGCGAAGGCCTGTTAGCGATCTTCGAACGGGCCAAGCAGGCGCGGGACAGATTCATCGATGGGGTTGAGTGAACCATCTTTAACGGAATCCGCAAGAGATTCGTTTAAACAAGAAGAAAATAGTGAACAGCAGAACCAATTTAAAATATCTGGTTGAACCAGGCGGCCAGCTTAACGGCAGCTTGCGAGTGCCTGGGGATAAATCGATCTCCCATCGCTCTATCATGTTGGGCTCTCTGGCGGAGGGAGTCACCGAGGTCAGCGGCTTTCTCGAAGGCGAAGACAGCCTGGCGACCCTGAACGCCTTTCGTGCCATGGGTGTACAGATAGAGGGGCCAAACGACGGCAGGGTGACTATCCATGGTGTGGGTATGCATGGCTTGCAGACACCTCAGGCTCCCCTTGATCTGGGCAACTCCGGCACCTCCATGCGTTTGCTCAGCGGATTGCTGGCTGGTCAGGGATTGAATCTGACGCTGACCGGGGACAGCTCTCTTTCAGGACGGCCTATGGGACGGGTGATCGATCCCCTGACTGAGATGGGTGCCAAGATCCGTTCGACGGAAACGGGAACGGCTCCCCTGGAGATCTCCCCGGCCTCAAGTTTGAAAGGTATCGATTATCAACTGCCTATGGCGAGCGCCCAGGTCAAATCAGCCATCTTGTTGGCGGGACTCTATGCTGAAGGTGAGACGCGTGTAACCGAGCCGGCGCCGACCCGGGACCACACCGAGCGGATGCTTGAGGGTTTTGGCTATCCGGTCGAGCGACAGGGGAACACGATCTCTCTGCTTGGGGGAGGAAGTCTTAAGGCCTGTCAGATTGATGTACCGGCAGATATCTCCTCCGCTACTTTTTTTCTCGTCGGCGCCTCCATTGCAGAGGGGTCGGAGATGTTGTTAGAGCATGTGGGTATCAATCCGACCCGGGACGGTGTGATCTCGATTCTGCGTCTCATGGGGGGCGATATCGAGATCAAGAATGAGAGAGTGGTAGGCGGCGAGCCTGTCGCCGATATCCGTGTTCGTTGCAGCCAGTTACATGGCATCGACATCCCTGAAGAGCTGGTGCCATTGGCCATCGATGAATTCCCTGCGATCTTTGTCGCTGCTGCCTGCGCCGAAGGCGTTACACGCCTTACTGGAGCCGAGGAACTCCGGGTCAAAGAGAGCGATCGCATCCAGGTGATGGCGGACGGGTTGCAAACCCTGGGTATCAGTGCCGAGCCAACACAGGATGGCATCGTGATTCAGGGTGGAAGCCTTCAGGGTGGTTCTGTCGAGAGCCATGGAGACCATCGAATCGCCATGTCATTCGCCATGGCCGGCTTGCGAGCCGCTGGTGAGATCGAAATTCTCGATTGCGCCAATGTGAATACCTCATTTCCCGGTTTTGTCGATCTGGCATCACGAGCTGGACTTTCGCTGCGGCAGGTGGAGGCAGCAGAGTGACCGAAAGCAGAATCATTACCGTTGACGGCCCTTCAGGATCGGGCAAGGGTACCCTGGCCTTGCGTCTTGCAGAGAGCCTTGGGTGGCATTTTCTCGATAGTGGTGCGATCTACCGCGTACTCGGCCTGCTGGTGGAGCGAGAGGGGATCAGTGGCGATGAAGTGGATAAAATCACAGATCTTGCACGTAAAATGCCGCTTTCCTTCGATGGTGAGAGGGCGCTGATCGGCTCTGAGGATATCACTGCAGAGATTCGTACTGAAAAGGCAGGAAACCGGGCCTCCAAAGTGGCAGCTATTCCCGAGGTACGCAGTGCTTTGCTCGATTGGCAGCGGGATTGTGCCAAATCACCGGGTCTGGTGGCGGATGGCAGAGACATGGGGACGGTGGTTTTCCCCCAGGCGCAGGTGAAAATCTTTCTCACCGCCAGCCCTGAGGAGAGGGCGAAAAGGCGCTATAAACAGTTGAAAGAAAAGGGATTGGGTGTTAATCTCGCCGATCTTATCAGTGAGATCAGAGAGCGTGATGAGAGAGATAGTCAACGCGCGACGGCGCCCTTGCGGGCAGCTGACGACGCATTGATCCTCGATTCGACACAACTCTCGATCGATGAAGTTTATGCTCAGGCGATGGAACGGGTGGAAAAAACCTACTCCTGACTGAGGGATTGAACTTGATCTTCTCGATGATGAGATATGGCGGTCGGCTCTTTAGCCGACTATTTGTTTAACCTTTTAACAGACTGGCGATTCAACTTCAAAACGACTGAACCCTTGCAAGTTGTCTCGCCGATGCAGCAATAGTGCTGCAGGAAACCTAACCCATGACAGAAAGTTTTGCAGAATTATTTGAGGAGAGCCTCTCCAGTACCCAGCTTCGTTCCGGCGCCATCATCATCGGCACCGTTATGGATATCACCTCTGAAGCTGTTATCGTCAACGCCGGCCTGAAATCTGAAGGCGTCATCCCCCGCTCACAATTCCTGAACCAGGATGGAGAGATCGAAGTCTCCGTCGGTGATCAGGTTGAGGTTGCACTCGACGCGGTTGAAGATGGCTATGGCGCAACCCGGCTCTCCCGTGAAAAGGCCAAGCGTGACCAGGCTTGGAAACAGCTTGAGAAAGCACACGAGGCGGATGAGATCGTTATCGGTCGCATCAACGGTAAGGTCAAAGGCGGCTTCACCGTTGAACTGAGTGACATTCGCGCCTTCCTGCCAGGATCTCTGGTAGATGTGCGCCCCGTCCGCGATACCTCCTATCTGGAAGGCAAGGATCTCGAATTCAAGGTGATCAAACTGGATCGTCGTCGCAACAACGTCGTTGTCTCTCGTCGCGCAGTCGTCGAGCAGGAGTACAGCGAAGAGCGCGACAAACTGCTGGAGAACCTGCAGGAAGGCCAGGAGATCAAGGGCGTTATCAAGAACCTCACCGACTACGGCGCATTTGTCGACCTGGGCGGTATCGACGGTCTGCTGCATATCACCGATATGGCGTGGAAGCGCGTTAAGCATCCCTCCGAGGTTGTTGAGATCGGTGATGAGATCGACGTCAAGGTATTGAAGTTTGACCGTGAACGTAATCGTGTCTCACTGGGTCTCAAGCAGATGGGTGACGATCCTTGGGTCGCACTGGCGCGCCGTTATCCGGAGGGCACCCGCCTGTTCGGTAAGGTCACCAACATTGCCGACTACGGTTGCTTTGTGGAGATCGAAGAGGGCGTTGAAGGTCTGGTACACGTCTCTGAGATGGACTGGACCAACAAGAACGTGCATCCCTCCAAGATCGTCTCTCTGGGAGACGAGGTTGAGGTCATGGTGCTGGATATCGATGAGGAGCGCCGTCGTGTCTCTCTCGGTATCAAACAGTGCAAGGCCAATCCTTGGGATGAGTTCGCTGCAACCCACAATAAGGGTGACCACGTCAGCGGCAGCATCAAGTCGATTACCGATTTCGGTATCTTCATCGGCCTGGACGGCGGTATCGACGGCCTGATCCATCTCTCGGATATTACCTGGGATGAAGAGGGTGAAGAGGCGATTCGCAAGTTCAAGAAGGGTGATGAGCTGGAGACTGTTGTACTCTCTGTTGATCCTGAGCGTGAGCGAATCTCTCTCGGCGTCAAACAGCTGGCTCAAGATCCTTTCTCCAGCTTTGTGGCTGCCAATGAGAAGGGAAGCTTTGTCAAAGGCACTGTTGCTGAAGTCGATGCCAAGGGTGCGGTGATCGCACTTGCAGAGGGTGTTGATGGTTATCTGCGTGCTTCTGAGCTCTCTCGTGATCGCGTCGAAGATGCCAGAAGCATCCTGAAGGAAGGGGATGAAATCGAGGCGAAGTTCTTGGGTGTAGACCGCAAAAATCGCAGCATATCTCTCTCCATCAAGGCGAAAGACGCCGATGAAGAGGCAGCAGCGATCAAGGGTTATGCTCGAGACGCCGCGACCAGTGCGCCGACACTGGGCGATCTACTGAAAGAACAGATGGACAATCAGGGCGACTAAGGAAGCATTAGTCCTGAATCAGTAGCCTCAAAAGGCTTTGATACTTGACGGGGACCGCTAGCCGGTCCCCGACAATCAGCAAACTGGAGAGTGGAGAAGAATGACAAAATCCGAGTTGATTGAATTAATTGCCAAGGAGCAAAGCCACCTTGCTTACCGAGATGTCGAGTTGGCGGTAAAGTGCATGATTGAGCACATGAGCCAATCTTTGGCCTCTGGGGAGAGAATTGAGATCCGTGGTTTCGGTAGTTTCTCCCTGCATTTCAGACCACCGAGAATGGGCCGGAATCCTAAAACGGGTAAGACCGTTGCGTTGTCGGGTAAATATGTCCCTCACTTTAAGCCTGGCAAAGAGTTGAGAGACAGGGTTAACAAGGGCTTTGCTGACGAAGAGGCGATGCAGGAGACTGCATCTTAAGTTTGACTGAGACTTAGCCTGTTTGCTCCTGCTTCAGCTGACTCTTATCGAGTGCCATTTCTGCCGGGAATGTGCATTTAAACTCACTTCCCATACCTGGCTGACTGGTAATGCGGAGCTCGCCGTCATGCCTGCCTATGATATGTTTAACGATCGCAAGCCCAAGACCGGTACCGCCGGATTGGCGTGAACGAGCCTTGTCGACGCGATAGAATCTCTCAGTCAATCTAGGAATCGCCTCCTGCTCAATACCGGGTCCGGTGTCTGTAACAGTAAAACTGGCTCGACCTTCTTCCTCTCGCTGCCAGGAGACGCTGATCTCTGTCTTTGGTGGGGTATGAATAATTGCATTGTTGATAAGATTGGAGAAGGCGCTGAGGAGTTCGTTCTCCTCCCCGACCAGACATAATCCCTCATCAATACTCGCCGAAATGTCATAACCGCCTTTCTGCTCAGCTAAGGCCTTTGCCTGATCGACGATTTTCTTTATCAGGTCGGGTACATAAACCGGCTTCTCAGACGAGGGCGCCTTGCCCATCTCAAGACGGGAGAGGGCAAGCAGATCGTTGATAATCGAATTCATCCTCTCCGCTTGCTGCAGCATCAGATGAAAGGGGCGTCTCTGGAAATCCAACATCTCGTTATCGCCCAGGTTTTCCAGGAAGCCTGATATGACGGTGAGAGGTGTACGTAGCTCGTGGGAGACGTTGGAGACAAAGTCCCGTCGTGTCTGATTCAGGTTGTAGAGTTCGGTGATGTTCCTCGCCACCAGTAATCGTTGAGCCTTTTTACTGCCGAATGGCGTGATTCTCAAAGAGAGAATCACTGCTTTATTTACGGGAGAGGGAAAATCAATGGGTTTGCTGTAGTCGGGCGACTCGAGGTATTCATCGAGTCCTTCGATGTGCAATAACTGAGTGATAGGAATGCCTTCATCCCGAGGCCAGCTGATATTCAGCAGTTGATTGGCTGCAGGGTTTGCCCATTCCAGGCGTCCTGGTTTATTCAACATCAGCAGAGCGTCGGGGATCGAGGTAGCGACTTTACGGAACCGGGATGCGAAACGGTTCAGGGTCCGCTTTCGCTTGCGGCTACGCATGCGATGTCTCGCGAGCTCTTTGTAGATCAGCCCCCAGATGTCCGGTGGATAGGGGGGGGAGATGTTCTTCTCATTTTCGATCAGGCTACCTAATTTGATCAGGTAGTATGCATGCTTGAGAAAATAGACGACCAGTGACAAGGAGAGTGAGAGCGTAATCTCATCGGTGAGATAGCCAATGGTTCCGAAAATCAAGGAGATTCCCAGGAGTTGGCTAATCTCTATTCGAATGTATTGGTACACCTTGTCTCCTGCGAGATTGCAGACACTGTTAATACCGGTTTAAACCTTCCGGTGTAAATCGATAACCGACGCCGCGTACGGTCTGAATGAAGCAGTCGTGACCGGATGCTGAGAGCTCCTTTCTCAATCGACGGATGTGGACATCCACTGTACGCTCTTCGACATAGGCGTTGTCTCCCCAAACCTTATCAAGTATTTGTGAGCGGCTATAGGCTCGATTGGGATTTAACATGAAGAAGTGGAGAAGTTTGTATTCTGCCGGTGAAAGTGTGATCTGAGATCCATTCAGGCTGACCTGATGCTGTACCGGGTCGAGACAGAGTCCATCAAAATCGATTGGCGCCTCTTCATCCGTTTGCCCCGTACGTCTGATCACTGCCTTGATTCGGGCTGCAAGCTCTCTGGGGGAAAAAGGCTTGGTGATGTAGTCGTCAGCACCGCTGTCGAGCCCTTCTACCTTGTCAGATTCATCTGCCCTCGCAGTCAGCATGATAATGGGAGGGGACTGTATCTGCTTCTTCTGCTTGATCTCTCGAGTGAATTCCAGACCGGAACGTCCTGGTAGCATCCAGTCCATCAGAATCAGGTCAAATGTCTGTTGCGAGAGGAGTTTACGTGCCTCTTGGGCGTTTTCCGCTTCGTCGATATGAAAGCCCTTCGGCTCCAGGGTGAAACGAATCATTTCGCGGATTTCAGGTTCGTCTTCAACTATCAGAATTCTTTTCATATGAGAGAGTTAGTGTTAACAGGCCCTAGGGTAACCGACGGTTATTAAATAGAAATGTGGTATCGAATAATACAAGAGTCCAAGTTCATATACAGAGGAGATTTGGCAATTCACTGGCTGACTAGGCCACTATTGCCAAAATATCTATTCCTACTTAAATAGTCGGTTTTGTCTCTGCCAACACTAATTGAACCAATATGTATGATTTTACTTCTTTTTTATGACGTTTTATTGACCGCATGTGTCATATCCGGGTATTGAATTGAGAAAGAGAGACTAAAATATTCCAGTAAGGTAGTTGTGATTCAATGTGTTAGCAGTAATAATTCCTCTCTGGTGCCCTTGTGGCGTGAGATTTTTAGAAACTCAGTGGAAAATTATCTGATTCTGGCAGTGCTCCTGTTGCTGTCTGGCGTTTTCTCAGGATCGGAGACCGCATTGGTCTCGCTATCTATGGCTCGAGCAGAATCGCTCTACAAGGAAGGTAGAAGGGGCGCCCATGCCCTGTTCATTCTGAAAAAAGATCCCAGCAGAATGCTGATCACCATCCTGATCGGCAACAATGTGGTCAATATAGCCTCCTCCGCGATGGCCACGGTAATAGCCACCGATTACTTTGGCGACTCCGGTCCTGGTATCGCTGTCGGCGTTCTCACCATAGTTATCCTGATATTTGGTGAGATTACCCCCAAGAGTCTTGCCACACGATTCTCAGAGAGAATCTCACTCTTCATCGCGCCTATCATCTACGGCTTCATGCGGGTGATCTATCCGTTGGTCTGGTTTTTTCAACTCTTTACCAATTGGATTCAATCCTCCACCAGCGCAATGGATGATCCGCTGGTTACCGAGTCCGAAGTGATCACCCTGATCGAGCATGGAGAAGAGGAGGGGGTTATAGATACCGGCGAGCGGGAGATGATCGAGCGCATCTTCAACTTCAATGATCTCAAAGCCGAAGATGTGATGACGCCAAGGCGGCAGGTCTTCCGTCTTGATGGCCGGCGTAGCCTGGGGGATGTTCTGCCGGAGATCCTGGAGCAGAATTACACACGTATTCCTCTCTACCGGGAAGACCCGGACGAAATTGTCAGCTTGGTGATTCTGCGTGATCTGATCAATCTGATTGTCTCGGGCAATCTGGATATAGAGATCTCAAAGCTGGGGCAGGAACCGCTTTTTACCCCGGCCAATACACCTATTGATGAGCTGATTCTTACCCTCAAGAGCCACAGTCGCCACCTGGCAGTCGTCGTCGACGAACATGGTGCGATGATCGGTGTGGTCTCTCTGGAAGATCTTTTGGAAGAGCTGGTGGGTGAGATCTATGATGAGACCGATGAGAAACCAGACGACCTGATGGTACTGGATGACGATCGGATACTGGTTGCCGGAACAGCGGAATTAAGAGTTGTCGAAGAGTACTTCGACATGGATATTCCCGGCAAGCCGACAGATACCATCAATCGATGGTTGCTTGAGCATACCGAGCGGATTCCCGCCAAAGATGAAACCTTCGAACTGGATGGTCTCTCGATTCGGGTGCAGGATGCCTCTTCAAGGCGGATACACCATGTGGTCCTGCAGCGAACTCTCAAGCAGGATGGGGAGACAGCTTCTGCTACAGAAGGACCCACTTAGGCATAGTCGGGTGAACGGATAATGGCATTTGTCTAATCCGTAGCGGCTTCCATCTCACCGATGGAGACCGAATCCGACTCAACCAGCTGAGCGATTCTCTCGGAGAAATGGTAGATACGCCTCAGCTTCTCAATGATCTCCACTTCCAGGGTATAGGTCGATAGACGATTGGGCGCATCCGCAACCAGTCGCGATGCCTGATGGCTTGAGGCCGCATCAAAAAGCTGATCAACCGTAGTCTTCATACCGATGACCTGGTCGGCCCTATTCTGATCATTCATTTTCACGGCATGAATGGCGAGAGAGACGGCCTGGGATATCTGGGTGTGGAGATGGTGCAGCATCCGCTGGGTCTCTTCACTGATCTGCAACTGCTCCTGAATGGTCTTATGTCCCAGTCCCACCAGATCTGTCTCGATCAGATCGGCCAGGTTCTCCAGGTCATTGACGATGGACATCAGACGTAAAATCGAAGCAGAGTGGGATTCGGACAGCGCCTTGCGACTGAGGCGTCCCAGATAGTTGACGATCTGTTCATGCAGCACGTCCACTTTTTCATCCATCTCACGTATCGACGCCAGCTTCGGTTTGTCCTTCTTCAGCATGGCCGGCAGGATCTCATCCAGCATGATCTCCACCTGGGCGCCGGCACGGCTGATTTCGAGTCTGGCCATGTCGAGGGCGAGAGAGGGCGTCTCCAGCAACTCTTCATCCAGGTAGCGGGGCTTGGTGATGGGATGCTCTTCCAGGGGTTTGTCGGGTACCAACAGTTCCGCCAGGCGGGCGAAGGCGCCGGTGAAGGCGATGAAGATCAGGGTATTGGCCACATTGAATATGGTATGGGCATTGGCGATCTGCCGCGGTGTGTCCGACGCCATTCTGGCGGCTTCCGTCAGCTGGGACGAGGATGGTGACAGGGCGACGACAAATTCGGCCAGGTTTGGGATGAAGGCCAGCCAAAGCAGTACGCCGGCGACATTGAACATGACATGCACAATGGCCGCGCGCACGGCCTCTCTGGGCTTGCCGATCGAGGCGAGAATAGCCGTGGCGCAGGTGCCGATGTTGGCGCCGAACGCCAGGGCAATACCAGCGGGAAGCGTGATGATGCCCTGACTGGCCATGACGATCACAATACCCAGAGTGGCCGCCGAGGACTGCACCAGCGCGGTAAAGATCGCAGCAACTGTGATGCCGATCAGGGGTTGCTCCATTTTGATCATGAGATCGATGAACGGCTGGTAGCTACGGAGAGGCGACATGGCATCGCTCATGATGTCCATGCCGAAGAAGAGCATGCCGAGCCCCATGATCATGCCGCCGTAGTGCTTGATCGACTCCCTGCCGGAGAAGAACCAAGCGCCGAAACCGAGCGCGATCATGAGCATGGCGTATTGCGTGATTTTGAAAGCGACGATCTGTACGGTGAAAGTGGAACCGATATTGGCCCCCATGATGACACCAACTGACTGCGCCATCGATATCAATCCGGCGGAGATGAAGCCTACGACCAGCACCGTTGTCACAGAAGAGGATTGAATGACGGCGGTAACGAAGGCACCCATCAAGGCACCCATGAAGCGATTGGTGGTCAGCTTAGCCAGAATGACCTTCATCCGCTCCCCGGCCACTGCCTTGAGTGAATTGGCCATCTGATCCAGACCGAAGAGAAACAGTGCCAGTCCGCCAAAAAGCTGGATCGCCATCTTGCTCCAGTCCGGCGAGGCGTCCAGCGGGTCAGCGGCAAAACCGATACGCCAGAAGAGTGTCAAGGCTAGAAAAGCGAGGAGTGAACTGACGTACGTTTTTGCTGAGGTTCCGCTGATGGCAGAGTAAAAGATGCGACTCATGGTTTGACCAGAGTTACGGGAACCGGACAGAGACGCGCCAGTTGCTCGGCCTTGGAACCGAGCAGAATATGCGATAGGGCAGTACGACCCTTGTTGCCGAGGATTAGCATTTCCGGGGTATGCTTCTCGACCAGTTGCAGGATTTTGGTGACCGTCAATCCCGAGACCAGGACCACTTCCGCCTTCTTAAAAATGGGCTTTAGCGCTTTGTGCTGCTCGACCTGTTTCTGCAGAAGTTCATCCATCATTTCTGCGGCAATCTCTTCCAGTCGCTTGAGTCGCTTCTTTTCACCCTTTTTTATCTTCTTGTCAGTGTAGTAGCCGCCCGCCTGGTCATGGATGACATGCAGGATGATCAGGCGGTCATCCAGACGCATGGCCAGTTTGGCGGCATAGACCAGTGCATTGGCCGAGTGCTCGGAAAAGTCCACTGCAACAAGCAGTGCTGGCTTTGACGCCTGCTCTGGTTTCTCCTTCGTCTCTGTCATCCGCCGCTCCCGCTGCTGTCACTATTCTTCAGCCGATGTTTGAAGTGATACATCAGTTTCTCACGCATACGTTTCTCCTTGTGCTTTTTGGCGGCCTCCAGGCGTCGCTCCGCCACACCGACCAGGGTCTCCTGGCAGTTGAGGGACTTGTCGTCCTCCGAAGGGATGCGGCGCACGTAACTGCCGTCAGACTGCATGTCCCAGGCAGCGTGTTTGTCGCTGAGCTGTACATCCAGTATCAGTCTCAGTTCCTGGCGCAGGGCAGGGGATTCGATAGGGGTCAGCACCTCTACCCGCTTCATCAGGTTCCGCTCCATCAGATCGGCGGAGCCGATGAAGTACTCCTCGTCACCTCCGTTCTGGAAATAGGTGATGCGGGCATGCTCAAGGAAGCGTCCGACGATGCTCACCACGCTGCCGCTCTCACTCAGGCCGGGAATGCCGGGACGGAAGCGGCAGGTATCTCTTACGATCAACTGGACTTTCACCCCTGCCTGGGTGGCCTGATAGAGCGCCTTGACGATGTCCTTGTCCTCCAGGGCGTTCATCTTCATCTGGATCAGGCCGGGCTTCTCCTCGCTGTGGATCTTGATCTCCCGTTCGATCTTGCTCAGCAGCGACTGCTTCAGGGTGTAGGGAGCCGCCAGTATCTTGCGATAACTGGGGGGCGGGGAGTAGCCGGTGAGATAGTTGAACAGCTCGGTCAGGTCCTGACCCGTCTCGGGTTCACAGCCGAGTATGCCCAAGTCGGTATAGAGGCGTGCCGTTCCGGCGTGGTAGTTGCCGGTGCCGATGTGGTAGTAGCGGCGAAGCTGGGAGTAGTCCTTACGGATCACCATGATCAGCTTGCTATGGGTTTTCAAACCGATAACGCCGTAGGTGACGTGAATGCCTGCTTGCTCCAATCGCCTTGCCCAGCGAATATTGGCCGCCTCATCGAATCTCGCCTTCAACTCCACCAGGACAGCAATCTGCTTGCCGTTGCGGGCCGCCTTGATCAGGGAGTTGAGCACGCCGCCGTCGGCGGATGTCCGGTAGAGGGTCATCTTGATGGCGAGTACCTTGGGGTCCTCCGCTGCGGTCCTGAGAAATCGCTCCACCGTGGTGTTGAACGACTCATAGGGGTGTTGCAGCAGCAGGGATCCTTGATCGCGAATGATATGGAAGATATTGCGCCGGTCGTGGGCAAGCTGGGGGTGGTCGACGGCATGGTGGGGCGCATTCCTGAGCTCAGGGATGTTGAGCATGGCGATCTCGAACAGATCCTTCATCGCTATCATGCAGTCAACTTCAAACACATCCTGAGACTCGTTCAGTCCCAGCTCTGCCGCCAGCATGCCGCGATGGGTGGGGTTCATGCCCTTGGAGACCTCCAGCCGCACGATAGGTGCAAAGTGGCGTTCGCGCAGCTCGATCTCGATCATCTCCAGCAGGTCGTTGGCCGACTCCTGGTCGAGCTCCACATTGGCGTTACGGGTGACGCGGAAAAGGTCGCAGGACTCGATCTCCATGCCGGGGAAGAGCATGTCCAGGTTATTCGCGATGAGGTCGTCCAGGGTGATGAATGTGTTCTCTTCGCCGACCTGGATAAAGCGGGAGGAGACCTCCTTGCTCACCGGTACCTTGACCCTGGCCATGTGTATATCGTTGCCACCGGGAAAACGCAGGGTGACCAGTAGATTCATGGTCAGGTTTGAGATGAAAGGAAAGGGATGACTTGGATCCATCGCCAAGGGGGTCAGCATGGGAAAGATGTTCTCGCGAAAATGCTCGCGTAACTGCTCCTGGCTGGAGCGATCCAGATTGCCGTATTCGGTTATCTTGATCTCAGCGGCTTCGAGTAGGTCTACCAGCTTGTTGTAGATCTGTTGCTGTTCGCTCTGCATGGATCGAATGGTTTCATGACAGTCGAGCAGCTGCTGGGTCGGTGACCTGCCATCCACCGAGGGCGTTGTCAGACCGGCAGCGACCAGTTGTTTCAGTCCGCCGATCCGTTTCATGAAAAATTCATCGAGATTGTTACTCACGATGGCGAGAAATTTGACCCTTTCCAGCAGGGGGTTTCTCTCCTGGTCGGCTTCGTTCAGTACTCGACTGTTGAAAGCGAGCCAGGTCAGCTCCCGATTCAGGTAGAGGGAGGGATCACTCAGATCGAATGAATCATCCTGACGCTCCACGGCATCGTTGATGGGGGTGGGGGTGGTAATTTTGGGTTCTGCTTGGCTCATGGCTTCTATTTGATTTGGGGTCGATATGGCTCTAAGTATATGCCCTTCAGCGGAAACTGTGTATGCGTTAACTGGACCGGCGCTATCGTCAGAGAAAAAAGTCCCGATCCTCCAGTTTGAAATTCTCCAGCCGGTTCATCTGGTCGAGCAGGCTGAGAAGGAATCCACTGCTGTCGATGCGTCCCAGGCCGCCGCCCGCACAGCTCGACTCAGCGAAGCCGTGGGTGGTATCGATTCTACACTGGGGAGCAAAGATGAGGCCGGGGACCGGGTCGCCGGTATGTCTGCCGGTATTGCTGTCGGTAGAGTGGTCACCGGTGATGGCGATGACAAGTGATTCACTCATGAGTGGCGCAATGGCATCATCGATTCGCATCAGCATCTCTCGTTTTGCCACCGGGTTGTGGTCATGGGAGCAGATGTCCGGGCCTTTGATATGCAGGAAAACCAGATCGTGGTTTTCCAGTGCGCTCTGGGCACTGGCGACTTTTTTCTGCAGGTTGGTGTCAGGTAGGGCTGTGAAGCAGGGGTCACGCACGAGATCAAAGCCAAACAGATTGCCTAACCCGAGTACGGTCTCCTCTCCCGAGATCACCGCGGCCTCGATCTTGAAATGGTCCAGCACTGACCTGAATTTCAGCGACTCCCCAGGACTGCGGCAGATGATGCCGTTTGCCGGCATCAGGCCATTCGCAATCCTCTGGTCGTTGACAGGGTGTGTGGAAAAGAAATCGTAGATCCTGTCGGTTGCCTGGTTGAGTGCATCGGCAGTACGCTGGGCTGCGCTATCAGCGCTGTCCAATGGCTGACATTTGAGGAGACCTTCGGTGCGATAGGCGTTCCCCGGGTCTGTGTTGCTGACCCTGTGAGAGAGATTCACTCCACTTAGGCGGAGTACAGCGCGGTGCTGGGTTGCGGGGTGCAGGCTCGCTTGGATGCCTTCACCAAGGTTTATATTACCCAGTTCCGATGCCAGTTGAGCAAAGCCTTCATCCCTGCGACCTGCGCGTCTGTCGACAATTGTGTAGCCTTGCTCCTCTCTCTTCAGGCTGGCGTAGTTACAACGGATATAGATATCCTCTCCATTCTGAGTCAGACCTAGACCTGAGGCCTCCACCGGACCCCGGGCCAGCTTCAGGGCCTGCTTTCTCGGCAGGCCGAAGAGCAGGCCGATGCCGGTATGAGTACCCACCGGCATACCGGGAAAGAGCGGGTCGATAAGGCCGCACTGTCCCGCATCGGCCAGCTTATCCATGTTCGGTGTCTCTGCCGCCTCCAGTGGTGTCTTACCGCCGAAGCCGGGTATTCCCCTGTCGCCGAGACCATCGATGATGATCATCAAGCCTTTATGGGAGATTGGCATTGAATACCCCTCTCTTATTTCAATTTGAAGATGTCATCCACTTTGGCGTCAAAGTCCTTCTGCAGTACTTCGATGATCGATCTCATGACCCGGTCTGTGGTCTTCTCTTTGTCGTTGTTTTCAATGATGTGCATGCTGCTGTTGTCCGCCTCGGAAAGGAGGTAGGACTGCAGCTGCCAGATGTAATCGAAGTTTGAGATGTACTGGCTCTGTTCGCTGCGGTTAGGCGCCACTACCCCTCTGCCTTTGAGTTGGTTTTTCAGCTTGTCCTGCTTCAGAACCGCCAGCATGATCGGCACGATTACTGCGTCATCAGTCGGTTCGAATCGGTCCAGCAGTGCCGGATGAACATGTACGCCTTCTACGATCAGGGACACCTGCTCATTCAGCGCTCTCTGCACAACCGCTTCACAGGGTACCGACAGCAGTTCCGACTGATGCAGGTAGCCTGGGATCATCATTTTCTCCGGGGCATCATCCTCTACTTTAATGGAGGGCATCTTAGTCCACGCATTGAAAGAGGAGGTATGCAGGGCGGGTAGCAGACGCTTAGGTATCAGCATACGCATCACCTCCCGCAGCATGTCGGTGGACTGGGTGCGGATGATGTTGAGTCGATGCGCGACCTCAGTCGCGATGGTGCTTTTTCCACAGCCGGTTGTGCCGCCGATCAACAGAATCAGTGGGCGGTTACTGCGTTTGTAGTCTACCCAGACGAGATAACGCGTAGCCGCTGCTTTGCCGAACTTTCGCTTTAGTTCTTCATAGGTTAGGGTACCGATGACATTGGTATGGATCTCTTCCTGTTGTGTCTCGAGTAGCTGCTGATAGATGGCCTGGGTAATGAATGCCGCTCTGTCTGCAGAGAGACCGCTGGAAGCCAGTGAGCGGCGATGTTCAAGATTGGAAAACGGGACTAACTCTTTATTTCGGTTGCGAACTACGATTCTGCTGGGTTGAGCGCTGGATTCATAGGCTTCGATGACTTCGGTCTCATTCAGCTTTGCCAGCTCCTCGATGACCAGCATTCGCAGCTCTTGTGTGGAGACGTCAGACTTGTCACTGATTTTTTGACGCACATGAGTGGAGAGGGCATAAGCGCGCTGAAAAGAGAGTCCCGCATCGGTCAGAGAGCGAGTTAGAATTCCTCGCAGAAAGGGGATTGTTGTGCCCTCGGTGGAGTCGGTGATGAGCGTCTTTGCCATGTCTCGGTTTTTTCTTGTAGTCGATGCTGCGGATCCAAACAGAATATCTAAGCCTACGCCGATACTCTTCGAGAATCACCCCTCAGCGATAATCGGAAATAGCGCTCTATTTACTCGATTGAGAAAGTTATGTTTCGTCGTCGCTCCAGGCAAACACTGCTTCTGCCTGGTTGCCGGAGGTATTGTAGCTGAGCTCTTTGCAGAGAGATTTCACCAATAAGATACCGCGTCCGCTGAAGAGTTCCTTTTCTGATTTGTTACGATCATGTGTATTGAAATCGAAGCCGGAGCCACTGTCTTCGATCTGAATTACCATATAACCGCCGTTCTCCAGTTCGTGAATCCTGAGGCCGATGCGTACCCTTCCCTGGGTCAGGTTTTGCAGACGGGATTCCCGTTGTTGAAAGTAGTTGGTGAAGCCGTCCTCTCCCTGTTTAATTTTAGAGTCGAGGTGGAGGATGCCGTGATCCAGGGCATTGACATAGAGCTCGGTGAGAATGGTAAACAGCGGGCGTCGATATTTGTGCAGGCCGACGGTCTCTTGAATGTAGTTGATGACGATGGGAATGGGATCGGCATTGCGCAACTGTCTGCCATGCAGGGTGAGATGAAACTCTATGCAGTCGTCGTGGGAATCAGTGGGTAGGGTTTCAGATGTTTCACTCTCTACGGGAGTCGGCTGAGAGATTTCGCACTTTTCCCAGTTCGGTAGTAGCGACTCTCTGAGAGGGATTTCCGCCGCACTGATGTCATCATCCTGTGGGGCATCCTGGCAAAAGATCTCCAGGTTGTGTTTTAGCCTGTCGATTTGATAGGTATCGGCATCACACGCCGAGAAGGATTGAATCAGGCGCTCCTCACCGAAATAATCGCCGGCGGCATTTCTTGCTTCGAAAACCCCGTCAGTTGCCAATACGACTCTGTCGTGCTCCTCAATGGGGATGTAGTGAATCTCGTTTTTAAAATTGATGTCTGAGGTTATACCCAATGGCAGCGACTTGGAGGTGATGGTCTGTTTTATACGGCCATCCTCATGGTTT
>JBNKMQ010000033.1:0-3575 GCA_050293225.1 Sedimenticolaceae bacterium
GGTCCAGCAGGGCCAGGGGAACGGCGGTGGTCTTGCCCGACCCGGGTGGGGCGGACAGCACCACCCGCCGGCAGTCTCCCAGTTCTTTGGAAAGGCCGGGCAGGATCGGAAGAATCGGCAGATCCCGAAGCAGTTTTTCAAATTGGGGATAGATCAAACGACGAAATCCGGGGCCTATTGAAGCCAACTGTTGAGCATCCCCGCTGGGGAGCGTATCTATTGTACCCGTACTTTCACTGCTCCAGGCAAGCGGCAACCACCGCAGACTGTGGTTCATTCTATACTTCCCTGTAGACGCAGGAATTACCAACACAGACAGAGAAAAGGCCTGAAAAAGCCAATCATGGCCGGACAAACCAACGCGTCGTTTGGCGGACCCGGTCTCCCGGGATTGATAGCGGAGTTATGATGGAACAGAACTACAAAAGGAGTTTCTCCACGGGCGAGATCATATTCCAGCAGGGAGAAGCTGGGGAATGCGCCTATTTCATCAAAGAGGGTGCTGTCGAAATCAGCATCCAATCCGAGCAAGGACCCATTGCCATCGCCAACCTATCCGCAGGTGACCTGTTTGGAGAGATGGCGCTGATTGACGGCAAACCGCGCTCCGCAACGGCACGGGCCATCGCACCCACACAGTTGACCGAGATATCCCTGCAGTACCTTGAAGAGCACCTCAAGGACGTGGACGATTTGGCCCGTCTGTTACTCAAAGTAGTCATGGGTCGTTATCGCGAAATGCGTGGCTGTCTGGAACATGTCATGCAGGGACAGGCACTTCCGTCGCCACGGCGCGCCACTACCACTGGGGCATTTACCTATTTGGAAGACGCGGAACGGGCCGCCAGTCGCCTGGAGGCGGAGAACGCTCTAGGGGAAGCGATTGAACAACAACAATTTGAGTTGTTCTACCAGCCCATCCTCGCACTGCAGCAGGACAACCAGATCGCCGGCTGCGAATCGCTGATCCGTTGGCATCACCCGGAAAGAGGCTACGTGTCGCCAGGAGACTTCATCAGCCTGGCAGAGGAGACTGGACATATTATCCCTATAGGCCGCTGGGTCATAGAAGAGGCATGCGGTGCATTGGATCGCTACCGGCGACATCTGAATGGACAACCGTTTTACATGAGCATCAATCTCTCCGGCCGCCAGTTTGAGTGCTCCGATCTGATTGAGGATATCAGGCACATCTTTGAACAAACCGGGACCGATCCGGAACAGATAAAACTCGAAATCACAGAGAGCCTGCTGATGGACAATCCCCTTCGCGCCATCGACCTGCTGACACGCCTCAAGGAATTGGGCGTGGAGATCGCTATCGACGACTTTGGGACTGGATACTCCAGTTTCAGCTACTTGCACCGGTTTCCGATCGATACCCTGAAGATCGATCAGTCATTCGTATCCACCATGGAGAGCGATGCTAAAAGCATGATGATTGTGCGCTCGCTGGTAGAACTATCCAATACCATGGGAATGAAAGTAATCGCGGAAGGTGTCGAAACCCAGGAACAGATGGTCGAGCTTAGGGCTATCGGCTGTGACTATGGACAGGGCTATCTATTCTCCAAGCCCTTGCCAGAGAAGGACTTTATGGACTTCCTCCATAACTGAGCGGTCCATCTGCTCCGAACAATAAGCGACCATTTGGTCGGCCACTGAGAGATGGTTTGACTCAGTGGGTCAAATTAAACACAATCTAAGTCATATAACCTACCTGCTGTAGTTCTGCACAAAGAAGACTCCGTCATTCATGCTTTTTCCCGACATTGAAGAGATCGCCACCACCGATGTGGCCGTACTAGCCGCTGACCACACCATTCAGCAGGCGCTCGACGAGATGGTGCGGCGGGGTATACGAAATGTAGTGGTAAAGAATACGCAGTCGGAAGAGTACGGCATCTTCACCGCCAATGATCTGATACGGCTGCACATCAAGCAGGAGGGGATGGATATAACGCTACAGGAGGCGGGATATAACCCACTGCACAAGGCCCACTGCGGAGACAACATACTCGAGACCCTGGAACATCTCTCCGAAGGCGATGACTATCTCTATGTAGTGGATGACAAGGAGCAGCTATACGGCATCATCTCCTATACCGACATCATCTCCAGCGTAGACCCGAAGATCCTGATGGAGCGGCAACGAATCGGAGATATCGTGGGCCGCCACCGCTTCAAGACCGCGCACCAGGCCACTCCGCTCAAGGAGATCTACTCCCAACTGAACGCCATCGACGAGGCCGTGGTGATCCTCGACGATGACAAGAGACCGGCCGGACTGTTAAGCACCGTGGACGCCATCGCCCTGATCAAAGAAGGGGTAGACCACAACGAGCCCTGCTCCCGCTATATGTCCTCTCCGCTGCATACGGTCCCCGCGGATGTCACCATCCAGGAGGCGATTAATCTGCTGGAGAGCAAACACTTCAAGCGCCTGTTCGTCACTGACGCAAAGGGAGATGTGCTCGGCATGGTGACCCAGAAGGAGCTGACCGAGATCGCCTATAGCCGCTGGTCCGACCTGCTGGTCAAGCATGCCCAGGAGATGCAGGAACTGCTGCAACTGATGGAGAAAAAGGCCTCCCGGCTACAGGAGCTGAGCTATACCGACGAGCTGACCTCCATCAGCAACCGGCGCAAATTCAAAGAGGCGCTCGACCACGAAGTGCGCCGTAACCGGCGCTACTCGGAACAGCCCTTCTCCATCGTGCTGATGGATGTGGATCACTTCAAACAGGTGAATGACAAATTTGGCCACGCCGCCGGTGACATGATGCTACGCCACCTGGTCACCACTATCTGTCCCTATGTCCGCGACACCGATCTTTTCGCCCGCTGGGGTGGCGAAGAGTTCGTGCTGATGCTGCCCCACACCATGGCAAGCGACGCCATCGTGACCGCGGAGCGTATACGGATAGCGGTGGAATCCAAAGAGCTGGAAGATTTCGGTGGCATCACCCTTAGTCTGGGCGTGACCCAATACCAGGCCCCGGAGTCAGACGATGCCCTGTTCCTGCGCGCCGACCAGGCCCTGTACCGGGCCAAGTCCATGGGCCGCAACCGCACCGAAGTGGTCATGCCGCCGGAAGAACCGACGACCAATTAATCCTCCGGCTTTTTTCGATTGGCCCAGATCACCGCCGCCAGGGCGCCGAAGAAGGCCACCAGAATCACGTTCTGCTGTTCCATACCCAACCAGCGCGCAGTAAATCCGGTCACGCCTCCGCCGATGGCGCTGAAGGCGAGCGCCCGCATAAAGCGGCAAATGGCGCAGGATTCGTAATGGTCCGGCATGCTCATGACCCACTCCTCTGCTCTACCAGTGTGTCCTGCTCACGCTCGCACTGAATGGAGAGCGCAAAGGGCTCGTCATCGGGAAACTGCTGGGCCACGATCCAGATCTGACCAAGCTGATCACTCAGTTCCGGCAGGGAGCGCAGGGCGCTACGGGTGCGCTCCGCGTCAAAAAAGGCGAAGGGCTCATCCAGAAATACAAACTGATCCCTGGCGGCGGTGCGGTTCACCAGCTCCTGGGACAGGGCCAGCCGCAGGGCCAGCATGATCTG
>JBNKMQ010000034.1:0-7480 GCA_050293225.1 Sedimenticolaceae bacterium
AAAAAGGTGATGAGTCTTTTCCTTCGCTGTAACAGCTAGGGCCTATCGGATTAGTGTTAACAGGCCCTAGAACTATTCAGCAACACCCAGCCCGGTTAACTCATCCAAGACCATTTTGTAGCGCCTACCGCCTTTCCTGCGCTCGATGCGCACCGGCAGGTAGTCGAGATCCTTGGCGAACCAGATGGTGTAGTCCGGGGGGCGTGACTCCTTGTGACGTTCAACCCGCAGGCAGTCAAAGCGGCCATAGGGGGTCTTGATCCGCTCCTGATTAACTACCCGGAAGCGGTAGCTTTTTATCTTACCGCCGTCTGCGACCTGGTACTCCACATCTCTGTGCTTCTGGGCCAGTTGCAGGCGTACCATCAGTTGCTGGCTCAGACGGTCCTGGGTGTCGACTTTAATCGGTTGTTTCCAGGTAATTCCTTTACTGGTGGTGACTACGGTCTGCTTGCTCCAATCGAAGACAACCTGGGTGTTCTCTTTCTCATCACCTGTCTGGGTGTAGAGATAACGGTCCGGCCTCACTGTTGTCTGGTCGACACGGCCCTGGCTCTCCTCGATGATCTCGTCTCCACTGAAGAATCCGGTCAGGAATCCGGGTATGGTGTGGGCGCGATAGCGATAGTTTCCACCCGGCAGGAGATCGAGCCTCAACTCCAGATTCCCCAAGGGTATGGCACTGCGGTAGACCCGGAAGCTGGCGGTGAAGGGTTTGAAGAATGAGTCGGCGAGGGCTGTAGGGGCTGAGCAGGCCAAGAGCGCCAGCCAGCAGGTGAGGCTTATTCGCCGAATGGTGACAAGAGGCTTAGCCGATCGGCTCATTGGCTTCGAAGATCCTGGGGCCAGTCAGGATGCTGTCGTCCAGTCTGACCAGGCCTTCCTCGTCCAGTTTGAGTCGCGCTTGGGCGAACCACTCGATTGCCAACGGATAGAGCTGGTGCTCCCGCTGCAGAACCCGTGCGGCCAAGCGCTCCTCATCGTCATCCGGCAACACCGGTACCTGCGCCTGGGCGATCAGGGGGCCACCGTCAAGCTCTTCGGTGACGAAATGGATGGTTGCTCCATGTTTCGTATCTCCCGCCTCCAGCGCCCTCTGGTGTGTGTGCCGACCGCGATACTTCGGCAATAGCGAGGGGTGGATGTTGGGCAGGCGACCGGTATGGTGGCGTACGAATTCTGCTGTCAGGATACGCATGAACCCCGCCAGTACAACCAGCCCGGGCTGGTAGCTGTCGATCAGTTCGATCAGAGCTTGATCATAGCTCTCCCGGTCGGCATAGGCCTTATGCTCGAGTACTGCGGTTTCGATGCCGGCTGCCTTGGCTCGCTCGAGACCGTGGACCTCGGCTCGGCTGCTAATCACGGCGCGGATATCGACGGGGAGATTTTCAGCAGCCCGATCGATAATCGCCTGCAGGTTGCTGCCACCACCAGAGATCAGGACGACCAGCGGGAGCCGATTTTGGCTCATGCCAGAGAACCGTTGATTACCACGCCGGCCTGTTCGCCTGCTGCAACCGCTTCGATCTGACCCAGGCGCCAGGCGGTTTCGCCCATTTCGCTGAGGGTCTGGAGTGTGGTCTCTGCGTCTTTCTCGGAGACGCAGACCACCATACCGACACCGCAGTTGAAGGTACGCAGCATCTCGCTGTTGGCCACGCCTCCCTGAGACTGCAGCCAGGCGAAGACCTCGGGCAACTGCCAGCTGTCGCTGTCGATGACCGCTTTACACCCTTCCGGCAGGACCCGGGGCAGATTCTCCGGCAGACCGCCGCCGGTGATATGGGCCAGGGCGTGGATCTCTACCTTCTGCATCAGCGCCAGCAGGGATTTGACATAGATGTGGGTCGGTTTCAGCAGGGCCTCTCCAAGGGTGCCATCCGCCATCGGCTGGGAGAGGTCGGCGTCACTGACCTCAAGGATCTTGCGGATCAGGGAGTAGCCGTTGGAGTGGGGCCCGGAAGCGCCCAGCCCGATGAGCACATCACCGGCCTCGACCCGATCGGGCTGGATCAGGCGGCTCTTCTCGGCGATACCGACGCAGAATCCGGCCAGGTCGTAATCGCCCTGGTCGTACATGCCGGGCATCTCAGCGGTCTCGCCGCCGGTGAGGGCGGCGCCGGAGAGTTCGCACCCCTTGGCGATACCCCTGACCACATCCGTCGCCACATCGATGTCGAGCTTGCCGGTGGCGTAGTAGTCGAGGAAGAAGAGGGGCTCGGCGCCGGCAACGACGATGTCGTTGACGCACATGGCGACCAGATCGATGCCGATGGTGTCGTGTTTCTGCAGCTCCAGGGCCAGTTTCAGCTTGGTGCCTACACCGTCGGTACCGGAGACCAGTACCGGCTCTTTGTAGCGGTCCAGCGGCAGCTCGAAGAGGGCGCCGAAGCCTCCCAGGCCAGTGAGTACGCCGGGGCGGAAGGTCTGTTTGACGATGGGTTTGATACGCTCTACCAGGGTATTGCCTGCATCGATATCGACGCCGGCGTCGCGGTAACTGAGAGAGGCGGGGGAACTGTCTTTCGGCTGTTGTGCCACTGAAGGGTCTCCGACAAGGTCTGGGCTGATGTAAAGATCGGAATTCTAACAGAAGAATTCCGGCGTGGCGTGGTCAAACAGCTGTTAGAGCAGGATTAAATCGGTAACTGATCCGGCGATTGCGCCGATTGTCACAATCCGTGACGAAGGATCGATTTTCATCCTGTCTGCCGGCGAGTTAAGATTCTCCGCTGATATAGATAAAAGCGGCATGTCATGAAGGTAAAAAGCGGTATTCTCATTAAGTACTTCACTCTGTTGGTGCTCCTGCTCTCTACGCAGGGTTTACGCGCCGAGCGGGTCGGCAATCTCTATGAGGCGGAAGTGCCTGTCGTTGGGCAGAGCGCGAAGGCCAGGGCGGACGGGATAAAAGCTGCCTTTGCCCGGGTGATGGTCAAGGTAAGTGGCGATCGCGCACTGCTAGACAGTCCGGATATCGACAGTATCCTGAACAGGGCGTCGAGCTACATGCAGCAATACCGCTATCGTAGCCTGGGGGATGCCTCGTCTCCGCGGGGGGCGGGTAAGCCTGATCGTATGCTTTGGGTCAGGTTCGATCAGCGGGCGGTAGATCGCTTGCTGAGGGAGAGTGGTGTGCCGGTGTGGGGCACCACCCGCCCCTCAGTATTGATATGGCTTGGAGATGAGTCAGGCACCAGTCGTAGTCTGGTCTCTCTGGAGAACAGTCCGCAACTGAAACACCTGATCAATCGCACTGCGCGGGAGCGCGGTCTGCCGGTGTTGCTGCCGTTGATGGATATGCAGGATCGATCGAACCTGACGGTGGGTGATCTCTGGGGGGGGTTCGAGGCCGATATCCGGCGTGCTTCCACCCGTTATCAACCCGACGTGATTCTGGTGGGACGCCTGAGTGGACGAAGTGGCCGTGATTGGCGGGGAGACTGGAGTCTCTATCTGCCGGACAAGACCAATCGTTGGTCCGCTCGCGGGAGCAGCAGGTCAGGGGTGGTCTATGAAGCCATTCAGGAGACGGCAGACGCCCTGGCGCTGAGATTTGCCCCTCAGCAGGTGAGTGAGAGCAGTAATCTTTTACGAATCCGTATTCACGGCCTCAACCACCTCTCCAACTATGCCATGGTGAAGGACTACCTGGAGTCTCTGGCGATGATCGAACGCCTCGATCTGCTTGAGGCGGGTCCCGAGAGCGTCAGTTTCCTGGTCCAGGTGCGGGGCGGCAGAGCCGTGCTGGAGCGGGGTATTCAGCTGGGCGCAGTGTTGGAGCCGGTGATACCCCAGGAACCCGAGGTCAGCGATGAGACAGCTGTCGCGCTAGAGCCGGAGGGTGAGAGCCTCGACTATCGGTTACGCTGATGCAAGCGAGAGATATCCCCAATCTGATCAGCTTTATGAGGATTCTCCTCACACTGCCGATCGTTTGGCTGATGTTCGAGCGGGAGTTCTCCTACGCCTTGATGCTGTTTGCGGTAGCCGGATTCTCTGACGGTCTCGACGGCTTTTTGGCCAAGCACTACGGCTGGCAGAGTCATCTCGGCGGGCTGCTCGATCCGCTGGCGGACAAGGCCCTGTTGATGAGCTCCTTTCTGGTGCTGGGTGGCTTGGGCTTGATTCCGATCTGGCTGGTGATCCTGGTTATCTTCCGGGACCTGACCATCATGGGGGGCGCCCTCTACTACCACTTCAGCGTCGAAGAGGTGGATGCGGATCCCAGCCTGGTTAGTAAGCTCAATACCCTGACGCAGATTATGCTTGTCCTGTTGGTCGTGACCGATGCAGGTCCTCTGCCGTTACCCGACCTGCTGTTGCAGGGTTTGATCTGGGCGACTGGGCTGACTACGCTGATCAGTGGTGGTATGTATGTCTGGGTCTGGAGCAAGAAGGCCCGGCAGAAGGGTTGGCGGATATAGTTGTCTGTTTATCCATCTCTGCATTGAGAAGGGCCAATCTGAGTTTTCGCAACAATTCCTTTTTTTCTCCTGCCTAAATCGGCGCTCAGCCATCGCTATGGTGATCGGGGAGAGGTGTGTCAACCGATCCACCCCGCCGGCTGCGTTATATAGAGATATAACCTAACAGGAAGTGAGAGAGGAGAGCGGCGTGGCGATGACGGGAGGGGAGTCTGCTGAATCAGCAAGCCCTGGATCCCTGAACCGGCGTGCAGGAGTTAGCTGTGGGAGGGGGGCGCCGGTCATCGTCCCCCAGGGAGAGGGTCTTCTATTTCTGTTTGATTCGCTGGTCTGCTGGCTTAAAAGACTGTCTCTGCATCGAACACAGGTCCGTCCACACAGACCCGCTTCATGGCGGGACCCTCAGGCGTCTCTACCTCCACCACACAGCCGGCGCAACCGCCGACGCCGCAGGCCATGAACTCCTCCAGAGAGACCTGGCAGGGTATGTCGTACTCCTTGGCCAAGGCGGCCACCGCTCCCAGCATCGGGTGGGGACCACAGGAGAAGATTTCCACCGATTTCCGTTCCGAGCTGTTCAGGCCGTCGAGCCAGTGGCGAGCGAGATCGGTGACATAGCCTTCGAAGCAGCCGGCATAGCCCTGCAGACTTGCCAGGCGGCTGGCAATACCCCAGTCATCCAACAGCGGCATGGCGGCAATGACCCCTTCGGGTATTCCCGGGAGCAAGATCTGGGAAGGGGTGGGTTTGAACGGAAAGGGGACCTCAGAGCCGAGAATCACCATCGGCTGGATATCACGCTGTTTGCGTAGCGTCTCCGCCAGGAAGATCATCGGCGGCATGCCGACACCGCCGCCAATCAGCAGGGGATGGCGACAGGATTCGGAGGGGGCAAAGGGCTTGCCGATGGGCCCCATGAGGCTGATCTTCTCACCCACTTTACGTGCTGCCAGCAGGCCGGTGCCTTTACCAACCCTTTTGTAGAGCAGATCAACCCATCCCTCGTCCGCAGATACTCGCATGATGGAGATGGGCCTGCGCATGGGCAGCTGGGGATCGCAGGTGATGTGCACGAAGCTGCCAGGCAGCGCCTTCAGGGCACAGTGGGGGGCGAGCAGGCGCATGACGAACTGGTCGCCTTCGAAGGCCTCATGACTGAGGATCTCCGCCTCTTCCAGGAATATGGTATCTCGGTGTGCTTTGTTCATTCGTTGTCGTCTTTGAAGGCGTAGACCAGACGGCCTTTGAGAAAGGTGTGAGTGACTCTGCCGGGCATCTCCCAGCCCTGGAAAGGCGTGTTTTTGCCTTGGCTGACCAGCTTCTCTCTATCGACGAACCAGCGATCGTTAGGGTCGTAGATACAGATATCCGCCGCCAGGCCCGGGGTGAGGCTGCCCAGGGGCAGACCCAGGATGGTGGCAGGGCCAGAGGTAAGCCGGGCGATAGCGCTGCTCAGGTCCATCACGCCCTGTTCCACCAGTTTGAGTGTCAGAGGTAAAAGTGTCTCCAGACCGGAGATGCCGGGCTCGGTATCCGGGAAGGGGGCGGCCTTGGCGTCCGCTTCATGGGGCTGGTGGTCGGAGCAGATGGCCTGGATCACATCCTTGGCTACCGCATCTCTGAGTCCATCCCGGTCACTGTCGGTACGCAGGGGTGGGCGCACATGGTAGTGGCTGTCGAATCCCTCCAGGTCGAGTTCACACAGATGCAGCTGGTGGATGGCGACGTCGGCGCTGACCTTGCGTCCCTCCCGCTTGGCCCAGGCCATGGTGCGGGCAGCACTGGCGCTGGAGAGGGCATGGAAATGGATCACTGCGCCGGTGGTCTCCGCCAGGGCCAGGTCTCTGGCAACTGCGACTGTCTCCGCCGCCTCTGGTATGCCAGGCAGTCCCATGCGGTCGGCTACCTTACCCTCGTGGGCACAACCGTTGTTGCTGAGGTAGTGGTCTTCTGGACGGATGATGGTGAGCAGGTCGAAGGTGGCGGCATACTCCATCGCACGACGCTGTACCAAGGTGTTGGCCAGGGGAGTATAGGCGTTGGTTACCGCGACACAGCCGGCGGATTTTAAGGCCGCCATCTCACTCAAATGCTCGCCATCGAGGTTCTTGGTCACTGCCCCTTGGGGCAGGAGTCGGCAGTAGCCGGCTTTGCGCGCCTTGTGACGTATCTGGCCGGTGACCGCCGGTGTATCGATCACCGGATAGGTGTCCGGTGGACAGCTGAGGGTGGTGATGCCCCCGCTGACTGCGGCGGCAGACTCACTGGCGATAGTGGCCTTGTGTTCCGAACCGGGTTCGCGCAGGCTCGCACTGAGATCGATCAGACCAGGACAAACGACCTTACCGCTGGCATCAATGGTCTTGCTGGGCTGGAAATCCTTTGGCGCTTCACCCACAGCGAGTATTTTGCCACCGGCGATGTGCAGGTCGGTGACCTGATCGATCTGGTTGGCCGGGTCGACCACGCGACCACCGATGATGCTGATATCCTTCTTCTTTTTCATGCGCTCACCTCCTGGCTGCGGAGGTTCTGCGTGCCGATCACCATGGAGATCACTGCCATGCGGATGGCGATGCCGTAGCTGACCTGCTGCAGGATCACCGATTTCGATCCGTCAGCGACCTGGGAGTCCATCTCGACCCCACGGTTGATCGGTCCGGGATGCATCACGATGGCCTCGGAGTCGGCCAGGGCGAGGCGCTTTTCGGTCAGGCCGTAGAGGCTGAAGTACTCATGCTCCGAGGGCAGCAGGGCCCCCTGCATGCGCTCTTTCTGCAGGCGTAGCATGATGATGACGTCTACATCGCGAATGCCCTCGTCCATGTCGTGATAGACATGCACGCCCAGGCTGCGGGCATCCGCCGGCAGCAGGGTTCTGGGGGCTACCACGCGGACCTCTGAAACCCCCAGGCTGTTGAGGGCGAGGATCTGAGAGCGCGCCACCCGGGAGTGGAGGATGTCACCGACGATGGCGACCCGCAGGCCGACAAACTCTTTTTTATGTCGGCGGATGGTGAACATGTCGAGCATCGCCTGGGTCGGGTGGG
>JBNKMQ010000035.1:0-5620 GCA_050293225.1 Sedimenticolaceae bacterium
CGGGGCTGCAGGTGGCCAGCTCCCGGCGCCAGCCGTAGCCGAAACCCAGGCTCTTGAGCTGGGTCTTCATGTAGTCGATATTCTCGTAGGTCCAGGCGGCGGGGGCGGCCCGGTTCTTGCGCGCGGCGTTCTCCGCCGGCAGGCCGAAGGCATCCCAGCCCATGGGCTGTAGGACATTCTTACCCAGCATGCGCTGGTAGCGGGCGATCACATCACCGATGGTGTAGTTGCGTACATGCCCCATGTGCAGCTTGCCGCTGGGATAGGGGAACATGGAGAGGCAATAGAACTTCTCCTTACCCGGCTCCTCAGTGACCTGGAAGGTCCCTGCGTTTTCCCAATGGGTCTGGACCTCACGCTCGATGTCGGAGGGGATGTACTTCTGCATATGTAAAAGGCCTGAAAGGTTGATTGTTTGGACAATCGGAGAAGCATACCTCAGGCGGTGATTTGTGTTAACAGGTCTCAAGCCCTGTTGTGCTGAATGAAGAGAACTGACGCGAGGAAATTCTCAGCTGATCAGGAGGCCTCTTGCTGCGAAGAGTCCTCTCCGCTGAAGAGAAGATCGATGACATGGCCGATCACCCGGTTCCAAGCCAATTCAGTCCGCTGATCATACTGATCGTCAAACAGTGCCACGGTATCAACCAAGGCAGTTTGCCACATGGTGAAGTGTCTGCGTTCCACTTTGAGCCGTCTGTGGATACGCCCCAGCAGCTCGATATAGAGAGATAAGCCCGGCTTATCCTCTACCGTATCCGCCACCATCTGCAGGGTATCCTGCAGCTTTTTCTTCAACTGATCCATGTCCCGATTGTGGAAAAAGCCGGCGATCTCATCGGACTCCGCCATGAAATGGTCGTAAAAATCGTCGAAAAAGCCCTGCATGACCGAAACCCGGTCCAGGCTCTCACGAAATAGCTGTAAATCTTGCTGGTTCATGGGGCTTGTATCGTCCATAAGGTCGATCACTTTAACATGACCCCACTAATTTCCGCTTGCGAATCATCACTTTTCGGCCATCATTGATAGTAGGAGCCCGATATCTGCGGCTGGCTGTAAAGGAGCCGAAACATGCCTGAATCACAACACGAACAGTACCCATTTGAGAAACTGGCGGAGGCCTACGACAAGATCCTGCAGGAAGTGCATGAGGCGATCGACTCTGCCAAAGAGAACTCGATCCCTGGTCTACGGGAGTATATCGACGACGCCCGGGAGAAGATGATCGAACTCGGTGAACTGAGCCGGGAAGAGGCGGATAAGGTCGCCGGCTATGTGGAGCGGGATATGAAGGATGCCGCCGAATATCTGCTGGAGACCGGCGAGCAACTATCCGCCTGGTGGCGTTTCGATATGGAGCTGATCGAGAATCGCATGCTGGAGATGTTCACCGGGGTCGCCGATCAGACCAAACTCGAATTGGCCAAATTGGCTGAGAGAGCCTCCAAGGCCTCTCTCTACCACACCGGGGAGGTGACGGGCCCAGGTACACTGGTCTGCAGTGGCTGCGGTAAGGAGATGCATTTCAAAAAGACCGGACATATTCCCCCCTGCTCTGGCTGCAAGGGAACCGAATTCCAGCGCGCTCCCCGAGAATAGGCAATCTTGCCTGAGAGCCTCATCTACGCCTCCCGGCTTAACGCTTGGCGCCCTTCTTGCGGGAGGCGCTCTTCTTTTTGCTCTTCTTGGCTGATTTGGTTACAGCGGCCTTTTTCACCAGCTTTTTCTTCTGCGTCTTCTTCGCCACTTTCTTAGCGGGCCGTTTCGCCTGAGCAACCTTTTTCTTCGCCGCTTTCTTAGCGGGCCTGGATGGTCTCTTCTTAGCCGCCGACTTCTTAGCCACCGAGGCTTTCTTGGTAGCTATGCGCTTTTTTACCACCGCCTTCTTCTTTGCGCTGACCTTCTTCTTAGCCGCGACTTTTTTCTTACTCACTGCGATTTTCTTTTTTGCCACCTTCTTTTTTACCGCAGTTATTGGCTTCTTCTTTTTGCTGAGTAGCTTCTTAACAACCTTTTTCTTCGCGACTTTTTTCTTTTGCGCCACCTTCTTCTTGGCGGAGACCTTTGTTTTTACTTGCTTTTTCTTTGCTACAGCCGATTTGGCACCAGGCTTTGTTACCGCCGATTTCTTTTTCACAGCCGCCTTTTTCTGGACCTTTTGCTTGGTCTTTTTTGCACTTTTTACCACTGCCTTTTTCTTAGCCGCAGCTTTTTTAGACTTGGCTGGAGCGCTGCTGGCGGCCTTTTTCGGTGACGCCTTTTTCTTCGCAACACGATTCGATTTTGCCGACTTTGGCTCCGTTTCTTGCGACGCTGTTTGCGTGGGGACAACCGTTTCCGTTTTACTGTTTTCCAGATCGTAGGCAGGTGCAGTCTCCGCCACAGCGACAACGGGCTCGGCTTTTACCTGCTTTGTCTCCGACGGCCGCTGCTTGAGAAACTCATCAATCGCTTGAGAGACACGCTGAAAGACCTCTTCCGCGCTACCCTCTCCATCGACCTGCAGAAGCTTCTCCTGCTTTCCATAGTGCTCCAAGAGGGTGTGGGTGAGGTGTTCGAAGACATGCAACCGGTTGCTGACGGTCTCTTCATTGTCATCCGCCCTCTGGTGCAGACGGCCGCCACAGTGGTCGCAGACCCCCTCAACTACCGCAGGATGGGTATAGATATTGAATTGGGCACCACAGGAACGACAGGTGCGTCGACCGACCAGACGCTCCATCAGGGCATCGGTCTCGATATGCAGCAAAATGACAAGATCCAGCGGCTGATCCAACTCATCCAGGGATTCGTCCAGAGTCAGGGCCTGCAACAGGTTACGCGGAAATCCATTGAGCACGAAACCCGAGGCCATCTCAGGTCGACGCAGGTACTCCTGCAGAAGATTCAGGAGGAGGTCGTCGGATATCTGCTGCCCGGCAGCATGCAGCATCTTCACTTGGGGACCAAAGCCATCGGGCTCGGTCATGGTACGCTTGACTAACTCTCCAGTGGTCAGGGACTCAATCCCAAATTTCTCAGCCAACCTTTGCGTCTGGGCTCTCTTACCCGTACCTGGCGCACCCAGTATAATAATCCTCATCCCGACTCCTTAAAAACGGACACACGTCCCAAGCTGTCAATTTAGCTTGCGATTCAGCAGATTAGTTCGAAACAGAGCGCGCTAAACTGCCTTAATACCGGGTCGTCAGGGTCTCTGGAATTACCATTTATATATGTTTAATTAGGAAATTCCATAGCTGCATCCAAGTTTTGGATTAGCCGCCACCAGCAAGCTTGGGTAAGCTAATCCAACATTTCCTACAAAGTCAACGGACTTTATGGGCTTTGATAGAAAACAGGGCGAATTCAGATTCATAACCCGTTTCTCCCAGGGCCGAATTGCCCCAATAACAGATGCCGATGGAGCCGGGTTCATTTGTACTACAGCACCTATTTAGATTATTCTTCTGCCTCGCGAGTGAGCAGAGCGGCCTGCATGGTGGAGTTTGCGGAGATCACAGAATCTGACATCTTGCCACCACCATCACCGCCGACGGCTAGCCTACCGAGGGTCAATCAGCCATAGAGAACCGGCACATAAGAAATAGGGTGACCTGACAAAATTTATCCTCTCCCTGCTCCGGCCCCAGGCCAAACCTGGACCCAAACTGCAGGGGGATACCAGAACTTAAATATCCAAGATAGAACTACAAATTTAAATCCAAGAAGGGGATCAATAAAAAATGACTGCAAAAAATGCATTTTATGCACAATCCGGCGGTGTCACCGCTGTGATCAACGCCTCTGCGGCAGGGGTCATCGAGACTGCCCGTCAGCATCCTGACAAGATCGCAAACGTCTACGCCGGCCGCAACGGCATCATCGGCGCCCTGACCGAGGACCTGATCGACACCAGCGCCGAGTCTGCAGAAGACATCGCTGCCCTCAAGCACACCCCCTCCGGTGGCTTCGGCTCCTGCCGCTTCAAGCTCAAGAGCCTGGAGGACAACAAGCGTGAATACGAGCGCCTGATCGAGATCTTCAAGGCCCACAACATCGGCTACTTCTTCTACAACGGTGGTGGCGACTCCGCCGACACCTGCTACAAGGTCTCCCAGCTCTCCGAGAAGATGGGCTTCCCGGTGCAGGCGATCCACGTGCCCAAGACCGTGGACAACGATCTGCCGATCACCGACAACTGCCCCGGCTTCGGCTCAGTGGCCAAGTACATCGCCGTCTCCACTCTGGAGGCCTCTTTTGACGTACGCTCCATGGCCGCCACCTCCACCAAGATCTTCGTCATCGAGGTGATGGGCCGCCACGCCGGCTGGATCGCCGCTGCCGGTGCCCTGGTGGAAGACAATGGTATCCCGGTGGTGACTCTCTTCCCCGAGGTGGAGTTCGACCAGGAGAAGTTCCTCGCTGCGGTGGACGCCAAGGTGAAAGAGTTCGGCTACTGCACCATCGTCGTCTCCGAGGGCTGCCACTGGCCCGACGGCAAGTTCCTCGCCGAGCAGGGCACCCGCGACTCCTTCGGACACGCCCAGCTGGGTGGCGCCGCACCGGTGGTCGCCAACATGATCAAGGACGCCCTGGGCTACAAGTTCCACTGGGCGGTGGCCGACTATCTGCAGCGCGCAGCACGTCACCTGGCCTCCGAGTCTGATGTCGAGCAGGCCTACGCCCTGGGTAAGGCCGCTGTGGAGAAGGCCCTGGAGGGCAAGAACTCCATCATGCCCACCGTGGTACGCGAATCCTCCAATCCTTATAAATGGAGCATCGGCGAAGCGCCCCTGAGCGAAGTGGCCAATGTGGAGAAGATGATGCCGATGGACTTCATCTCTGACGACGGCTTCGGCATCACAGATAAATGTAAGGAGTACCTCTACCCACTTATCAAGGGTGAGGCCTACCCCCCTTACAACGACAACGGCATGCCTGACTACGTCACACTAAAGGGCGAAGCGGTAGCCAAGAAGCTGGAAGCTTTCGAACTATAAAAAAGACGAATTTGGGGGCTTACAAAGCCCCCTTTTTCGTTTAGCCTCTATGGTCGGGGAGCGACCTGTGTAGACTGGCTCAGTCAGCACAGATCATCGGAGGCATAGCGACCCACCAAGAGCAGACAGTCAGATACGATTTATTTATCCTGAGGAGGACTATTGTGAGTACAGAACTGATCTTCGCCTTGGCCTGTGCCTTTGCCGCACTTGCCTACGGCTTTCTATCCGTCAAATGGATTCTTGCGCAACCGGAAGGCAATGAGCGCATGCGCGAGATCGCCGGCGCCGTGCAGGAGGGTGCCCAAGCCTATCTCAACCGACAATACACCACCATCGGTATCGTCGGAGTGATCCTCCTGGTTGTACTCTGGTATTTCCTCGGCATGGCCACCGCCATCGGCTTTGCAGTGGGTGCGGTTTTATCCGGTCTGGCCGGTTACATCGGCATGAACATCTCGGTGCGTTCCAACCTGCGTACCGCTGAGGCTGCCAACAAAGGCATCAACGCCGCATTGCAGATCGCCTTCCGCGGCGGCGCTATCACCGGCCTGCTGGTGGTCGGACTGGGTCTGCTCGGTGTGGCGGGCTACTACGCCATCCTGGTGATGATGGGGGTTGAAGATCCCCTGCAC
>JBNKMQ010000036.1:0-10067 GCA_050293225.1 Sedimenticolaceae bacterium
AACGATTGAGGCTGACCATTTCTGACGATATCAACCTGAACAGAGGTGGCATCCTTCATCGTCTTGATCAGCTTCATCGCCTCTTTGTCATTTGTTAAATTCACACCGTTAACAGCGGTAACCAAATCGGAAGGCCTGATACCTAACTTATTATATAGCTTGCGATTTTTCTGAGGTAAGACTCGATATCCCTTTAAACCATCCCTGGATCTGACCGGCACAAACCGGACATGCTCAAAGATCTTTAGAGGCTCTTTCTGAAACACCTCTTTGTATTCACGAAGCGAACGTGAAGAGGCTTCATTATTGATACTGGTGTTTCTTGTAGATCGTGATTGGGTCGGAGAGACACTAGCCCCACCCCGGCTCGACACCTTTGGAAAGCGCAATATCTCCGACTGTCCGTTGCGCAATAAAACCACCCGATCATCAAACACACCCTGTAGCTTTACGCCATTCATGACTGTGGCGCCTACCTTGTAGTACTTCTGCTTGTTGCCGGAAGTGCCGATAATCGCCGCCCCCTGTTCTGGCTTCTCTTCAACAAAAACGCCATGCAGAGTGAGATTCAGACGAGTCTCCGGCGCCTTTTGTTCAATCTTTTTGGTTGGCGCAGTAGCGCCGGCTTTCCCAAGCAGGTGCAGGTTCGAAATCTGTGCAAGATTAGCTTCCGTCTGCCGCGGGTCAGCGTTGGATGGTGTATTGTTGAATGCCTGCTGCGCACTATTGGTAGATTGTGCTGGCGCCGGTACCAGTCGCCAAGTCAACTCAGCCAGCTTCGCTCCAATGAGGAGAATCAGAAAAACAATCACAAGGGTCGGCAGTTTCTGCACAAGAAAGGTCTCGACACCTTTGCTTCTGCTACCTTCCCTGAGCCCACCGATAAAAGTTTGTGCCTGTGCTGCAATATTCATAGTCTGATCTAATCTAGGCTGACTTTCCTATTCCGGATAACGCAAGACTTTTGGCGACAGCTTGAAATCGCTCTTTATGGTCTTCGCCATCTTTTCTGCCGTCTTGAGTCCGACCACCGGCCCCACCCTGATACGAAAATGCTGCTTACCATCAACTGAAACCCGATTCATGTGGGCAGGCATATCTGCCTTTTTCAAATCAGAAACCAGTTTTTCAGCATTCTTTTTCACCGTCAAACTGGCAACCTGTAGCATCCAGGAGGTAGGTGAATCACGTTCAACCTTCTTGGCCGGCGCACTCTTATCGACCTTTGCAACAGGCGCGGGCGGTGGTTTGGGAATCTCAGCTGGTGCCTTTTGAGGTTCTGGCTCTGGAGGTAGAATTTCCGGCGCAGGCTTGATTAATGCGGCTGGCTTTTGAGGAATTTCATGATCTCTAATCAGTTTCGCCTCCCTCGGCTCATCAATCAGCATAGGCACGAAGATCACGACCAGCGCAACCAGTACAGCGCCGCCGATCATCCGTTGCTTCAATCTCTCCTCCAGTGCCATGACCAAATCCCACTCAGATTATCTGTAAAATGCAGACGTTCGATTGCACGAGTATATCAGCTGAGACAGAGATATCGGCTACTTAATACGCAAAATTTGCATGATCTCCCCAACAACCAGAAATGAGCCAAAGACCAGAATCAGGTCTTGCGGGTCAGCAGAGGCTCTTGCTCCGGCCAAGGCATCGGAAATTTTACTATAGACAGAGGTTGGCGCTTTACATCCGGCATTCTCGAAAGCCGTAGCCAGCTCAGTTGCGCTACGAGCCCGATTTGATGGCAAGTCGGTCAGATGCCACTCAGCCACCAGATCCTGCATTTTGGAGATGATAGCCACCTCATCTTTCCCCTTCAGCAGGCCGAAAACAGCTCTGACCTTGCCCGACCCGGAGCGATCCAGCAAATAGCTTCGCAAACTCTCCACCGCCTGTGGATTGTGCGCTACGTCCAGCAAGAGGCTAGGCTCTCCCGGCACGAAATGCTGTCGACCGTCCAGCTTCACCTCGGTCAATCCCAGCGCCAGGGCCTGATCGCTAACCTCTAGCTTGGACCTGAGGCAGTGACAGGCCATCACTACCGCAGAGGCGTTAAATAGCTGCCCTGCGCCTTTCAACGCAGGCATTGGCAATGTGACGCTTAGACCTTTCGCCCCGGACCAGTTCCAACTGCAATCGCCCTCTATAAAACTGAAATCGCGATCCTGCGCATAGATCTCAGCTCCCGTCTCTTCCGCCGCTGAGTAGACCGATGCCGGCATATTCGGATCAGCAAGCACTACTGGCCTGTCTCTCCGCATTATTCCCGCCTTTTCCCTACCGATCTCCTCGCGGGTATCGCCGAGCCAGTCGGTGTGATCAAGATCGATTGTGGTGATTATTGCCAAATCTGCATCGATAATATTCACCGCATCCAGGCGTCCACCAAGACCGACCTCGAGTATTACCAGATCCAGTTGTGCTTCGGCAAAGATGGAGAGTGCTGCCAGGGTACCAAACTCAAAATAGGTGAGTGTCTTGTCTCCTCTGGCCCTGTCTATGGCATCAAACACCTTACACAGCCGAGCATCATCGACCTCTTCCCCGTCAAGGCGAATTCGCTCGTTGTATCTCACCAGATGAGGCGAGGAATAGACACCAACCCTGTAACCGGCGTGACGATAGATGGATGCCAGCATGGCGACGCAGGAACCTTTGCCGTTAGTACCGGCAACAGTAATTACAGGGCATGGAAGGCCACTGGGATTAAGGCGTTTCCAAACGGATGAGACCCTCTCCAACCCAAGCTCTATCTCCTGGGGATGCAGGGTCTCCTGCCAGCTGAGCCACTGATCCAGCGTATCGAATCGCATTGTCGGCGTATCGTCAGGGGCGTGCTTTGTCCAGCATGATACTCAGCAGATCGGCGACTCTGTCGCGCATATCACGGCGGTCAATGATCATATCGATGGCGCCGTGCTCGAGCAGGAACTCACTGCGTTGGAAACCTTCTGGCAACGTTTCTCTCACTGTCTGCTCGATAACCCGTGGACCGGCGAAACCGATCAGGGCGTTGGGTTCGCCAATGTTGATATCCCCCAGCATCGCCAGACTGGCTGAGACACCGCCCATGGTGGGATCGGTCATCACAGAGATAAAGGGCAATCCTCGCTTCTGCAGACGTTCCAGGGCAGCACTGGTTTTCGCCATCTGCATCAGGGAGAAGAGCGACTCCTGCATCCGCGCCCCACCACTGGCGGAGAAACAGATCATGGGGATGTGTCGCTCCAGGGCCATATTCACCCCTCGAACAAAACGTTCACCGACCACAGAGCCCATGGAACCACCCATGAAGCTGAACTCAAAGGCCGCAGCGACGATATCCAGTCCCTTGACCTGACCCCGGATCGCAATCAGGGCATCTTTCTCACCGGAACTCTTCTGCGCCTGGCTGAGGCGCTCTTTGTACTTCTTGCTGTCCTTGAATTTCAGCGGATCCATCGACTCCAGATTGGCGCCGATCTCCTCCTGGGTCTCGGGATCGAGGAAGGTCTCCAATCTACGTCGGGCGCTGATTCGGTTGTGATAATTGCATTTCGGACAGACATCCAGATTACGCTCCATCTCAGCCCGATAGAGAATCGCATTGCATCCCGGGCATTTGGTCCAGAGACCCTCCGGGACCGCCCGCTTGTGGCCGGCATCCGTACGGATCCGGCTCGGCATTAACTTTTCGAACCAACTCATGGTTTTTTATAGCCTTTCCAGTCTTTTATCTTCTTTATACCTGATCCATCGCCTGACGCATAGATGAGAGAACCTCTTGTAGCGCGCCACCAATCTTATCCGGCTCTGCAGCCAATGCCTCAACCCTCGAGACCAGGGCGCTGCCCACCACCACCGCATCAGCAACCTGGGAGACGGCCGCTGCGGTCTCGGCATCCTTGATACCGAAGCCTACTCCCACCGGCAGGTCGGTAGCAGATCGTATCTGTTTCAGTTTCTCTCCAACCGTGTCTAAATCCAAATGGCTGGCGCCGGTAACACCTTTCACAGAGACATAGTAGACGAAGCCACCTGCGGCGTCACAGATCGTTTGAATCCGCTCCTGGGTCGAGGTAGGGGCGATCAGGTAGATCTGATCGAGCCCCTTGGCGTGCAGGGCATCGAGCAGTTCACTACCCTCTTCCGGCGGAATATCAACCACCAGAGTACCATCCACACCGGCATCGGCAGCTTGTGACGCGAAGAGCTCATATCCCATGATCTCGATTGGATTCAGGTATCCCATCAGAACCACAGGGGTGTCACTATCCTTTTGCCTGAAATCTCGTACCATCTCGATGACATCGTGCAGACCTACATGGTGTTCCAGTGCCCGCTCACTGGCGCGCTGAATCACCGGACCATCCGCCATGGGATCGGAGAATGGCACACCCAGTTCGATCACATCGGCACCGGCGGCAACCAGGTCATGCATCAGTCCGACAGTGACATCAGGGGTGGGGTCGCCTGCGGTGATAAAGGGGATCAGGGCCTTTCTGCCGTCATGCTTCAGCTGGTTGAACCTTGCTGCTAATCGGCTCATAGCTGGATACCCTCCTTCGCTGCTACGGTGTGCATATCCTTGTCTCCCCGGCCGGAGAGATTGACCAGTATCACCTGATCCGGATCCATCTGAGGTGCCAGCTTGGTGGCGTAGGCCAGGGCGTGGCTCGACTCCAGCGCCGGGATGATGCCCTCAATTCGGGTCAGGTCATGGAACGCCTGCAGCGCCTCGTCGTCGGTGACCGCGACATAGTTGGCTCGCCCGCTGTCTTTCAGCCAAGCGTGTTCCGGGCCGACTCCGGGGTAGTCGAGGCCGGCGGAAATCGAGTGAGTCTCGATGATCTGTCCATCCTTGTCTTCCATCAGATAGGTACGATTGCCGTGCAGAACACCAGGCTTCCCCGCGCAGAGGGGCGCGGCATGCAGGCCGGTATCCAGGCCATTACCCGCCGCCTCGACGCCGTAGATCTTGACCTCAGCATCATCCAGAAAGGGGTAGAAGAGCCCGATCGCATTCGAGCCACCGCCGACACAGGCCACCAGGGCGTCCGGCAGGCGACCGGTCTGTCTCTGCATCTGCTCCCGGGCCTCGCGGCCGATTACCGCCTGAAAGTCCCGCACCATCGCCGGATAGGGATGGGGACCGGCGACGGTGCCGATGATATAGAAGGTGTTGTCCACATTGGTCACCCAATCCCGCATCGCCTCGTTGAGGGCATCCTTTAGGGTCTTGGAACCGGAGCTGACCGATCGGACTTCGGCGCCCAACAGGCGCATGCGATAGACGTTGGCCTCCTGGCGGGCGATATCCACTTCGCCCATGTAGACCACGCACTCGAGACCCAGGCGAGCTGCGACTGTGGCAGACGCCACGCCATGCTGACCGGCGCCGGTTTCGGCAATGATCCGGGTCTTGCCCATGCGGCGGGCGAGCAGCGCCTGGCCGATGGTATTGTTCACCTTATGGGCACCGGTGTGGTTCAGATCTTCCCGTTTCAGGTATATCTGAGCACCACCCAGTTCTCTACTCCAGCGACGCGCATGGTAGATCGGCGAAGGACGTCCCACATAGTTGGCCAGATCCTCATCCAATTCACGCAGGAATTCCTCATCCTGCATGTAGCGCTCATAGGCGAGCCGTAGCTCCTCCAGTGGCTCCATCAGGGTCTCGGAGACGAACAGCCCGCCATAGGGACCGAAATGGCCGCGGGCGTCCGGTAGGGATCCGATTATCTTTTCACTTGTTGTCGACACGATTAACTCCAGCAATGAAGGCCGCTATTTTAGCGCCATCTTTGATGTCTTTGGCCGCTTCCACCCCACCGCTTACATCCACAGCGTAGGGGTGTATCTGACTGATTGCCTCTTCTACATTTTCCGGCTCGAGTCCGCCAGCCAGGATGATCCGCGATCTCATCTCGGTAGGGATCCTCTGCCATTCGAAGGCGGCGCCTGTCCCACCCGGCACCCCTTTTCTATAGGTGTCGAGCAGTAGTCCAGCAGCTTCAGAAAACTCCTGCTCAACCGCAAGCAGATCGATATCATCCCGCATGCGGATCGCCTTGATCCAAGGACGGTGAAAGCCGCTGCACGCCGAGGGGGATTCATCTCCATGAAACTGCAACAGATCGAGAGGTACCTGCTGCACCGCCTGCTCGATGCGTTCCCGGGTCTCATTCACAAACAGCCCGACTACGGTGACAAACGGCGGCAGCTGCGCGGTAATGACCTGCGCCTGTTCGATGGTAACAGCTCGGGGACTGGGCGGATAGAAGACCAGACCGATGGCGTCGGCACCCAGGCGCACCGCCTCCAGTCCATCCTCCACCCGGGTAATACCACAGATTTTAATACGGGTTCTCATAAACCTGGAAAAGATACAGCAAGGCGTCGATGGATGCCATTCTTGGACACTATCTACCTGAAAATATCACCCTTCAATCTGCATATTTATTCAATCCAGACCGAACTCTTGCGGGTAGTCCACATGCGTGAGACTGAGACCCTGTGGCGGCGCAGTCACCCCCCCCAAAGTACGGTCTTTGAGGTCAAGCACCTTTTGACTCCAGCTGACCGGCTGCTCCCCCTTGCCGATAGCGATGAGAACACCCGCGATGTTCCTGACCATGTGATGAAGAAAGGCGTTGGCATGCACCGATATCGCTACCATCTCTCCCTCCCGGCTCACTTGCAGACTGTGGATTGTCCTGACCGGGTGTTTGGCCTGACAAGCCAGCGCCCGATAGGAGGAGAAGTCGTGGGTGCCCACCAGGTACTGAGCCGCCTGCTGCATGCGGGCCTCATCCAGGGGATGGTGTATCCAGACCGCCCTGTTGCGCCACAAAGCCGAGCGATATTTCCGGTTGATGATCTGATAGCAGTAGTGGCGACCGATGGCCGAAAAGCGTGCATGGAAGGCATCCGGCATCTCTCTCGCCCAGGATACACTCACATCATCAGGAAGATTGCTATTGCTGCCGAGTATCCAGGAGCGTTCCGATCGAAGGGCCTCGGTCTCGAAGTGAACCACCTGTCCAGTCGCATGCACTCCGGTATCGGTACGTCCGGCACAATGTACGTTTACCGTATGGTCAGCCACCGTTGAGAGGGCCTGTTCCAGGGTCTCCTGCACACTGCGTACATCACCCTGGTATTGCCAACCATGGAAGGCGCTGCCGTCATACTCAATACCTAAAGCAATCTTCATTTACGAACCACAGTATTCAAGAAACACAGATAGGCTTGTGAGACTTCTCTGCCTTTACAACGGGAATAGACACTCTGGTGATGATCCCATTCAGCCACTGTTTACAACAATAAAAAAGGGGCACACAAAGTGCGCCCCTATTATCAACTAGAGAAACTCTTATGCGCCGATATTATTCATCAGCTCCTTAGCTTCCTTCTGCTGCTGCTCACTGCCTTCGCTGACGACCTCTTCCAGGATGCTCTTGGCTCCCTCATTGTCGCCCATATCGATATAGGCTCTGGCCAGATCCAGTTTGGTTGTGACCTCATCGGTGGAATCCAGATCCATAGAGATCTCATGGCTGTCGGCATCTGGCAACTCCAGGGGCTCAGCATTCTCGCTGTCGAGATCCTCAGAGAGACTCTCCAGTTCCTGTTCGATGCTCTCCAGATCCATGCTATCCAGAGTTTCGGAATCTTCGAATCCCGCGGCATCATTGATCTCTGATTCAGCCTCATCCAGAGCAGCAACGCCACTCTCCAGTTCAGACTCGAGGTCACCCAGATCGATATCGAGACTCTCCTCGACATCCTCGGCACCCGACTCCATCTTATCGAGGATTTCGGAATCGAGAGAGATATCAGCCTCAAGGCTCTCAGAATCCATCTCATCCAGATTGTCCAATCCACTCAGATCCATGGAGTCTATCTCATCACTATCGAGAGACTCCTGGGGCACGTTCTCTTCAACCGTCTCAGACAATGCCGATTCGAGGTCGAGACCGAGATCGTCCAGCTCATCATCATCAGAAGAGAGCGCCATACCTGCCGCACCTGCCGCCGCCGCAAAGAGTGCGTGGCCAGGATTGAGCTCTTTACCCATGGAGACAATCTTTGACCAGGCATCAGGATTGCTGGCTTGCAAACCATCATTGTGCAGGCTCTCCGCCAGACTGGTGAATTCACCGCCCTTCTTGGCAGAGAAGTAGATCTCAAGCAGCTTATGCTTGAGCTCTTCACGCTCCGGGAACTTCTCGATCGCCTGTTTGATCAGCTCTTCTGCCTGCTGGTAGCGACCATAGGCGATGTAGACATCAGCCTCAGAGAGAGGATCGACCTCACCGGTCTCATCCTGCAGCGCGTCGATATCGCTGGGAGAGAAATCACTCATGAACGAGGTCTCATCAGTAGGCTCGTTGAGTGAATCGGTGTCGACTTTACCCGAAGCTACAACTTCACTATCCGGCGAGACAAGAATACTCTCAGCAAATTCGGCCTCGGCCTCTTTGCGTCGGCGCATCAGCATCCAAAGAAGGCCCAGCAGAAGTGCCGCCACACCACCGATAATACCCATCTTGGTGGCACTGCCACCCAGGCCACCAAAGTAGCTGACCTTCTTTTCAGGGAAGTTAGCCGGTGCAGTTGTCACCGGTGCCGGTTTTGCTGGAGCTTCAGCAACAGGCGCTTGCTCTGGGGGCGTCTGCGCAACTTGTGGTTGTTCTGCAGCTGGCGCCTCTTCAACCTGCTCCTGAGTCTGAGTCTCGGCGATTACCTCTTCGATATTCGTCTCTTCGACGACCGTACCTTCGGGAACGGGAACAACAGGTGCTTCTTCGGCTGGTGTTGAGGTGACCTCTTGCTCTTGCTCTTGCTCTTGCTCTTGCTCAGCTTGAGGGGCAGTCTCTTCGGGAGCAACAACTGGCTCAGCAGTCTGGGCCTCCTCTATCTTGTCCGAGGCGATCTGCTGTGCCGCCTGCATATCCGCCAACTCATCACTCTTCAGGGTGACCAGTCGCTGGATATCTTCGATCTGCTTCTCAAGCTCACTCACTCGATTGCGCAGGGCATCGTTCTCTTGGAGCGCGCTCTCATTAGACTCCCTTACCAACAGGATCTCCTGTTGGAGACGACCCATCTCTGCATCGTCAGCCTTGCCTTCGCGGGACATGGCTTCACCGGCGTCCGGTTTGGGTGAAACCAACTTGAGACGATCTTTTGTGCTCGCCTTTTCGGTTGCGGACGATTCAGGGGCTGTTCCAGATGCAACAGGCTTACCACTTTTCCAGGCCTGGGTCTGAGCCATAAATTCATTTCGCGCCTGGGTACGGGAGAGCGATGTCACATCAGCTCCCTCCGGCAACCGCAACACCTTGCCTACCTTCAGATTATTCACATTGTTGTTGATGAAGGCATCGGGGTTATATCTCTGCAGCGCCATCATCACCTGCTCGACAGATTCGTTCTGCTGCTGCATGCCCTTGGCAATGGTCCAGAGATTGTCATTCGGCCTGACAGGGCCATATTCTCTGCCGCCAGCTGGCACATAAGCGGGAGCCGACTGTGTCTGACGAGCCGGTGCACGAGTCACCTGACGCGCCGGAGCGGTTCTCACTCTGGGCGAACTGACCGGCTCAGGTGCACGATTAATAGTGACTGGTGGATCAAGCAGTACCGTGTATTCACGTACCAAACGACCCTTGGGCCAATTGACTTCCAGCAAGAAATTGAGGAAGGGCTCTCTGATCGGATCCTCACTGGTGACTTGAACTATCGGCTTCCCGGTAGCTGTCATCATCGGCTTGAACTTGAGGCCGGAAAGTAGAAAAAGCCGTTCGATACCGGCTTTTTCAAAGGCATCATCAGAAGCCAGACTGATACGAAGATCCTGAACCTCTTCCTGACTAACGGAAAGCAGATCGATCTCGGCGTTAAATCTTTGGTTGAGAGCCGAATTGGGTCGTATTTCGCCCAATCCTAACGCCCAGGCGCCCACGGGTGATAGGGCTGTTGCAACAGCCACTGCCAGAGACAGCTTACGAATCATGCTTCCTCCTTGCCAGAAAACATAACCCACCGGTCAAACTCGCCCTGGTGCCACACACTGGAAGAGC
>JBNKMQ010000037.1:0-2831 GCA_050293225.1 Sedimenticolaceae bacterium
GCTGGTTCCAGCGAGGACGAGGCACGCTATTTTCTGATTCGTGAGGATCATTGCAAAGGTCATGAGGAGGATCGTGAGATCGCCGTCGACGACTACCGTCGCGAGCAGGAGGTCGAGGTCTACGACCAGATCAACCGGGAATGGCTGCAACTGATGCTGAAGAAAAAGTCTGCTGGTCCTTCCATTGGTCGTCCTTCAGACACGAGCCTGCAGTTTTTCTTTATGTGCTCTTACGATGTGGATCGTCTGCGTCGCTTTGTCATGACCGATTCGTTCAAGGCCTCCTACGATATGGATGAGAGCTTTTACGAGACCATGGAGAAGCAAGATCTGGCCCTCATGCAATTCGGTACCCGCTTACTGAAGCAGGTATTGTTCGGTGAGGTGACCATCCCCGTGAAAGAGGGCGCCATAGACAAACGGATCGAGGAGCGCAAGGAAGTCCTGGAGATGCGCCGCCAGGCGGAGATTGAGCTGCACCGGCAGAAAAAGGAGCAGGAGATGAAGGACGTGCTCTCCTGATCGGATAGACTATTCGTCGATTATGATCACCCGGCAGTCCATACGGCTGCCGAGTGAAATAACGCCACCCCGGTTACCGGCGTGGCGTTTTTTGTTTTTGTGTAGCCAGAAGTGGGGCTGGCGCTACTCAGTCTTGGCGAAAAGCTGGTCGGTTTTCGCTGACATGATGAAGTCATTGCGATGGAGGCCCTTGATTTTGTGCGACCACCATGTCACTGTGGTTTTACCCCATTCAGTCATAATCGAGGGATGGTGACCTTCGCTCTCTGCCAGTTCGCCAACCTGGTTGGTGAAGGCAAGGGCATCAGCAAAGTTCTTGAAGGTGAAACTCTTTTCCAGTTGCATGATGCCTTCGCGGACCTCTATGTTCCAGTCCGGGATAGCGCGAATCAGTTCGGCCAGCTCCTCATCGCTTACTTTGGGGGCGTCTACGCGACAGGCTTCACACTTTTCTTGAATCAGCGCTACCATGGAGTGAATTCCTCTCGTTGTTTGTGTCGGATATGGTGTTTAATAGATTATCAGGGTTTCACGCCATCGTTGCATACATGTAAAGCGTAGGGAATCCGAAGCTGCAGGTAATCCGGAGAAAACATGGCAAAGCGCGCACTTATCGTCGACGATTCGAAAACAGCACGTCAGGTGCTTTCGGGCAAATTGACGCAGTACGGCATTCTGGTGGATACACGGGAGTCGGCGGCAGCGGCGATCGACTATCTCTACGAGCAGGCACCTGATGCTATTTTCATGGACTACGAGATGCCTGGCATGGATGGATTTCAGGCCCTCAAGGTCATCAAGTCCAATCCCCATACTGCCCTGATTCCCATCATGATGTATACCTCGAAGGCTGGCGGGGTGGCTCTCAGCCAAGCCAGGGCATTAGGCGCTGTCGGTATACTGCCGAAACAGCCGCAGCCGCAGGACCTGGAAGATGTGCTCCACTCATTGCACCTGATGCCGGACCAGGAGTCCCTGGCGCACGAGTTTCATGATGAAGACCTCAGCGAGGACGTTCGTCTGCGCCGTCCCGACAATGTCCGTCCCATTCACGGGGGTGAAGCGGCGAAAGCAGCTTCAGTGGAGACGGTCAGTTTGCCGCTGGATAGCATGCAAGAGGATCTCTCGGGCAACGATCTCATTAAACGCTCGCTGCGGCGTGAAGTCAGCCAAGCCGAGGAGCGTCTGCAGGAACGGCTCGATAAGTACTTCTCGGAGTTGCACGCTGAACTCTTTCAACTGGAGACTCATCAAGAGGATACTGCGCAACAGATGCGAAGAATCCAGTTTGGTGCCTGGCTCACCATCGTGATGACATTCGTTGTCCTGGCGTCACTCTACTACCTCTTTATGACCGAGCCGGGAGGTATCGGTCCGGTGAGCGCTAAGTGGGGAAGCGAGATCAGCCAACAACTTGCAGCGCAGGATGAAAAAATCACCCTGCTGAGCGATCAGCTGGATCAGGCAATAGCCGGAGATGCTTTTGTTAGTAGCGGCGATGCTTCATTGCCACTCGGACTGCTGGAGTGGGCAGCCAACCAGGGCAGCGGTTTTAATTATGGGGAGATACCGTTCAGTGATGAGCGGGCGCTTTGGTTATCGGAACTGGTGGAAGAGCTGAAACAGGCTGGATTCCTAGGCACGATGGAGTTGAGAACCCATTACGGTAATTTCTGTCTCGAAAAGAGGGGGGAAGGGGGATATAAATTGGCAAAACCCGACCTCGATATCGGCGACTGTCTGTTTGCCGCCGAGGTTAAAGGCAACGAAACCTGGCGGAATGACCAATCGGTCTCTTTTGCCAATTACCTGAATGTGGAGTTGGCGCGAAGCGGTGGAAGCGGTGGTGATGTGGATATCCTGTTGTTCAGCAGCGGCTATGCAGATCCGTTCGTACCCTACCCCGGTTCATACGAGGTTAAGACCGCTGGGCAATGGAACCGAATCGCTCGGCTCAACCAGCGCATTCAGGTCACTATCTATCCTAATCAGTAGCCACGCTCTCAGTCAGAAAACGGCTTTTTGAAGGCTCAGGCCGATACAGTTCGACTTGCGGCCCAGGCCCGAAGATAGGCGATCTTCTCCGCCATCAGTACAGAGAGCGGTTTGGTCTGCTCCACCTCGGTCTGGATATGCTCGGTGTTAAGGGTTTCTTGAGCGGCGTATGAGGCGTAGAGGGCGGCAACCACGGCCTGCTCGATCTCAGCGCCAGCGAAGCCTTCGCTGGCGGCCTGAAGTTGCTCCAGATCGAATTGTTCGGTTTCATGTCCGCGCTTGGCGAAATGGATGCGGAAGATCTCCTTTCTGAC
>JBNKMQ010000038.1:0-3051 GCA_050293225.1 Sedimenticolaceae bacterium
TGTATCTCTTGGTCCAGCGGCAGTCGTGCTGGTCTTTGCAGAGGTTGCGCGAGAGGATCGGGATTTCCGGGGCAATCTCGTAGGTTTTATAGAAACGATGCAGGAACTCAATCAGTCTCCAGTGATCGTCAGTCAAGGTTACGCCATCATCCGCTGCCATCTGCTCAGTAACGGCCTTGCTCCAGTCATCGAAATCGACCAGATGACCATGGCTATCGAGGGCGATCACGCTTCCTTCAACCTGCATGGTGAGGAAGGATTCCAACACGCTTGGCGGGCTTTTTGTCTGTCGGGTTTCAGTTCTCATCTCTCTCTCCTTTGGCGGTATCAATGTGGTTTCGAGTTTTTTGCTTTTATAGGTTTAAAATTAGCAGGGAATATCCGCCCTTTTCCCCGGGGTGTTGATCTGGATCAACACTTATATACTTAAGGGATATTGAATATAGTCAGATCTTATTACCTATTGGCGGAGGCCCTGTAGATAGGTAATTGCCATTAATTTAGTTAATTTATCGGACCGCTAGATATTGTTTGCCAGGTTGGGTCTTTTGATCGCTGAGGTAAATCGGGTCGGCAGTCTTGGAGAGTCGGAATGACCGAATCAGACCTGGATCAAAGACTGAAGGATCACCTGGCCAAGCTCTATGGAGCGGACCAGGCGGCAGCACTGTTGCCTCGCTTGCATCAGCTCATCAATCACCACATTGAGTTGCGACAGGGTACCCGACTGGAGACCCCCCGCTGGGATGAGACGGACAGTGTGCTGATCACCTATGGTGACAGTGTGCAGTATCCAGGGATGACCCCGCTGTGTTCCCTCAAGACCTTTCTCGATCGCCGTCTTTTGGGTGTCTTCAGCCTGGTCCACATCCTGCCGTTTTTCCCCTTCAGCTCTGATGACGGCTTTTCCGTCTCCGATTTTCGTGCAGTAAATACGCAACTGGGTGATTGGGAGGATATCGAGGCGTTGCGGGAGAACTTCTCCCTGCTGTTCGACCTGGTGCTCAACCATATGTCACGGGAGCACCTCTGGTTCGTCAACTTCGTGCATAACGAGAAGCCGGGTAGGGACTATGTCATTGAGGTGGACCCGGAAGAGAACCTCTCGATGGTGGTGCGTCCCCGCAGCTCCCCCCTGCTGAGCCGGGTGCGCACCCCTCGCGGCATGCGCCATGTCTGGGCCACCTTCAGTAACGACCAGATCGATCTCAACTACGCCAATCCCGATGTGCTGTTCGAGTTTATCGATATTCTGCTTGACTACATTCGACGTGGCGCGAGAGCAGTGAGATTGGATGCGGTGGCCTTTCTGTGGAAGGAGATCGGCACCAGCTGTATCCATTTGCCCCAGACCCATGAGGTGGTGAAGCTCTTCCGCACCCTGATCGAAGTGCTGGAGCCGGGGGCGATCCTGCTGACCGAGACCAATGTGCCCCACCAGGAGAACATCAGCTATTTTGCGGATGGCGATGAGGCCAACATGATCTACCAGTTCAGCCTGCCGCCGCTGATCCTGCACGCCATCCTGCGCGAGACCACCGACTATCTGACCCCCTGGGCCAAGTCCCTGGAAGCGGAGCAGATGCCGCCGGGATGTACCTATCTTAATTTCACCGCCTCCCACGACGGGGTGGGATTGCGTGCCCTGGAGGGGCTTGTGCCGGATGAAGAGGTCCACGCCATGCTCGATATCATGCGTGAGCGGGGGGGCTATGTCTCCATGCGGGCGACCGCGGAGGGGAAGGATCGTCCCTATGAACTCAATATCAGCTACTTTGATGCCTTTGCGATGGATGACGATGACCCCTGGCATATCTCGCGCTTTATGTTGTCCCAGACCATCCCTCTTTCCCTGAAAGGCATACCGGCGGTCTACTTCAACTCACTGGGGGCGACACCCAACGATCCCCTGGGGGTGGAGCGTACCGGCATGACCCGCAGCATCAACCGCAGAAAATGGGATGGCTCTGAGCTGGAACGCCTGGTGGATATGCCCTTGACCGATGCCGGACAGGTCTTTCCCGAATATATCCGGCGCCTGCGGGTACGCCGAGTGGTGAAGGCGTTTCATCCCGATGCGTCGCAGAGGGTGTTGGAGATGCCGGCCGGTATCTTTGCTGTGGAGCGGGTCAGCCTCGATGGGGAGCAGCGGATCTACTCGATCCATAATGTCTCTGGTGATTCGGTCTCCCTGGATCTGACAGATCTGGGCGGTAATGATGCGCGCTGGTTCGATGCCCTGCATCAGATCGTCCCCGACATCGACAGCCAGGGGCTGAGGATGCGGCCCTATCAGTCAGTCTGGCTGATGCCTAAATAGACAGCGACCTCATCAGCTCGAAGCGCTATCTTCTTCCACTGCTCGATAGAGTCGATCGGTGAAGTCTGGCATTGCCGAGAGCACCCGCTTCCAGTTGGGGATGAAGGGGGCCTCCAACGGATTTTCGAGAAAGGCCTGACCCGCTTCCACCACACTCTGCTGAAAGACCTCGATCGCCTCCTCTTCGGCATGGCGATTGAAACTGAGGGCGTTGATCTTGGCGTCGTGGTAGTAGCGCTCCACCATATCCAAAGCCATACGCAGATAGGCCGCTTTGAGGCTGCGGAAGAAGGCCTGGTTCATCTGGATGCCTTCGGTGGCCAGCTTGCGATAGAAGGATTTGGCGATATCCCGGCTCATCTTGGCCAGGCCACCCTGGCGGTCTTCCGCTGAGAGGTCCTGGTGTTTGTGATCGTACTGGTCGGCAATGTCGACCTGACAGATCTGGTGGTGTGAGATGTTGCGATAGACCTCGGAGAGAAGGCCCACTTCCAGCCCCCAGTCGCTGGGGATTCTGACCTGGGACGCAAGATCCCGGGTCATGGCGAACTCTCCCGAGAGGGGATAGAGAAAGCTGTCCATATACTCCAGATAGTCGAGCGGGCCGACCATCAGTCTGAGGGCGCGAACCAGTGGGGTGACGAAGAGCCGGGTGACCCGGCCGCTCAGCTTGTCGCCATTGATCCTGGCGTAGTAGCCCTTGGCGTATTCGAAATTGAAGTGGGGATGGG
>JBNKMQ010000039.1:0-2236 GCA_050293225.1 Sedimenticolaceae bacterium
AGCTTTGGCGGCCGGGAAACTATACCAGACGCTTTAGAAAACGCATGATTGCATGTTTCATGCCACGTAAACTTCACTCAAAACGGCACCAGGACCATATGTCAATGCCGAATGAATTTATGAAAAAATATCCAAATAAAAAAGGGGGTTAGCTGCATAAACTCCCTTAAAACCAAACACTCGGTACCAATTTAATCGATCAGCAAACCACATCGGCTTTTTACTCACCCAAGTATGATCAAGCCAGCACGCACCAAATTGAATCATACCGACGGTCAACGCGCACTATAATAGTGCTAGCCAAACCAGATGCGCACACAGCGAAAGATCTCGGAATCCGATAGCGCCTGTTGATAGGCATGCTGCAGTTCACCAGCCTCCTGTTTCGAATAATGGCAGACCAGGGGCAGGTAGATATCCACATCGATTCTGCCAGAGAGGTAATGCAACACCAGGCGCCGGCGTTCCTCGTAACAGGCGATATGCGACCAGAGATCGTCCAGCAGCTCCTCCGCCTTACCCCTCAGGGGCAGACCGGCACAGGAGGGACCCTCCTCGTCGTCTTCAGGATCAATGTGTACGGTCACATCTTCCAACACCTCGACCTTAGCAATCAATCCATATTGCACTACCTCAGCGATATGATGCCCCTCGGAGACACTCAGCCAGGGATCGACCTGCACATGCACATCCGCCAGGGCATGACCACCCAGACGCCGGGTTCGCAACATATGCACACTGTTGACCCCAGAAACATTGGCAATCACTTCGCGGATTTTGTCCAGATGCTCCTTCTCCAGGCCGGTATCCGCCAACTCCTGAATGGCGCCCCATCCCAGGTTCCAGCCAATCTGTATCACCATCACACCGACCAATACAGCCGCGATGGCGTCCAGATAGGGCAAGCCCAGCATGGTACCGCCGATACCCACCAATACCACCACCGAGGAGACCGAATCGCTGCGATGATGCCAGGCATTTGCGCGCAGCAGATCAGAGTTGACCTGATTGGCTAGATAGCGTGTATAAAAGAAGAGTCCTTCATTGGCCAGGATGGAGAAGAGTGCAATATAGAGGGTATAGGCCTCTGGATGTTTCAGCTCATCTGGGACAAACAGGCGTTCGCCCGCATCCCACATGATGCCCAAACCCACGGCAATCAAAATACCCCCCAAGACCATCGTACCGACCGTCTCGAATCGGCCATGCCCGTAAGGGTGCGCTTGGTCCGGCTCCTCTCTGGCATGACTCGCCGCGAAGAAAACCAGGGCGTCTGTCAACAGATCCGACAGCGAGTGGACTCCATCCGCCACCAATGACTGAGACTGTCCCAGCCAGCCGAACAGGATCTTTGAAACCGCCAACACCGAATTGACTGCTGCACCGACCAGAGCCGACTGGCGACTGACGCGATAGCGCTTATCCTTGGCATTTTCTGGTGAACTCATGACAAATCCTTCGGACCAACTTCGACCACCACGAAATATTCGCCCGCCTCACTACGGGTTTCAACCACCCGATGGCCGTTGATCCTCGACCAGGCAGGTATATCGGACAAGGCACCCGGATCGGTACAGACCGCCTCGACCACTGTCCCCTCGGGTAGATCTTCTACGGCCGATTGCACCCGGATCACCGGCATCGGACAAAGCAGCCGACGACAGTCGACGATGCGTCGGCTCACAACACCCACTCCTTGGGAATTTCATGGGCGGGTAACGGCTTTACCGTCAACTCCCGAGCTTGACCATCGATATCGGTGAATTCAAGAGTCACCTGCTCTGCACTCCGACCCTGGCTATACCGGGCCACCAGGCGAGCAGCCAGCTGTAACTCCTGGTCATCGAACTGGCCGTCGATCAGCGCCAATGGTCCAGGATGGCTGACGGTTGTCAGGTGTGCATACTGGTGTCGATAGCCGCGCAGAAAATTCCCTTCCCCCTCCTCGCGCGAGATGATCAGCTTGTAGCCAGGAGCAGGGCGGATATGACGCCCGACTTTTAGCAACATGATGTCATCCATCTCATACTGCTTATCGCCGCGAGCCTGCCACAGGTCAGCCAGTTTTACCGAGTATTGGGCGTCAGTCAGGAAACAGCAGCCACCCGCCGGCTGGGCATAGTCTTCAAAACCAAAGTTTGCCGCCAACGCCATCTGTGGTTTTCGGCTGCGGCCGGAAAAATCATACAGACGCGCACGATCAACCCAACCTTCACGCTCAGGCAGCGTTTCAGGC
>JBNKMQ010000040.1:0-1785 GCA_050293225.1 Sedimenticolaceae bacterium
GCGGAGGCGGTGACGGCAACAATCTTTACCCTATCGCCTGAGGGTAACTGACGGATACGCTGGGTGGCCTCCAGGCCACCCATAACCGGCATGCGCCTGTCCATCCAGATCAGATCCGGCTGCCACTGTTCAAAGATCTGTATACACTCCAGGCCATTCTGCGCCACCTTGACCTCCAGGCCAAGATCGGTCATCAGTTTGCTCAGTAGCAGTTGGTTGTCGCGATGATCCTCGGCAATGAGTATTCGGTAGGCTGTCTGCCCTGGCGCAAGACCAATCACTTCGCCATGCCCCATACTGCTGAGGCTAGTCACCTCCTCCTGCCTGGACTCTTCCAGCGGCAGATCGACGCGGAACAGCGATCCCTTACCTGGTGTACTCTCCACAGAGACACTGCCTGCCATCAGTTGAACGAACTGGCGTACGATAGAGAGTCCCAGACCAGTTCCCCCTTGCATCATCCCTGAAGCCAGCTGCACAAATGGTTTAAACAGGAGTTGCCGGTCTGCATCGCTTATCCCGGGTCCGGTATCCTCAACCTCAATCAGCAGGTGATGATGGGCATTATCTTTGACACCCAAGCGCATTGTTACCGAGCCATGATCAGTGAATTTCACCGCATTGCCCAACAGATTGACCAGAATCTGTCGCATCCTCGCTTCGTCGCCCTTGATGAAGCGGGGTAACTCAGGTGACTGGTTGTATTCCAGCTGCAAACCCTTCTGTAGCGCCCGCAGCTTCATCATGTCGCTTACTTCGCGTGCCATCCCGTGCAGATCGAAGGAGGCGATCTCAAGTTGTACCTTGCCGGCTTCGATCTTGGCGATCTCTAACACATCGTTGATAAGTTTTAACAGATGTTCCCCGCTTTGATTGATGATCTCAATGTTTGCCCGTTGCCCGGCACTTAGGCCTGGATCCTGGTCCATCAGTTGAGAGAAACCAATAATGGCGTTAAGCGGGGTGCGTAGTTCATGGCTCATATTGGCGAGGAAAGTGCTCTTCGCCTTATTGGCCGCTTCTGCCGCGTCGCGTGACAGGCGCAACTCGGCGGTACGGTCACGTACCAGTTCCTCAAGGTGGTCTCGGTATTGTGTCAGTTCATCCTCTCTCAGTTTGTGTTCGGTGATATCCTGCACTGTGCCGACGGAGCGTATTGGTTTGCCGACGGCGTCAAAATAACTTTCGCACTGCTCGCTGACATATTTGACCCGTCCATCCTTCATCAACAGGCGGTGGGTAATGTTATATGGCTGCATGTTGTTGAGTGACTCTGTATAGGCGGTGTTGACCTTTTCCCTATCATCCGGGTGGACCGCGCTGATAAATGCTTCGTAGGAGGCACCGAATTTTTCCTTGTCGATTTCAAAAATGCGGAATATTTCGTCCGACCAGAATAGTTTGTCATTGATCAGATCGAGTTCCCAGTTGCCAAGGAGAGCGAGACGCTGGGCCTCGACCAGTTGGCGTTGGCTCTCACGCATGTTGCGCTGTACCAGCAGACTGGTCAGTCCGTCACCGACTCTCCGGCCGATATCTTCCAGCATCTGTTCTTCTGCTTCGGTCCAGACACGGGCGTAGGAACACTGTTGCACACCAAATTGCCATGGCTTACCCACCTTGGGATAGAGGGCGACAGACATAAAAGATTTGAAGCCAAATCGTTTCGAGACCTCTTCAGGCAGAGGATGCTCTGTCTCCGGACCGATCTGCAGGGCACCGCTACGGTTCAACAACAGCTTCATTGTGGTGGCGACCTCTTCATCCATGGCGATCTCTTCATTT
>JBNKMQ010000041.1:0-1758 GCA_050293225.1 Sedimenticolaceae bacterium
GAACGACTTGGCAAACGATAACGTTGCAGCGACCCAGCAACAGGGCCACAAGGGCGTGATTAGCGAGTGCAGTACCTGCCATGAAGGTGATCTGGGTTCAACCCTGGGCGGTCCGCACGGTATGCATCCAGTGGGTGATACCCGTTTCTCCAACGGTGGACATGAAGACCTGGCTGAGCGCGATCGCGATGCATGTCGTGCCTGTCACGGCCGCAACGGCGAAGGCACAGTATTGTCACGTGCTGCTGTTGATCGGACCTTGAGCAACGAAGGCAGGACGGTTCAAATCTCGCAGGGAGAGATGGTGAACTGTACTCACTGTCATAGTAACAAACTCTAAGGACATGACAACAAGTTAAGGGAACAGGATGTTCCCTTAAGGTGGATTTGTATTAAACTTCCACTGACCGCGTGACCGTAAGGCGCGCGGTTTTTTTTGTCTGCGGGATCAAGTGTGTTGTGAGAAAAGTACTAACCAGGCTATAGATATTAATACACTCTGGGCTATAAGCGTGACCTGGTTAGTAGGTTCGCGATGGCATCAGGGTGAACAGGCACGACAGATCAGACGATTTTGCGGGACCGGCGGTTAGACCCCCCCGCTGTGCACCGTCTCGTAGTAGATCTTCTCCAGCTGGTTCTTGTGTAGCGTCTCCTCATTGGCGAGGTAGGTGAAGAGTTCCTTGATGGGGCCATCGGGGGTGCTCTGAGCCAGTGATTGGTACTGTTCCATGGCGGCGTGCTCACGGCCAAGGGCGTATTGCAGTACCGCTTGGTCATCAGGATTCTCTCCCAGGTCGGGGAGCAAAACGGCATCGGAGAAACGCTTATCGCTGGCTGGCACATCGACCAGCTTATCGACCTGTTGTTCCAGATCGGGACGTCCCTTCAATTCGCTGAACAGGTCATAGTGGCGCTGTTCCTCTTCGGCCAGTTCTTCGACCAGATAGCGGAGTTGTTTGCTGACCTTGGGGATCAGTGCGGTGTAGAAGTCTCTGGCAGTTTTCTCAAAATCGAGAGCCACTGCCAGAATTTCACTCAACGTCTTTTTCGATTGCAGCTGTTCGTAACCACTGCCGTGACCCTCTTTCATGCACTGACTCCCATTTTCTCATCCAACCAGGCCTCGATGCTGGCAGCCACTCGGTGACCGTCTGCCACAGCATGCACCACATCGGGACCATTGACGCAGTCGCCGGCCGCCCACAGCCACTCGGCCGATGTTCTGCCGTTTGCATCCACTTTGAGACGGCCCCGGTTCCACTCCAGGGATTCGGTCAGGGTTTCGCCCAGCAGATTGACGTCTGACATCTGACCGATGGCCTCGATCACCATCTCCCCTTCATGGATCAGCTCATCGTTCTCGTCGTAGGCGGGAGCGAAGCGACCCTGCTCATCAAAAATGGAGCGAACTTTCCAGGTCCTCAGCCCCTTGAGTTTACCCTTTTCAATCACGCACTCCTGTGGGCCCCGGGCATCGATAATCTCGATTCCCTCCTCATCGCACTCTTTGACCTCTGTTGGATCGGCCAGGAAGTGAGCCATGTCCTCCAGCGCGGTGACCGTGATCTTCACCTCGCCGAATTGCTGCTTTTGCTGACGTGCCAGGCTGCGGGCAATATCCATTGCCACGTTACCGCCGCCGATGACTACCGCCTGTTTTGGCGGTTTGAAGCTTTCCCCGTCGGTGATCATGCGCAGCAGCTCGACCGCTTTGCGCACCTGCTTGTGGTCGCTGCCGGGGATGCGGGTGGAGCG